>NZ_CP183770.1:1881428-2218214 GCF_048568905.1 Sphingomonas sp. HT-1 | reverse complement strand
GGCGACGGCGTCGGCAAACCATCTCCGTTCGATACTGGCGACGGTGCTCGACGCGATGGTGATCATTGACGAGCGCGGCAACATTCTATCCTTCAGCGCTGCCGCCGAGCGAATGTTCGGTTACAGCGAAGCGGAGGTGGTCGGCGCCAATATCAGCCTGTTAATGCCCCACGGCGATGGCGCACGACATGACGGCTATATCCGCCGCTACATGGAAACAGGCGAGCGGCGGATCATCGGTACCGGCCGCACCGTTACCGCCCGCCGCAGCAACGGATCGACCTTTCCCATCGAGCTGTCAGTGGGCGAGGCGATCACCGAGGGTGAGCGCGTCTTCACCGGATTCATCCGCGACCTGACCGACAAGCAGCGCGCCGAGGCGCGGATCGAGGAACTGCGATCGGGCCTGATCCATGCAGCGCGGGTGAGCGCTATGGGTACCATGGCTTCCACCCTCGCGCACGAGCTGAACCAGCCGATCACGGCGGTTGTGCATTATGTACGTGGCGTATCCAACCTGATCGACGGCGGCGATCCGGAAGATCTGCCGATGATCCGCGAGGCCCTGGAAGATACCACTCAGGAAGCCCTGAGGGCCGGCACGATCGTGCGGCGGCTGCGCGAGTTCGTCGCGCGCGGCGAGGTGGAAAAAAGCGTAGAGGCGGTGCCGGACCTGGTGGACGAGGCGTGCAAGCTGGCGCTGATCGGCGCGCGCGAACGCGGCGTGATCGCCGAGTTCCTGTTCGATCCGGGGGCAGGGCGCGTATTGGTGGATCGCATCCAGATACAGCAAGTGCTGATCAACCTGATGCGCAACGCGATCGAAGCCATGGCCGACTCGGCCGAGCGGCGACTGACCATTTCCAGCCGCGTGGAGTCGCCCGGCTTCGTGCGGGTGACGGTGGCGGATACCGGACCCGGCGTGGCGCCTGCCGTGGCCGACGATCTGTTCCGGGCCTTTCACAGTACCAAGGCCGACGGCATGGGGCTGGGCCTCTCGATCTGCCGAACGATCGTGGAGGCCAATGGCGGCCGCATCTGGCTGGAGCCGCGCACCGGGGGCGGCAGCTGCTTCCACTTCACCCTGGTCCAAGTAGAAGAAGAAGGGTACGCGCCGTGACCGAGAAACGACTGGTCCATATCGTCGACGATGAGGACGGCGTGCGCCGTTCCGCCAGCTTCATGCTCAAGACCTCCGGCTTTGCAGTTCAGACCTGGCCTTCGGGCGTGGCCTTCCTGAAGGAAGCGCGACAGGTGGAGCCCGGCTGCATCCTGCTCGACGTGCGAATGCCCGAAATGGACGGGCTGGAGGTGCAGCAGGAACTGCATGCGCGGGGAATCGCGCTGCCGGTCATCGTGCTGACCGGGCACGGCGACGTATCGCTCGCGGTGAAGGCGATGAAGGCGGGGGCGGTCGACTTTCTGGAAAAGCCGATCGACAGCAAATCGCTGATCGACGCGATCAACCGTGGCTTCGAACGGCTGGAGGCGGCGGAGGATGTGAAGGCGCGCGCCGCCGATGCCGAAACGCTGCTCGGCGCGCTGACCGTGCGCGAGCGCGAAGTGCTGGAGGGGCTGGCCCAGGGCTATCCCAACAAGACGATCGCCTATGACCTCGGCATTTCGGCGCGCACGGTGGAGGTGCACCGCGCGAATGTGATGGCCAAGCTGGGCGCGAAGAGCCTGTCCGAGGCGCTGCGCATCGCGTTCGCCGCCGGCATGGGTACGGGCTGAACCATAGGTAAGGCGATGCGGGCACGGCGCTTTTCTGCTATGCTCGAGAGACTCGGGAAACGGGCGCATCAACACGACAGGGAGCGGTGACGATGACGATTCCATACGGACCGATGAATCCTTCCGATGCCGGCGCGATCCGGGCGACCGAAGACGTGGTGAGCGCTTGGTCCTCGGGCTTCTTCACTGCCTGGTGCGAGGCCGTGATGACGCCGTGGAATCTGGTGCCGCCGCCGCATGGGCGTGAAGCCGGTTGCGGCGCGCTGCTGCCGATCCCCGATGTGCTGGAGGAAGAGGAGCGCGCGCTCTTCGCCTGAGCGGGCCCTTTCGTGCCGGTGCCGAACATGCTCTAACGGTGCAGTTTCCTCGCGGGAGAAGCGCATGTTGCTGGTGGCGCTGGTACTGACGATCCTATTGCCACAGGAGGGCGCGCCCACTGCGGCTGCGACCGTCAACAGCCCGCAACGGGCGGCGGATGGCACGCAGCGCTGGTCGGTGCTGGCCGATCCCTGCGCGTCTGCCCAGGACGGCACCAGCAGCAATAGCATCGTGGTGTGCGGCAAGGGGGTGAACGCGCCCCGGCTGCCGTTGCCGGACGAGCGCGGCCCGCCGGACCGGCCGATGCCGAGCAACCCGGAGAGAACCGGCATCGCTGCGCTCAACGCCACCGTCGAGCCCTGCGCCGCCCGCATGGAGGGCTGTACCGTCGGCGTCGACCTGTTCGGCGGCACGACAGCGGCCGTGCGACTGGTCGGCAAGCTGTTCGATCCCGACAGCTGCTGCGAAGAGCCGGGCGAATCGCGAAATTTCTTCAAGCTGGTCGGCGATGCCGGCAAGGGGATCGGCCGGGCCTTCCGCAAGAAGCCGGACAAGTCGAACCGCGTGCCGATCGACCTCAGCGATCCGGCGTCAGACCGCCCATCTCCAGCAGCACTGCCCACTCCTCCGGGCGAACCGGAGTCACCGACAGGCGCGACTGGCGGACCATCTCGAGGGCTGTAAGCCGCGGCTCGGCCTTGATGTCGGGCAGCGGCACGGGCGTGGCGAGCGGGCGCACGGCCTTGACCGCTACGCTGGCCCATTTGCCGTCGTCGCCGTCCGGCTGCCAGGCGCGGGTGATCTCCATGATCCCCACCGCGGCCTTCTGAATGTTGGAGTGGTAGAACAGCGCCTGGTCGCCGGGCACCATCGTCTTCAGGAAGTTGCGGGCGGTATAGTTGCGCACGCCGTTCCATTCGGTGGTGCCGTCGCGCACCAGGTCGTCCCACGAATAGGCATCGGGTTCGGAGCGGAGGATCCAGTAGGCCATGCCGCTCGTTAGCCAGCTAAACCGCGGCTGAACAGCCGGTTCCAAACCGATTAAGCTGCGGTGGAGCATCTACGATCCGTCGGCGCCGAACGACTCACGGCGCCTGGAGGTGAGGAGAAGATTCGATGAGCCCTCTGGCGAAGAAGCTGGTTCTCGGCGTTGCCACCGGTGCCAGCCTGCTGGTTTCGATCGCGCCGGCCCAGGCGCAGGATTGGCGCTGGCGGCGCCATTATCGTGATCGCGGCGGCGATGTCGCCGGTGCCGCGCTGGTGGCCGGAATTGCAGGCCTGGCGATCGGCGCCGCGATCTCCAACGACCGCCGCTACGATTATGATCGGCGCTTCTACCGCGAACGCGGTTATTATCCGGTCGACGGCTATTGGTATCGCGACAATTATCCGCGGTACCGCTATTACGAATATTGCAGCGTACGGCGGGTATGGGACCCTTACATCGGCCGTCCCGTCAGAATCCGCTATTGCGACTGAGGCACCGGACGCGCACGATCCCCCGAATAGGTGGTTCGTGCGCGCCTATGGCGCGGTAGGATTGCGCCATGGCAGCTCATGATTCGCTCGACCCGACCGATCCCTACGCGCGATCCGCCCAGACCTTCCCGATTCTGAGCGCGGAGATGATGGCGCGGATCGCTGCATTCGGCCGCGCCGAGACACTGGACGACGGCGCGATGCTGTTCCGTCGCGGCGACCGCAGCGTCGACTTCTTCCTGTGCCTCGCCGGTGGAATTGCGATCGTCGACACCGATGCCGAGGGCCGCGAGCACCCCGTACACACGCATGGCGCTGGCCAGTTCACCGGCGAGCTGGACTTGTTCAACGATCGCAAGGTGCTGGTGAGCGGCCGCGCACTGGCGAACACACAGGTGGTGCGGGTGGACCGCGCCGCTTTTCGCCGGATGATGGCAGCCGAACCGGACATCGGCGAGATCGTGATGCGCGCCTTCATACTGCGCCGCGTGGGAATGCTACGTCACGGCGAGGCGGGCGTGGCGCTGGCCGGGCCGGGGCACGGGGCGGACATGGGGCGGATAGAGACCTTTCTCACTCGCAACGCCATCCCGCACCGGCGCATCGACACCGATCGCGACCCCGACGCAGCAGGTTTCCTCGAATGCTTCGCGCTCGTACAGGATGATCTGCCGGTAGTCGTGCTGCAGGGCCAGGTGCTGCGCAATCCGGCCAACGCCGCGCTGGCTGACGCCTTGGGGCTCGCGACCGCGCTCGATCCCGCACATGTGCACGACGTGGCAGTGGTAGGCGCGGGCCCCGCCGGACTGGCGGCGGCGGTCTATGCCGCTTCCGAGGGACTCGAGACGATCGTCATCGAAGCGATCGCGCCCGGCGGACAAGCGGGCACCAGTTCGAAGATAGAGAATTATCTGGGCTTTCCCACAGGTATTTCCGGCCAAGCGCTGGCCGGGCGCGCCCAGGTGCAGGCGCAGAAGTTCGGGGCGCGGCTACTCGTCTCGCGATCGGTGGTGCGGATCGAATGCGAGGAGCGGCCGCTGCGCCTCCACCTTGACGATGGCGCGACGGTGCAGGCGCGCGCGGTGGTGGTGGCGACGGGCGCCCGCTATCGCAAGCTGAACCTGCCGCGCTACGCCGCACTGGAAGGCAATGGCATCTATTATGCTGCCACCGCGATGGAAGCCGGCCTGTGCGCCGGATCGGAAGTGGTGGTGGTCGGCGGCGGCAATTCGGCCGGCCAGGCCGCGGTGTTCCTGGCGAGCCATGTCGAGCATGTCCATATTCTGGTGCGCGGCCCCGGCCTTGCCGCGACCATGTCGCGCTACCTGATCGATCGCATTGAGGCGTCAGATCGCATCACGCTGCACCCCTTCACCGAAGTCACCGCGCTGGAGGGCGAGCGATCTCTGAGGGGCCTGGAATGGACAGACCGCCGCACGGGCGAGGCCGAGCGGCGCGCTGTGGGAGCGCTGTTCGTGATGATCGGCGCGGAGCCCAATACCGGCTGGCTGGAAGGCTGTGTCGATCTCGACCCCGGCGGCTTCGTGCGCACAGGGAGCGGGGAGACCTTCTTCTGTTCGTCGAGCCCTGGCGTGTTCGCTGTGGGCGATGTACGCGCCGGATCGGTGAAGCGCGTCGCCTCAGGCGTGGGCGAGGGATCGGTGGTCGTCTCCGCCATCCACCGCTATCTTGAACCCGCGGCGGAATGACGGCATGAGCGCAGCCCATGAGTGATACGCCCCCCGATCGCCTGTCGGTCAATCCGAACAGCCCCCATTTCGCCCGCGAGCTGCTGGAGCGCGGCGTCGGCATCAAGTTCAAGGGCGTCGAGCGCCGCGACGTCGAGGAATATTGCATTTCCGAAGGCTGGGTGCGCGTGGCGCTCGGCAAGAAGATGGATCGGAAGGGCAATCCGCTCACCGTCAAGCTGAGCGGGCCAGTGGAAGCTTGGTTCCAGAGCGGTGGCGATGCGGCTGCCGCCACCGACGCGGATAGCTCCGAGGGCTAAGGACCGGGCGGTGCGTTGATGGGCGCATCGCCTCGCTGTCCGGCGGGGAACCTAAATCTTCCCCGTTCGAGCCTTACGACCGATGCGTGTCCTTCGCCGCGCGGGACAGCTTGACCATCGCCTCGCCGACAGTCGCGCGGATCGCAATGGGGGTCAGGCTCACTGTCTGCCTTTCCTTGATGCAGGCGGCGAACGCGGGTTTCAGCCGTTCGATCGCAGCGTTTTCCTCGGCACTGGCAGGCCGGGAAAGCAAGAGGGCATGCGCTTCGGCGCTGCCGTTGCGGGCGACACAATCGCCGAACAGGCGGCCGGCGACGAACGCGGACGGCAGTTCGGCTACCTCGCCATCAAACTCGCCGGAAAGGCGGAGCGGCGGCAGCGCCTTGAGACCTGCGACCGGTCCTGCCTTGCCGAATTCGCGGCGATAGAGCGACGGGAACAGTGCGTCGCGAAAGCTGTCAGGCCTGAGCCGCATCTCGAACGAGCTGTGCGTTCGCATGGCAGCGCGGTTGAGGCACGCGAGGTCCGCCGCCTTCATGCTAGAGCGGATTTCGACCGCACTGAATCGGTGAGGGATTCCCAAGGAACGCGATTTCTGATTCAGAATGCATGCCGGTGAAGGAGTCCGGCATGGATGGGTCATGCTTTGTCGATGGATTTGCGGGTTCGTCTTCTGGCTGTGATTGACGGCGGGCTGAGCTGTCGGGCTGCAGCCGCCCGGTTTGGGGTTGCGCCGTCGACCGCGATCCGCTGGCACGCCCAGCGGCGGGAAACGGGCAATGTTGCCGCCAAGCCGCAAGGCGGAGACATGCGTTCGCGTCGGGTTGAGGAACGGGCAGCTGACATTCTCGCGCTGTGGGAGGCCCGCAAGGACATCTCGCTGGAAGAGCTTCGCCGAGCCTTAGCCAAGAAGGGTCTGGCAGTCTCCGTCGCAGGGCTGCATCGCTTTTTCGCGCGTCGAGGCATGACGCGCAAAAAAAGACTGGCCATGCTGTCGAGCAAGACCGGCCCGACATCCTGAAACAGCGCCGCGACTGGTTCGACGGCCAGGTCGATCTGGAACCGGAACACCTGGTCTTCATCGACGAGACCTGGACCGCCACCAACATGACCCGCAGCCATGGCCGCTGCGCCAGGGGTGAGCGGCTGCGGATGGGATATCCGCATGGCCATCGCAAAACCACCACGCTGGTTGCCGGCCTGCGCATGACCGGCATGGTCGCGCCGATGGTGCTCGACGGCCCGATCAACGGCGACTGGTTCGAAGCCTATGTGGCGCAGGTCCTTGTGCCCACACTGCGCCCCGGCGACATCGTCATCATGGACAATCTGTCGAGCCACAAGCGACCGGCGGTCCAGCATCGGATCGAGGCGGCAGGCGCAACGCTGCGCTTCCTCCCGCCCTACAGCCCTGACTTCAACCCGATCGAAAAGGCCTTTGCACGCCTCAAGGCCATGCTGCGAAAAGCCGGCGAGCGCACTGTCAGCGGCCTGTGGAACCGCATCGGCGCGCTCGTCGACATCTTCCAGCCCAGCGAATGCGCCAACTACTTCAGTTCCTGCGGATATGATCCAGATTGATCGGAAAACGCTCTAGCCTCGTAGAATTCGGGGCGATCGGGAAGCGTGCGCAGAAAGGCCTGAATGGCAGGCTGACGCGACTTTTGCGCGGTGACGCAGTCGGTAAATTCCGTGAGGAGCAACAGCTTTTCGGTAGGGGTCGGTTCCTCCGACCGAGGTCGCGCTTCCGCGGCGGTGATGGATAGGTGCCCGCAAATTAATGTGAGTACCGCCAGGCCCCGAACGGCTTGCATGATCCCCTCCGTGCATTGCTCTATATCGGGAATATTGTCGCACGGGTGTAATCGCCGCTCAAGCGATTTGTATTTCGTTGCAATCTTTAATCTTCAACTTCTGACAAAGGCGCTTCCGCTTAGGCATCTTGCCTGAGCCCCTTTCCTTCAGGGGCGGGATTAAGGGTGAACTGGCCCCACAGCCACAATGTGTTCATCGTGCCCAACCCCTAATCCTTCCCTGCAGGGCAGCGACTTTCGCGCGTTCAGATCGCGCTCTTTGCCATGCCGTAATGGTGCCATGCGAAGATCGCTGCGGCGCCGCGATGGGGACGCCAAGCTTCGGACCAGGCGCGCGTCTGTTTCTCGCTGGGACGTTCGGGGTGGCCGAGAATGCGTCCGATCTCGATCTGCACGGCCAGATCGCCTGCTGGCCAGATGTCCGGCCGTCCTTCGGCAAACAACAGATAGATCTCCGCCGACCAACGGCCGATGCCCTTGATGCGGGTGAGGGCGGCGATCGCTTCCTCGTCGTCCTGTGGCAACGCGGCCAGGTCCAACGTGCCGCTCGTCACCTCTTCGGCAAGGCTGCGGGCATAGCCGATCTTCTGGCGAGAGAGACCGGCGCCGCGCAAGGTCTCGTCGCTGGCAAGCGCCAGGGCAGCAGGATCTTCCGCCGTGCCCAGTGCCGCCTCCAGCTTGCTCCAAATCGATGCGGCGGCGGCAACGCTTACCTGCTGCCCCACGATCGTGCGCAGCAGCGTGGCGTAACCGGGCGCGCGGATCCGCGGTTCGGGATAGCCGGCGCGTAAGAGTGCTTCCGCGAAGGCCGGCTCGAGGGCCGCCAATGCGTCAATCGACCCCTTCAGCTGTTCAGCGCTCAGGCCCATGCAGTGGCTCCTTGAATTGGCCCCGGTTCGTCGGCATGGACACCACAAACCAAGGAGAAGCAGATGCCCCAGCTTACGGTCGTGACGCGTGATGGAACCGAGCGAACGGTGACCGGCGATGCCGGCCTGAGCCTGATGGAAGTGATTCGAGACAACGGATTCGACGAGCTGCTGGCACTGTGTGGCGGCTGCTGCAGCTGCGCCACCTGCCATGTGCATGTCGATCCGGAATTTGCGGACAAACTGCCCAAGATGAGCATGGACGAAGACGATCTGCTCGACAGCGCCTCCGATCGAGACGCGACGTCACGCCTTTCGTGCCAGGTGCCTTTCACCGAGGCGCTGGATGGCCTGCGCGTGCGGATCGCGGCAGAGGACTGAAGAGCGGCAGGGGCGGGCAGGTTACCGCCCCTTATTCTTCTCCGGCGCCTGCCAGACGCGAACATAGTCGATCTCCATCCGCGACGGGAAGGCGGCAGGATCGACCCCCTGCATCCCACCCCATCCGCCCACTGCCACGTTGAGCAGCAGATATTGCGGTTTGTCGAACGGCCAGGTGGCGGCATCGCCCTTATGGTCGTTGTTAAACCGCATATAGGCATGGCCGTCCACGCCGATCAGAATGCGGTCTTTGTTCCAGTCCAGCTGATAGCTGTGGAAGGCAGTGCAGGCGTCGGCGACCTTGGTGGTCGCGCCCTTCTGCGTATGCTTCGGATGGTTATAGGCGCCGGTATGAATGGTGCCATGCACCGTCTGCGGGTCCCAGCCGACAAACTCCATCACATCGATCTCGCCAAGTTTCGGCCAGCGGGCGTTCTGGTCGGTGCCGAGCATCCAGATTGCCGGCCACATACCTTTGCCGCAAGCGAGCTTGGCGCGGACCTCGACGAAACCATAGGTCCAGCTTGCGATCCCGCGCGTGAACAGGCGGGCGGAGCTATAGTCCTGACCGCCATAATCCGCCTGGCTCGACAGACGCTCGCGTCGCGCCTCCAGGATCAGTCGGCCGTTCTCAACGCGAGCATTTTCCGGGCGGTTCGCTGCATAATATTGCAGCTCTTCGTTGTGCCAGCCTTGGCGGTTCCGTTCGGTATCATAGGCCCAACGCTTCGGATCGGGCATCGTGCCCGAGTCGAATTCATCGGCCCAGACGAGTCGGGCGTTGCTGGGAACCGCGATCGGTTCGTCGGCGGCGGCAGCGCTGGGCGGGGACGCCGCGGTCTGGGCGCGCGCGGAGCCCGGCAAAGCCCAGGCGACGGCCGCCGCCGCCAACAGCGGAAGCGGCCGCCCAACCATCACTTCGGCGAGAGCACCATCAGCATCTGACGGCCTTCCATGCGCGGATAGCTTTCGACCTTAGCCACTTCCGCGGCATCCTGCTGGACGCGCTGGAGCAGTTGCATGCCGAGCTGGCCATGGGAAAGCTCACGACCGCGGAAGCGCAGCGTGACCTTCACCTTGTCACCTTCGCCGATGAACTTGAGGATGTTGCGCATCTTCACGTCGTAATCGTGGTCGTCGATGTTGGGACGCATCTTGATCTCTTTGATCTCCTGCGTCTTTTGAGTCTTGCGTGCGAGATTCGCTTTCTTCTGCGCCTCGTACTTGAACTTGCCCACATCGAGGAACTTGGCGACGGGCGGATCGGCGTTGGGCGACACTTCGACAAGGTCGAGCCCGACCTCGGCAGCCTGCGCCATCGCCTCGCGCGTGTACATCACACCGAGATTTTCGCCATCCTGGTCAATGACGCGAACCTTGGGCGACTGGATGAATTCGTTAAACCGCGGACCGTTGAGCGGCATAGCGGGCGCCATCGGGCGCCGGGTCATGGGAGGACGTATACGACTTGCTCCTGTAGTTGATCAGCGGCCTATATAGACAATTCCACGGCCAGAGAGAAGGTCCAGCCGTGGCGATTTCGCGGCATCGTCATAATTGTTCTTGCCGGCAGCGGGCGACACGGCATTCATCCATTGGCGGAGAAAAAGGCCTGCAAAATCCGTTATATCCCGAGGGCCGCGCCTATAATGGCCAAGGGTGCCGCAGGGGCGCCGACGATGCCAGCGACTTGGGGACGGAAAATGAAGTTGGTAGGGATTGCGGCGGCGCTGGGCGCTGCATTGCTGGCGGCGTCTGTGCCTGCGGCGGCGCAGGAACGCGCATCAGGCGAAGGCAAGGTGAGCATCGGCGTTACCGCCGGCACGCTTGGGGTGGGGCCGGAGATCGGCTACCGGGCGAGTGAGACGGTGGGCGTGCGCGCCAACGGCGGCTTTCTGGGCGTGGACCATGATTTCACCTCGGGCGGTATCGAGTATAACGGCCATGCCAAGCTGTCGTCCGTGGGGGCGATCGTGGATCTCTATCCGTTCGGCGGCGGTTTCCGGATTTCCGGCGGCGTGCGCTACAATGGCAATGAAGGCCGGGTGCGGGCGACGCCCAATGGACCAACGCGGATCGGCAGCCTGATCTTCACTCCGCAGCAGATCGGCACCATCACGGGGCGCGCCGAGGTGCGCGAATTCGCGCCGCAGCTGATGCTCGGTTATGGCGGAAGCATGCGCAAGGGGCTGAGCTTCAACATCGAGGCGGGCGCGCTGTTCCAGGGAGCAGTGCGCATCCGCGACTTCACCTCGAACGGTTCGCTTGCGACCGACCAGACGCTCGCCGGGACAACCTATCGCAACGAACTGGCCAAGCAGCGGCAGGAATTGCAGGACAAGGCGAACGATTATCCGATTTACCCGATCCTGCAGGTGGGGCTGAAGTACCGCTTCTGAAGCGCCCTTCGTCCCCCTCCCATGATTGGGAGGGGGACTTTGCGGCGGGTTAGGCGAGGTCCGGCGCCAGCGCTTCGGCCTTGAGCCGCGCGATCGCTTCGTCCAGAGTCAGCATGGTCTGGCCCTGGCTGCCGAGGACGCGGAGCGCCACGGTGCTTTCCTCGGCCTCACGCTTGCCGACGACCAGCAGGTTGGGCACCTTGGCCAGCGAGTGCTCGCGCACCTTGTAGTTGATCTTCTCGTTGCGCAGGTCGCTCTCGACGCGGATGCCCGCCGCCTGGAGCTTCGCCACAACTTCACGGGCATAGTCGTCGGCGTCGGACACGATCGTCGCTACCACCGCCTGCACCGGCGCGAGCCAGGTCGGCAGCTTGCCGGCGAAATGCTCGATCAGGATGCCGATGAACCGCTCGTACGAGCCGAAGATCGCGCGGTGGAGCATCACCGGCCGGTGGCGCTCGCCATCCTCGCCGACGTAACTCGCATCGAGACGCTCGGGCAGCACCCGGTCCGACTGGATGGTGCCGACCTGCCAGGTGCGGCCGATCGCGTCGGTGAGGTGCCATTCCAGCTTGGGCGCGTAGAAGGCGCCTTCGCCGGGCAGTTCCTCCCAGCCATATTCGGGCGTGGCGAGGCCGGCGGCGACCACCGCGTCGCGCAGCTCGTTCTCAGCCTGGTCCCACATTTCCTCGGTGCCGAAGCGCTTCTCCGGGCGCAGCGCGAGCTTGATCGCATAGCTGAAGCCGAAATGCTTGTAGACGCGGTCGGCCAGCGCGCAGAACGCCTTCACCTCGTCGACGATCTGGTCCTCGCGGCAGAAGATGTGGCCGTCGTCCTGGGTGAACTGGCGGACGCGCATCAGCCCGTGCAGCGCGCCGTGCGGCTCGTTGCGGTGGCAGCAGCCATTCTCGACCAGCCGCATCGGCAGGTCGCGATACGACTTGATCCCCTGCTTGAAGATCAGCACGTGCGCCGGGCAGTTCATCGGCTTGAGTGCCATCCACTGGACGTCGTCCGACACCATCGGGCCTTCGTCCTCGATGTTCGGCGTCTCGTCGGGGATGACGAACATGTTCTGGCGATACTTGCCCCAGTGGCCGGACTGCTCCCACTGGCGCGCGTCCATCACCTGCGGCGTCTTCACTTCCTTGCTGCCCGCGCCGTTGACCGCGCGGCGCATATAATCCTCGAGCACGCGGTAGATGACATAGCCGTTGGGGTGCCAGAACACGGAGCCATGCGCTTCCTGTTGGAGGTGGAACAGGTCCATCTCGGCGCCGAGCTTGCGGTGGTCGCGCTTGGCGGCCTCTTCCAGGCGCGTCAGATGCTCCTGGAGCTGCTTCTTGTTCAGCCAGCCGGTGCCGTAGATGCGGCTGAGCATCGCGTTCTTCTGGTCGCCGCGCCAATAGGCGCCCGACACGCGGGTCAGCTTGAACGCATCCGCCGCGACCTTGCCGGTGGAGGCGAGGTGGGGGCCGCGGCACATGTCGAGCCAGGCGTCCTCGCCCTTGCCGGCGCGATAGACGGTCAGCTCTTCGCCCTCGGGGAGCTCCTTGGCCCATTCGGCCTTGAAGGTTTCCCCCTGCGCCGTCCAGCGCGCGATCAGGTCGGCGCGCGACCAGACTTCGCGGATCAGCGGCTCGTCGCGCGCGATGATGCGGCGCATCTCCTCCTCGATCGCCGGCAGGTCCTCCTCGGTGAAGGGGCGGTCCTTGGGGGCGAAGTCATAGTAGAAGCCGTCGTCCGTCGACGGGCCGAAGGTGATCTGCGTGCCCGGGAACAGGTGCTGCACCGCTTCCGCCAGGATATGCGCATAGTCGTGGCGCACGAGATCGAGCGCGTCGGCCTCGTCCTTGGCGGTGACGAGGGCGAGCTGGGCGTCGCCCTCGAACGGACGGCCGATGTCGCGCAGCTCGCCATCGACGCGCGCGGCGAGCGCCGCCTTGGCGAGGCCGGGCCCGATCGCCGCGGCGATGTCCGCCGGGGTAGTCCCCGGGGCTACCTCGCGGACGGAACCGTCGGGCAGCGTAATGCGGAACATCTCGGACACGGGATAGACCCTTCTTCTTGGGTGTGAAACGGAGCGCGGCTTATGCCCGCGCGGGGGCGATATAGGCAAGCGTTGCGAAAACGGCACCACCACAGGGCCGCAGCGCTCGCATTCGTTTGCCCCAACTTCCTTGTGCAATCGATTGTTGCCCGGAACTGGGAATCGTTCCATAGTGGCCGGGAGGACCAGGCGAAGGGCCGGCGGGAGAGGGCGATGACGAACCTAAGCGGAAAACCGCATTTGCCCTTGTGGCGTATTCTGGAAATGAACCTCGGATTTCTGGGTCTGCAATTCAGCTTCGGGCTGCAGCAGGGCAACATGGCGCCGATTTATTCCTATCTCGGTGCTTCGGAGGCGTCGCTGCCGCTGCTCCAGCTCGCTGGGCCGATGACTGGTCTGCTCGTTCAGCCGATCATCGGTGCGATGAGCGACTGTACAGATAGCCGCTGGGGCCGCCGCACGCCCTATTTCCTTACCGGCGCCGTGCTATGTGCGCTCGGCCTGTTCTTCATGCCGCTCAGCAGTTCGATCTTAATGGCTGTATCGATGTTGTGGATCCTCGATGCCGGCAACAACATCACCATGGAGCCGTATCGCGCCTATGTGTCGGATCGACTCGATCCCAAACAGCATGGGCTGGGGTTCCTGACGCAGAGCGCATTCACCGGATTGGCGCAGATGCTGGCGTTCCTCACGCCATCGCTGCTGGTCTGGGCGGGCATGAACCGCGACTGGGTGGATTCGCACAACATTCCCTACACGGCGCGAGTCGCATTCATGGTCGGCGCGGCGCTTTCGTTCGGCACCATCCTGTGGTCGGTGCTGCGCGTGCCCGAACTGCCGCTTACGCCCGCCGAGCGCGCGCATATCGCCGCGCAGCCCAAGTCGGTTGTGGCGACGCTGCGCGAGATCGGGGACGCCATTCTCCATATGCCGGTCGCCATGCGCAAGCTGGCGCTGATGAGCCTTTTCCAATGGTATGCGATGATGGCGTACTGGACGTACGTCATTCTCGCAGTGGCGCGATCGGTGTACGGTACCGGCGATTCCACCTCGTCGGGATTTCGCGAAGCGGTGCTTACCAATGGTGAGCTCGCGGCCTTCTACAATGCCGTGGCGTTCGTTGCGGCGTTTGCAATGGTGCCGGTTGCGCGGCGGATCGGCGCGGCGCGGCTGCATGCCTTGTGCCTGGTCTGCGCCGGCATTGGCATGTTGTGGCTGCCCCATGTTACCGCCAAGGCTTGGCTGTTCGCGCCGGCGATTGGTCTGGGGCTCGGCTGGGCCAGCATGATGGGCAATCCCTATGTGATCCTCGCCGGATCCATCCCGCCCGAACGTACCGGCGTCTATATGGGCATTTTCAACATGATGATCGTGATCCCGATGCTGTTGTTCACGGTGACGGTGCCGATTTTCTATGGCTCGCTGCTGGGCGGGGATGCCCGCAATGTCCTCAGCCTGTGCGGCGTGCTGATGTTCCTGGCAGCCCTGGCGGTATGGAGCGCCCGCGATCGCAGACCGGCCTGAGCCGCGCACCTTGCTCCAATCCCCGCTATGTTAGACAAGAGGTTTCTCGTGCACCATCTCGCCCTAGCCCCCGAACCCTGCGCCGCATGGACCCGGGAAGCGGTTGCCGGCATTCCCGCTCAGCGCGATGCGGCGCTGCCGGTGCTGGCACCGGGCGGCGCTCCGCTGGTGCCCGACCATGACGTGTGGGACATGTGGCAGATTGCGCATCCGGACGGCAGCACCGTGCGGCGCGGCGGGCGCAGCTGGTGGTTCTTTCTCGCCGCGCCCAGGCTGGACGACCCGGAGGGGCGACACGATGCCGCCCGGATCTGGCTGACCAGCCACGATGCTGATGGCTGGCGCGCGCACGGCCCGGTCTTTGCCCCCGGCTTCACCCCCGGTGCTCGTGAATGGTCCGGCTCGGCGGTGCTGGAGGCGGATGGGAAAACGCTGACGCACTACTTCACTGCTGCCGGCCGATATGGGCAGGCAATCACCTTTGAGCAGCGGCTCTTCGTGTCGCGCGGCCGCTTTCTGGTCGACGGCGGAACGCCGCGGCTAGAGGGGTGGAGCGCGCCCGAGGAGATCGTGGCAGCGGACGGTGCAGTCTATGCCGTGGCCGATGAAGCCGTGGCGGCGCCGCATGGCATCAAGGGCTTCAGAGACCCGGGGTATTTCCGCGACCCGGCTGACGGCGCCGATTATGTGCTGTTCACCGCCAATGCGGGTTGGGCCGAGACACCGGTGAGCGGGGTGATCGGCATAGCGCAGCGGCGAGATGGGGCATGGCAGCTGCAACCGCCGCTGCTGTCGGCAATCGGCGTCAACAGCGAGCTGGAGCGCCCGCACATCGTGCACCGTGGCGGCAAGTACTATCTGTTCTGGAGCACGCAGGCGCGCCGGTTTGCGGCGGACATCGCCGCGCCCACCGGGCTGTATGCGATGGTGGCGGAATCGATGCGGGGTCCGTGGCGACCGGTGAACGGCACCGGGCTGGTTGCGGGCAATCCGGCCGAACGGCCCACCCAGGCTTATTGCTGGTGGGTAACGGGCGAAGGCGAGGTGCTGAGCTTCGTGGACTATCCGGGGCTCGATACGAACGGTGCGGTGACGCTAGCGAGCGCCGAAGGGCGGCGGCGGCACTTCGGCGGCGTGCCGGCGCCGTTCTTCACCCTCGACTTCGCTGGCGATCGGGTGACAATCCGACGCTGATCACGCCGAGTCGCGGACCACCAGCTCGGGCTGCATCACTACCGAGGCGCTGTCTTGCCCCTCGATCCGGGCGAACAGTGCTTCCACCATTGCTTTTGCGCCGCCGGCAATATCCTGCTTGACCGTGGTGAGGCGCGGCACCGTCTGCAGCGCCAGCGGCAGATCGTCATAGCCTACCACGGGCACGTCGCCGGGCACGGCCATCCCCTGATCGGCCAAAACACGCAGCGTCGTCATTGCGATAACATCGGATCCCGCAGCGATGCCGTCGATGCGATCCAGGTGCCGCGCCATGTGGCCGGCGATTTCCTGTTCCATCATGTCGGACGCCAGATGGGTATCCAGCTGCAGCGGTGCCGGCATGCCCGCGGCCTCGGCGGCGGCGCAGATGCCAGCATAGCGTTGGCGGATTTCCGGGGCGCGCAATTCGCCCAGAAACGCGATCCGCCGCACGCCGCGCGCGATCAGATGCTCGCCAGCGAGGCGCCCGCCCACGACGTTTTCGGTGCCGACCGCGCAGTGGATCTGTCCCGGCGCGCTGGTGCCCCAAGCGATGAGCGGGCGATAGCGCTGTGCAACCCGCTCGATCGCCGCCATCTGGTCCGACTGGCCGATCAGCAAGACACCATCGAGCATGCCCGAGTCGACAATACGCTCCAGCCAATCCGCGGCGTCGGGAATGATCCGCGAGAGCATCACGTCATAGCCGTTCTCCGTCAGCGCATCGGCGAGGTGGCCCAGCATTGTCATGAAAAACGGATCGGAAAGATGCTGCCGCCGCTCATGGCCTAGCGGTACGACGATACCGATCACGCCGGTCTTCTGGGTCCGTAATCGGCGCGCCATCTGGTTGGGACGAAAGCCGTGCTCGGCGGCGAGCGCCTGGATGCGCTGGCGGGTTTCGGGGTTCACCAGTGACTTGTCGGCCAGCGCCCGAGAAACGGTGCCGGTCGACACTCCCGCCAGCTGCGCGAGGTCCGCGAGGGTCCGTACGGGACGGCGTGGTGGGGCGGCTTGGTCTGTCACAGAAACACCTCAGTGGCTTGTGCGAGGAGGTTGGGCAAGTCTCCCGATAAACAAACGATTGCAGCAGCCATTGCAATCGATTGTAATTGCGAGTATGGAATGATGCCAAGGGCTCCCGTCAAGAGGGTCCGCCAAGCCGATTGGGAGAGAGTTGATGGCACAGTTCCGTTCGCGTCCGCTGGTTTCGCTGCACGCCGTTGCCTGGCTGATGGCAAGTGCGGGCGCTGCTTCCGCGCAGGATGCTGCCCCGCAGGATGGTGCGCCGCCGGAGGCGGCGACGCAGGCAGGCTTTCTGGACGAGATCGTCGTGACCGCAGTCCCCACCAGCCGCAGCAAGATGCAGAGCTCGGTCTCGGTGACCGATCTTTCCGCCGAGTCGGTGCAGAATCTGGCGCCGCGTTCCGAAGCCGAAGTCTTTCGCTTGATCCCTGGCATCCGCGCCGAATCGACGGCGGGGCCGGGCGGCAATTCGAACATCACCGTGCGCGGCCTGCCGCTGGCGTCCGGCGGCTCGAAATATGTCCAGCTGCAGGAAGACGGCCTGCCGGTCGTCGAGTTCGGCGACATCGCCTTCGGCAACAATGACTATTGGACGCGCTACGACCTGACCGTGGACCGGGTGCAAGCGATTCGCGGCGGTTCCGCTTCCACCTTCGCCAGCCAGGCGCCGGGTGCGGTGATCAACTATGTGTCGAAGACGGGGGATACCGCAGGCGGCGAAATCCGCGCGACCACCGGGCTTGGCTACAATGAAAGCCGGTTGGACTTCAATGTCGGCGGCCCGATCAATTCCACGCTGAAGGCCAATATCGGTGGCTTTTATCGCACCGGCGAGGGCCCGCGCGACCTGCCGTACCGCGCGCTGGAAGGTTATCAGATCAAGGGCAACATCACGCAGAGCTTCGATGCCGATCGCGGCTATCTGCGGCTTTCGTTCAAGGCGCTGGATGATCGCGCCCCGACCTATACCGCGTCCCCCATGCAGGTGCTGGTGGAGGGGAACAAGATCACCGGCTATCGCGCGCTGCCCGGCTTCGATGCACGGTCCGACACCAATTTCTCCAACCTCAACCGCACCTTCACCACGGTCAACCCCGATGGATCGACGAAGCAGGGCGACAATGCGGACGGCATCCATGTGAAGTCGCGCAGCATCGGTGCGCAGTTGCATTGGGGCACTGGTGCGTTCGAGGTCGACAACAAGTTCGCCTATAGCTGGAACAGCGGCACCTTCTCCGCGCCGTTCCTGGGCAGCCTCACCAACGTCACCGGCCTGACGAGCGGTGCCGGGGCGTACAGCATCGCCGCCGGGGGGCGGACCTACACCGCGACGCGCGCCGTTTACGCCAACGGCCCGCGTGCCGGGCAGACGGTGGCCGGATCGGTCGTCGTCAACCAGAACCCCAACCTCTATACCGACATGACCGGCATGGATCATTGGGCCAACGATCTGGGCGTGACCGGCAAGTTCGGGCTGGGCACCGGCCAGGTGACGGCGCGGGCGGGCTGGTATCATTCGCGCCAGCAGATCGCGATGAACTGGCACTGGAACGGCAGCCTGACCGAGGCGGTGCCGGGCGGGGCACTGATCGACCTGCTGAGCGCCGACGGCACCCGGCTGACCGACGCCGGGCTGACCGGCTACAACAACCAATGGGGCGGCACGAGCCGGCAGTACGACCTGCACTACACCACCGACGCGCCCTATCTTTCGCTCAACTATGCCGACGATGCGCTCGACCTCGACGGCAGCGTGCGGTTCGACAACATGAAGGGCGGCGGCACCTTCTATCCCACCGGCGCGCGCACCAGCCGCGACATCAACGGCGACGGCCGGCTGAGCGTGGCCGAGCAGAATGTGTATCTGACCAACTTCGCCGCGGCGCAGCCGATCGACTACAAGATCGATTACACCAGCTGGTCGTTCGGCGGGAACTACCGGTTCACCTCCAGCACCAGCGCGTTCGTCCGCGTCTCGCGCGGCAACCGTGCCAATGCGGACCGGGTGGTTTCGGACTTTGCCGGCGCCTTCACCTCGACCGGCCAACTGACGACGCTGGGCGAGGCCGTGGTGGTGAACCCGGTGACGCAGCAGGAACTGGGCATCAAGCAGCGCGGCCGGCTGGCGGGCGGCAACTACGGCGTGTTCGTCACTGGCTTCCGCAGCCAGGCCACCGAGTATAATTTCGACCTGACCACCCAGCGCCAAACATTCCAGAAGTACAAGACCTGGGGTATCGAGCTGGAGTCGCAATATACCAATGGCGGCTTCTCGCTGCTGGCCAATATAGTCTACACCCATTCGCGTATCGCCGAGGATCTGATCAGCGGCAATGCCGGCAAGACGCCGCGGGCGACGCCGGACCTGATGTACACCATCGCGCCTACCTACGACTTCGGGCTGGCGGCGATCGGATTCACCCTGATCGGCCAGACCGACAGCTATCCGCAGGATGATAACCGCCTGAAGCAGAAGGGCTCGAACGTCGTCAGCGCGTTTGTTCGGGTGCGGCCGGTCGACCGGCTGGAAGTGTCCCTCAACGCCAACAACCTGTTCAACGCCTGGGACCAGGCCGGCCGGCTGGACCAGGGCAGCGTCGCCGAACTGCAGTCGCTCGGCCAACTGTACGGCGTGCCCTACGCGGCCACCAACCGCGTTGGCGTGGGCCGGACCGTGTCGATCTCCGCCGGCTATCGCTTCTGAGCGCTCCTCCCGGAGCCGGCGCGGCGGTACCCCCTACGCCGCCGCGCCGCGATGGGATAGGATGACGGCATGAGCGAGGACCGCCGCATTCGTTCGATCTGCATCGCCGGCGGCGGATCGGCGGGGTGGATGACGGCCGCGGCGCTGGCCAATGCGCTGGGGAGCAGCGTGGCGATCACGCTGGTGGAATCGAGCGCGATCGGCACCGTCGGCGTGGGCGAGGCGACGATCCCGCCGATCCGCCTGTTCAACCGCACGCTCGGAATCGACGAGGCCGAGTTCGTCCGCCGCACCCGCGGATCGTTCAAGCTGGGGATCGAATTCGTCGACTGGGGGCGGATCGGCACACGCTATTTCCACCCATTCGGCCCGTTCGGCCGCGACTTCGACCTGGTGCCGCTCCACCAATACTGGCTCGACGCCCGCGACAAGGGCGGCGCCCCGGCGCTCGACGACTTGTCGATGGCCTGGGCAGCGGCGAAACGAGGCAAGTTCGCCCCGCCGCTCGCCGATCCGCGCAGCGTGGGCTCCACCTTCGACTATGCCTATCACTTCGATGCCGGGCTCTATGCCGCGTTGCTGCGCGACTATGCCGAGGCGCGCGGCGTGGCGCGGATCGATGCGGAAATCGCCGGCGCGGATCGGGACGGCGAGCGCGGCGACCTTACCGCGGTGCGGCTGCAGGACGGCCGGCGTATCGCGGCAGACCTGTTCGTCGACTGCTCGGGCTTTCGCGGCCTGTTGATCGAGGAGGTGCTGGGCACGGGCTATATCGACTGGCGCCACTGGCTGCCCTGCGACCGAGCGGTGGCAGTGCCGTGCGAGCGCGGCGCCTTCACGCCCTATACTCGATCGACGGCGCGGGCGGCGGGGTGGCAATGGCGCATCCCGCTGCAGCACCGCACCGGCAACGGCCATGTCCATTGCAGCGCCTTCATGGGCGAGGACGAGGCGACGGCGATCCTGCTCGCCAATCTGGACGGCGCGCCGCTGGCCGAGCCCCGGACGCTGCGCTTCACCACCGGCCACCGCCAGCGCTTCTGGAGCCACAATGTCGTCGCCATCGGGCTTTCGAGCGGGTTCCTGGAGCCGCTGGAATCGACCAGCCTGCACCTGATCCAGGCCGGCATTTCCAAACTGCTCGCGCTGTTCCCGACGCGCGACATGGATCCGCTGCTGATCGACGAGTTCAACCGCATCTCGATCGCCGAGTTCGAGCGGATCCGCGACTTTCTGATCCTGCACTACAAGCTGACCGAGCGGGAAGATTCGCCCTTGTGGCGCTATTGCGCGACGATGGCGGTGCCGGACACGCTGCAATGGAAGATCGACCATTTCCGCAGCACCGGCCGGCTGGTCGCACGCGAATTCGACCTGTTCGCAGCGCCCTCGTGGCTGGCGGTGCATATCGGGCAAGGCAACTGGCCGACGGGACGCGACGCGCTGCTGGCGGCGCGGGGCATCGACGGGCGGGCGCACCTCGCCAAGCTCGCCGATGCGATGGCGCGGGCGGCGGAAACCATGCCCGACCATGCCGACTATGTGGCGGGGCTGATCGGCGCTTAAGTTTAGGAAGTTTAGGCGTTCGGCGGTTTGTGCGGCCTTGGCGAAGTTTAGGAAGTTTAGGCGCGCGGCGGTTTGTGCGGCCGGGCGAAGTTTAGGAAGTTCACGCGCGCGGCGGCTTGTGCGACCCGGACGAAGTTTAGGAAGTTTAGGCGCTCGCGCGTGCGGGCGCGTTAGCGACGGGTTGGGGTCTCGCGCGGTCAAAGAGCGTCGGCGTTGCGCCGTTTCGGGCAAGATTGGGAGCGCCCATGGGTTCGGCAAGAGGCGAGCCGCGTCGACGGGCTCGCGGCCATCCCCCTAACCCTTCCGCCGCTTCGCGGCTCCCTCCCTCTCCCGCAAGGGGGAGAGGGAGCAGATGCGCCCTACCTCGCTCTTCTCCTTGTGGGAGAGGGAGGGAGGCCGTCGCGGCAGGCGGTGAGGCGGGTGAGGGACGCCCCCAATACAAGCCGTTTCAAGTGGCGCAGACCGATCGGCGAGGATAGCCTGCGGGGATGGACCCCACCCACCACATCGCCGCCATCCTGCCCTGTCGCGACCTCGACGCGAGCACCGAATTCTACCGCCGGCTGGGGCTGGAGGTGACCGGCGACTATGGCCACTACCGCATCCTCGCGGACGACCGCGGCTGGCACCTGCACCTGCGGCACGAGGCGAACACGCCCCAGGCGCCGGACAATCCCTTCGGGCTGTACCTCTATGTCGAGGATGTCGACGCGGTGGCGGCGCGGGTGCGCGAGGCGATCCTCCAGCCGGGCACGCCGCATGCGATGCCGTGGGGAACGTACGAGTTCGCGGTGTCGGATCCCGATGGCGCGCTGGTGCGGGTGGGGCGGGTGCTGGGGGGCTCAGCGTAAGCTGCGCTGTGGGGTGCCGACGATCTTGGAAGAATGCGCTCGAAGCGTCCTTCACCAAGACTGTATAGATTTGATATGACGTATCGCTAGCGAAGCGCAACGGCATCGGAGTGAAGCGTGAGCAGGGACGGCCGACTACTAGCTGCGATCTTGCTCTTCGGGGCTTCTGCCATCGCGTGGCTCGTGCAAGCAGGAATTGTTCGCGCCTACATCTACGCCGCGGTTATGGGAAGCTGGTCGAGCTTCAGCAGCTTTTTCGGGGTTCAAGCTCCGGGCCAAAACTGTTTGGATTACTGCGTTGCAGACCTGCCGTTCAGCGCTGGCTGGATCGCTATCGGCTGTTTTTTTCTGGGGTTCACGCTGCTGCTTAGAGCATGGCTAAAGCCTGCTGCGCGTAGCGCCCAAGGCTGACTTGCATGCACGGGCAGAGCGAGGCGCACTACGGTTGCGGCTCTGACCCATGGCCCCCAAACACCTCCCGATACGCAAACAACCCCGGCACGCCGCCGGTCATGACGTACAGCACCGCCTCGCCCGGCTGGAATGCGCCGCCGCGGATCGCCGCGAGCAGCCCGGCGAACGCCTTGCCGCTGTAGACGGGGTCGAGCAGCAGGCCCTCGGTGCGGGCGAGCAGTTCCACCGCTTCGCGCATCGCCGGCGTGGGGATGCCATAGCCTTCGCCCCGCTGGCTGCCGTTGATCACCACCTCTTCCGCCGTCACGCTGCCCGGCAGGGCGTTGGCGGCGAGCGTCGTCTGGGCCAGCGCCAGCGTGTCGGCATGGGCGGCCTCGGGGGTGGCGAGGACGGCGTAGGACTGGACGCGCGCCGCGTCCTCCCCCGCCGCCGCCATGCCGGCGGCGAGGCCCGCATGGGTGCCGGCGCTGCCATTGGGGACGACGATGCGGGCGAAGCGCTCGCCCAGCGCCGCCTCTTGCGCGAGGATCTCCCAGGCGCAGGCGACATAGCCGAGCGCGCCGACCGGCGACGACCCGCCCGCGCCGACCACATAGGCCTTGCCGCCCGCCGCCCGCAGCGCCTCGGCGCGGGCGTGCAGGAGGGCGGGCCGATCGGTGTCGCCGGGGACGCGGTGGACGGTCGCGCCGAAGATCGCGTCGAGCAGCAAATTGCCGTTGCCGCGATAGTCGGCGTCGTGGCGCGGGACGACATCGGCCAACACCAACTCGCAGGCGAGGCCCATCCGTGCCGCCGCCGCCGCGCTCAGCCGGGCATGGTTCGATTGCAGCCCGCCGGTGGTGACAAAGGTGTCGCAGCCCTGCGCGATCGCGTCGCCGAGCAGGAATTCGAGCTTGCGCAGCTTGTTGCCGCCGCCGCCGATGCCGGCCACGTCGTCGCGCTTCACATAGATCCGTACCGCCGTGCCGAGCGCCGCCTCCAGCCGTTCCAGCCGCCCGATCGGCGAGGGGTGGGCGAGCAGCGCTACGGCGCCGTGGCGTTCGCGCAGGGCGTGCGGATCGGGGCTCATGCGACGCCGAACGGCACGACGCGATTGGTCGAGACATGCCCGATCGCGCAGCGGCCGAGATAGGGCACCTCCATCTCGCGGCACCAGCGCAGGATCATCTCGTCGATCGTCTCGCCGAAGGGCGGGTCGTTCTCGGCGATCGCAGTCACCGCGCCGAGGCGGATGCCGGCAATGCCCTTGAGCTGTTCGGCATGGGCCATGTTGAACAGCATCCGGTCGATCCGGTAGAGCGGCTCGTCGACTTCCTCGATCATCAGCACATGATCGGTGAGGTCGGGCAGATATTTGCTGCCGATCAGCGCGGTGAGGATCGAGAGGTTGAAGGCGGCAGCGGGGCGGCCGTCGGCCAGCGCGGGATCGAGGCCGCGGCGATCGCGCTCGATCAGCCAGCCGAGCGCCCAGCCGGTATCGCGGCCCGGATCGTTCGTGCCGATGCTGCTCGCCATCGAGGCATGGACCGGGTGGCCGATGCCGCGGGCGTAGAGCGCGCCCAGCACGAACCCCATGTCGGAAAAGCCCATATAGGTCTTGCGCCGCGCCGCCTCGCCCAGGTGCGGCATCACCGCGTCGAGGATGCGGTTCGATCCATAGCCGCCGCGCGCGAACCAGATGGCGTCGATCGTCGGATCGTTGGCGACTTCCAGGAACGCCGCCGCACGCTCGGCATCGGTGCCGGCGAAATGGCCCGCCGACAGATAGCATTGCGGGTGGAACACGATTTCGTGTTCGGGATAGGTGAGCGCCATGAAGGCGGCCATCCGCGCTGACGATTCCCGGGTAACTGGCCGCGCCGGCGCGACGACTCCGATCCGCATATGCTTGTATGGTCTCCTCGAATTGCCGATAGCGTGCCGATGCAGCATGGCAAAGCAACCTTCTTCGTAGGGATCGGCGGTTCGGGGATGATGCCGCTGGCGATGATCCTCGCCGGCCGGGGGACCCAGGTATCGGGATCGGACCGCAGCCTCGACAGCGGGCGGCTGCCCGCCAAGTTCGACTGGCTGAAGGCCAAGGGCGTGGCGCTGTTCCCGCAGGATGGCAGCGGGATCCAATCGGCCGAGCAGGTGGTGGTCGCCTCCGCCGCGATCGAGCCGAGCGTGCCGGACATGGTGCGCGCGGCCGAACTGGGCTGTGCGCGGATGTCGCGGGCCGAACTGCTGGCGAGCCTGTTCAACGCGGCGGCGCTGCCGATCGGGGTGGCGGGGACCAGCGGCAAGTCGACGGTGACCGGCATGATCGGCTGGATCCTCCACGCCTGCGGGCGCGATCCCACGGTGATGAACGGCGCGGTGATGAAGAATTTCGCGGGGCCGGATGCGCCGTTCGCCAGTGCGCTGGTGGGGGCGGGCGACGCCTTTGTCAGCGAGGTGGACGAGAGCGACGGATCGATCGCCAATTACTGGCCGCGGATCGCGGTGCTCAACAATGTCAGCCTCGACCATAAGTCGCTGGAGGAATTGCGGCTGTTGTTCGGCGCCTTTGCGGGCAAGGCGGCGACGACGGTGGTCAATGTCGGCGATGCCGAGAGCGCCGCACTGGCGGCGGGGCTGGACCGGGGGCGGACGCTGACCTTCGCGGTGGAGGGCGAGGCGGACCTGACGGCGCGGAACCTGGCGCCCGAGGCGTTCGCGGTTTCGTTCGATCTGGCGACGGGCGAGACGGTGCGACGGGTGCGGCTGCAGGTGCCGGGGCGGCACAATGTCGCCAACGCGCTGGCGGCGATCGGTGCAGCGACGGCGGCGGGGGTATCACTGGAGGATGCGTGTAAGGCCGTCGAGGGCTTCACCGGGCTGCGGCGGCGCTTCGAGCTGGTCGGCGAGGCGGGCGGCGTGTCCGTCATCGACGATTTCGGGCACAACCCGGACAAGATCGCCGCGACGCTCGATACGCTGCACGCCTTTCCGGGGCGGCTGCTGCTTCTGTTCCAGCCGCACGGCTATGGTCCGCTCAAGGTAATGCGGCGCGAGCTGGTTGCGATGTTCGCGACCAAGCTGGGGCGTGAGGACGTGCTGGTGCTGCCGGACCCGGTCTATCAGGGCGGCACGGTGACGCGCGAAGTGACCAGCGCCGATATCGTCGCGGCGGTGGCGGCGACGGGCGCGCAGGCAGTGCACATCCCCGATCGCGCGGCGGCGGCGGCGCATCTGGTGGCGCAGGCGCGGCCGGGCGACCGCATCGTCGTGATGGGCGCGCGGGATGATACGCTCAGCCTGCTCGCCGAAGAGATGGTGGCGCGGCTCGCCAAGTGAATTCCTCCCCATGCCGGGAGTGCCCATGTAAACCTCGCTTGACATGTAAAGCGTGGTTGACGTAAAGTTTCCTTGTCAACCCGTAAGGAGGCTTTGCATGGTTTCGCAGACACCCGCTGCCCAGCGCTATCTGAAGCGCTTCGTGCCGACGATGATCGGCTATGTCGTCGCGGTGATGGGGGCGAGCGTTGCTGTCGCCCTGCTCCAACCCAAGGGCGCGGCGCTGATCGCGATTGCGCTGGTGCCGGCGCTGGCGATCGTCGTGCTGCTCGTCGTGATCGGCTGCTATGTCCACGAGGAGACGGACGAATATCTGCGCCAGCGGATCGTCACGGCGATGCTGTTCGGAATCGCGGTGGTGCTGGCGATCTCGGCAGTGCTCGGCTTCCTGCAGATCTACCGGGCGATCGGCCAGATCGACGTATTCTGGGCGTTCCCGCTGTGGTGCGGCAGCTGGGGCCTGGCGCAATGCGTGCTCGCCTGGCGCGACCGCATGGGAGACGTGGCATGAACAACCGCCTCCGCGCGCTGCGCGCCGAGCGGGCGTGGAGCCAGCAGGACCTGGCCGAGCGGCTGGAGGTGTCGCGCCAGAGCGTTAACGCAATCGAGACGGGTCGCTACGACCCTTCGCTGCCGCTCGCCTTCAAGATCGCCGACCTGTTCGGCCTCGCCATCGAAGAGATTTTCATCAATCCCGCGAAGACGCCGGAGCAATGACGCCCGCCCCTGCGGTCGGCGCTCAGCTCTTGGCGGAGGCGATCAGCAGGATCAGCGCGGCAAGCCCGATCGCCACCGCCTGAAACAGGATGCGCTTCTGCATCAGCTTGTTCGATCGGATCGCGCGTTCGCTGGGGCCGGTGCCTTCCAGATCCTGACTGGTGGTGCCGGCCATCGTGACCAGCCCCTTGATGAGGAAGAACAGCGTCGTGAGGATCGCCGCAATGAACAGGATCGCAAGAAGCCACATGCCGGCAACCTACGCCTGTATTGCCGTGAAGCCAACCGGTACTTCCCCTTTGCGCAGTCGGTCGGCGAGCGCCGCGCCGTCCTCGCCCGCCAGCCGCAGTGATTCGAGCGTGGGCGCGCCGTGCCGCTTGGCGAGGCGGGTGCCGTCCGGGCCGGCGAGCAGCGCGTGGTGGCGATACTCGGGCGTCGGCAGATCGAGCAGCGCCTGCAGCAGGCGGTGGACATGGGTGGCGGCGAACAGGTCCGTGCCGCGCACGACATGGCTGATGCCCTGCGCGGCATCATCGACCGTCACGGCGAGATGATAGCTGGCCGGCGCATCCTTGCGGGCCAGGATCACGTCGCCATGGCGCAGCGGATCGGCGGCGACCGCGCCGGCCACGGCATCGTGCCAGACGAGCGGGCCGGTGCGGGCAACGGCGGCGGCCATGTCCAGCCGCCAGCTGTGCGGGCGCGCCAGATCGGGCGCGGCGAGGCCGCGGCAGGTTCCGGGATATAGCGCGCCTTCGGGGCCGTGCGGCGCGGAGAGACTCGCCGCGATATCCGCGCGGGTGCAGAAACAGGGATAGAGCAGGCCCATGGCGCGCAGCCGCTCGAGCGCCGCCTGGTAGAGAGGCAGGCGCTGCGACTGGAAGACCGGCGGTTCGTCCCATGCCAGCCCCAGCCAGGCGAGATCGGCCAGGATCGCCGCGACATGTTCGGGGCGCGAGCGGGTGCCGTCGATATCCTCGATACGCAGCGTGAAACGACCCGCCTGCGCCCGCGCGAAATCATGTGCCTGAAGCGCGGAAAAGGCGTGGCCGAGGTGCAGTCGACCGGTGGGGCTGGGCGCGAAACGGGTGTGGATAATCATGAATGTGGCTCTTGACCGCGAGTCGCGGCATATGCTGTCATGCGGACGTCACGCTTCTGCGCAAGAGGCGAGGCACCGAAATCGAGGGTGAGGGACCGCATGTACCATCCCGATCTTATACGCCATCCCGATGGGTGCCCGGCGCTCGTGCTCAACGCCGACTATACGCCGCTGAGCTATTATCCGCTGAGCGTGTGGCCCTGGCAGACGGCGATCAAGGCGATCTTTCTCGACCGTGTGGACGTCGTCTCCTATTACGAGCGGGAGGTCCGAAGTCCCAGCGCGAGGCTGAAGCTTCCTTCGGTCATCGCGCTCAAACAATATGTTCGACCTTCGCAATTCCCCGCCTTCACCCGGTTCAATCTGTTCCTTCGCGACAAGTTCGCCTGCCAATATTGCGGATCGCACCGGGACCTCACCTTCGACCACGTCATTCCCCGCGCCCAGGGCGGGCGCACCACCTGGGAAAATGTCGCCACCGCCTGCGCCCCCTGCAACCTGAAAAAGGGCGGCCGCACTCCCCTCCAGGCCGGCATGCCGCTCCACATCCAGCCGATCCGGCCGACGAGCTGGCAGCTCCAGGAACATGGCCGGCGCTTCCCCCCCAACCATCTGCACGAAACCTGGCGCGACTGGCTCTACTGGGACATCGAGCTGGAGGCCTGAGCGGCTGGCCGAGCGGCATCTGTTTTTTTCCGTGAAAGCGAAAAGGCACGAAGACGTTTCTTTCGCGCAGAGGCGCAGAGAACGCAGAGGCGGTTTGCCTATAATGCAGACTCCGCCTGCTTCGTTTCCGCGCTGTTCGCTGACGAGGCCTGTCTCGCGTCCTCCGCGCCTTCGGGTAGACGGAAAATGCCCGGTACCCCGCCAAATACTACGTGTGTTATTGCGATAACACAGATACTCGGCTAAAGCGGGCGGATGGCGCGCGAGCCCGGTATCCCCGATAGTCGATTCCCGTTGCGGCGCGATGGCGCCGACGACGATGTGGCGCAACCTCAAGGCTGGCGGCCGCAGGGACGGCGCGACAAGCGCGAGCCGATCTGGCGCCCCGGCATGGGAGCGGGCGAAACTGCCGCAGCGGCAGAGCCATTGCGACCGGGATATGGCGGAGGCGGCGGTTTCGACGGCGGCGACGAGCTGCCGCCCGGCGCGTCCGGCCGTCGCCGGATCCGCTGGGGCCGGTGGATCGTCCGCGGCCTGGCCGTCTGCATCCTGCTGTTCATCGCCGCGGTCGCCTGGCTGGCGATCACCGCGCCGCTTTCCAAATCGCTGCGGCCGCCCGCGCCGCCTTCGATCACGCTGCTAGCCGCCGATGGCACGCCCATCGCCCGGCGCGGCGCAGTGATCGCGGCCCCGGTCGACGTGGCGAAGCTGCCGCCGCATGTGGCGCAGGCGTTCATCGCGATCGAGGACCGGCGCTTCTATGGCCATTGGGGCGTCGACCCGCGCGGCATCGCCCGCGCCTTCTATCACAATCTGAGCTCGGACGGCGGTTCGCAGGGCGGCAGCACGATCACGCAGCAGCTGGCCAAGAACGCCTTCCTCAATTCGCGCCGCACCTTCGGGCGCAAGGCGCAGGAAGTGCTGATCGCCTTCTGGCTGGAAGGCTGGCTGACCAAGGACGAGATCCTCTCGCGCTATCTGTCGAACGTCTATTTCGGCGACAATGTCTACGGCCTGCGCGCCGCCGCGGAGCATTATTTTTCGACCAGCCCGGAACGGCTGACGCTGAGCCAGGCGAGCCTGCTCGCGGGCCTGGTGAAGGCGCCGAGCCGGCTGGCGCCGACCGGCAATCTGAGCGGCGCGCGCGAGCGGCAGCGGCTGGTGATCGGGGCCATGGAAGAAGCCGGCTTCATCACGCCGGCCGAAGCGCGGCGGGTGCGGCCGGCGGTGCTGCGCGTACGGGACCGTGAGGAACAGCTGCCGAGCGGCACCTATTTCGCCGACTGGGTGCTGCCCGAGGCGCGCGATCGCGCCGGCGGCGTCGCCACCGAGCAGACGGTGACGACGACGCTCGACACCCGGCTGCAAAACGCCGCCGAGCGGGTGATCAAGGCATCGGGCCTGGGCAAGGCGCAGGTGGCGCTGGTGGCGATGCGGCCGGACGGGCGTATCGTGGCGATGGTCGGCGGCCGCAACTATGCCGCCAGCCCGTTCAACCGCGCAACGCAGGCGCGACGCCAGCCGGGCTCCGCGTTCAAGCTGTTCGTCTACCTGGCGGCGCTGCGTTCGGGAATGACGCCGGACACGATGGTGGACGACGAGCCGGTGCAGATCGGCGAGTGGAAGCCCAGCAACAGCGACGGCCGCTATGCCGGGCGGATCACATTGCGCCAGGCCATGGCCAAGTCGAGCAACGTGGTCGCCGCGCGCCTGATCCAGAAACTGGGCGTGGGCCGGGTGACGCAGGCGGCCCGCGACCTGGGCATTTCGACGCCGATCGGCGACGACGCCTCGATCGCGCTGGGGACCTCGACCGGATCGCTGCTGGAATTGACGGCGGCCTATGCGGCGGTGGCGAACGGCAGCTACCCTGTGCGGCCGCGCGGGCTGGACGAAGAGGAATCGGCCGACGACTGGCTGGCGCGCCGGCTGGGCGGGCCGAGCCGGTTCGATGAACGGTTGCTCGACGATCTCCGCTCGATGCTGGAAACGGTGGTGCAATCGGGCACCGGCCGGGCGGCGGCGCTGCCGGTGCCGGCATTCGGCAAGACCGGCACGACGCAGGACGGGCGCGACGCGCTGTTCGTCGGCTGGGCGGGCGATCTCGTCGTCGGCGTGTGGATCGGCAATGACGACAACAGCCCGGTGGCGGGCGCGGCGGGCGGCGGCCTGCCCGCGCATATCTGGCGCGACTTCATGGTCCGCGCACTGGGCCTGACGCTGCCGCCGCCACCGCCCTCCGAGCCGGAGAATGTGATCGACGAGAACGGTTTCGACCTGGAAGGCGCGCTCGACGATGCGGGCGTACGGGTGGACGAGGAAGGCGTGCAGCTCGATCTCGATCGCGTGCGCGAGCTGGTGCCGGAGGGCGAGGCGCGCGACGCGATCCCGCGCAACGTGCGCATTCCCGTGCCGGGCGACCCGGCCGCCGATCGCCGCCGTCGCACCGAGGGCGAGCCGCGCGAAGGCGAGGAATAGGCCGAATCAGCGCCGGACGGCGGCGCGCCAGACGGTCAGCCAGTTGGTCGAGCCGCGGCAATCGTCCATCCGGTGGAGCGCGGTGGCGCGGAAGCGGGTGCCGTCCCACACATAGTCCGCTGCTTCGCCGCAATCGCCGAGCCCGCGCCCCTTGGCGTAGCTGGAGAGCGTGCCGGTGCGCGCATCCCAGCTCGCGTTGACCAGCGTTTCGTCCATCACGGCGCCGGCGGCGGTGAACCGTGCGAGCGCCGGCTTGCCGCCCCGTAGCACATAGACCGTGCTCGACTGGTTGTAGGCGCCGGCGCCGCAGGGCAGCAGCACCAGCGTGGCGCCACCGCCGAGCGCGCCGGTCTCCGCTTCCGGCTGCGGAAAGTCGGGCATATAGTTTTCCGCACAGCCGCTGATCCGGTTTAGCGTGGCGAGCTGCGCCCGCGACAGCGGCGCGGCGTGGCGGCCGGGAGAGACTGCCCGGATCACCGGCAAAGGCGGCGGTGCAGGCACGGCGGTGGCCGGCTTCGTTCCGCGCGCGACCAGCGCGGTGACCCCGCCAGCCCGGCCCTGTTGCGCATCGATGAAGCGCAGTGCGGCGGCAGCGCCGGCAAGCGAGACGTTGCCGCCCCTGCCCTCGACCCCGGCGCGGCGGCCTTCGGCCAGCGCGGCGGCGATGCGCAGGGCTTCCGCGCCGGTGAACCGCAGCGCGCCCTTCTCCGCTCGGCCGGTGGCAACGCGCTTGCCGTCGACGGCGAGGGGGCGCGCGCCGTCGCCGGTATCCGGCAGCGAGAGCGTGACGACGACCGCGCCGGTGGGGCCCGCCTCGCGCGTAACGGACAAGGCCGTGCCGTCGATTTCGGTCGCGCCGTCCACCGGCTCGAGCGACGTCATCTCGCAGCGGCGGACATTGTCGCAGGCTACCGCCCAGTCGGTGAAGGTCTTGATCGGGCCGGGAGCGGAGGCGGCGAGGGCGAGGGCAAGGGCAGGCAGGAACATGCCGCAGATGCTAGCCGAGCCCCGCCCGCTTGCGTAGTAGGGCGGCAACAGGATTTGCAGGAGACGGACATGAAGACGGTGGGCGTGATCGGTGCGGGCCAGATGGGGGCGGGCATTGCCCAGGTGGCCGCGCAGGCGGGCTATCAGGTACTGTTGTCAGACGTCGATCAGGCGCGTGCCGAAGCCGGCAAGGCGGGCATCGGCAAGCAGCTGCACCGCGCGGTGGAGAAGGAGAAGATCTCCGCCGCCGATGCCGAGGCGGCGCTGGACCGGATCACGCCGGTGGGCGAGCTTGCCGCGATGGCGCCGTGCTACCTGGTGATCGAAGCGGCGACCGAGCGGGAGGCGATCAAGCGCCAGATCTTCGAAACGGTTGGCAAGGCGCTGGGCGCGGATGCAATCCTGGCGAGCAACACCTCGTCCATCCCGATCACGCGGCTGGCGCAGGCGGCGCCCGATGCGGCGCGATTCATGGGCGTGCATTTCTTCAATCCGGTGCCGGTGATGGGCCTGATCGAGCTGATCCGCGGCCTGGCCACCAGCGATGCCACGGTGGCGGCGGTGGAGGCGTTCGGCCAATCGCTGGGCAAGCGGATCGTCCATGCCAATGATGCCCCGGGCTTCATCGTCAACCGCGTGCTGATGCCGATGCTCAACGAGGCGTGCTTCGCGCTGGGCGAGGGCGTGGCGACGATCCCCGACATCGATGCGGCGTGCCAGCTGGGGCTGAACCACCCGATGGGGCCGTTCACGCTGGCGGACTTCATCGGGCTGGATACCTGCCTCGAGATCACCCGCGTGCTGTTCGAAGGCACCGGCGATCCCAAGTTCCGCCCGGCGCCGTTGCTGGTGAAATATGTCGAGGCGGGATGGTACGGCCGAAAGACCAAGCGCGGCTTCTACGACTATAGCGGCGCCGAGCCGGTGCCGACGCGCTGAGCGGCGCGTGCTTCCTGCCGGTCCGCGGCAGGAAGCACGGCGATCATGCGTTGGCGGTGGGACGGGTGATGCGCGACGGGGGAAGCATGCCGGCGAGCGGCGGCGCCACCAGATCGCCCTGCACGTAGAAGATGCCATAGCCGCGCAGGCGGCGCAGGGCGGAGTCGCTTTCCACACCGTCGGCGATCACGCGCATCCCGTGATCGCGCAGCTTGGGGGTGAGTTCCTCCAGCATCAAGCGGCGCGACCAGCTATTGTCGATGCCGGCGACCAGCTCGCGATCGAGCCGCACCATTTCCGGGCGGTAGCGTACGCACGGGTTGAACCCCACCGGATCATGGCCGAGGCCGACAAAGGCGGTGAGGCTGCCGGCGCGGCGATTGCCTTCAACCAGATCGGCAAGCTGCTGGCCGGGAATATCGCCATAGCCGTGCACCGCGAAGATCATCCGTTCGGTGGGCAGGCCCGCGCGGCGACCCGCATCGCTGGCGGCGGCGAGCGATGCACCCGGCACTGCGGCGGCGGCGGCGTGGATCGGGATCAGCAGCCGGGCATTGTCTTCGTCCAGCCCGGCGGTCATTGCCAGATAGATCGAGGCGAGCGCGACGCGGCGATCGAGTTCGGCGTGATGCACGCGCGGCAGTTGCGCGAAAACCTCGTCGCCGTCCTCGCCCTCGGGGCCGCGCAGCATGGCCTCATAGGCGAAGACGCGCCCTGCCGCGACATCGTAGATCGGGCGGAAGGCGATGTGCAGGCCGCGCCGGGCGGCCGGCTGCAAGTCCTCCTGATCGAGAACCATTCAATGCTCCCATTCGACCGCGTTAACCATCGGCGGTCCCGACGAGTCTTATAGGGAGCGTTACGGACCCGGTGTGCACCGGACACGAAAAAGCCCCGCGGCGGGTGCCGGCGGGGCTCTTCGCGTTCGAGCGACGATCGATCAGGCGGCGAGTGCGGCCTTCAGATCCTCGACCAGATCGGTGCGCTCCCAGGGGAAGAAGTCACCCTCGGGCTTGCGGCCGAAGTGACCGTACGCAGCGGTCGGCTGATAGATCGGCTTGTTGAGGCCGAGATGGGTGCGGATGCCGCGCGGGGTGAGGCCGCCCAGCTTCTCGATGCCCTGGATCGCCTGCTCGATCTTGTCGTCGCCGACGGTGCCGGTGCCGTGGGTGTCGACATAAAGCGACAGCGGCTTCGACACGCCGATGGCGTAGGCGAGCTGGATCGTGCAGCGCGTGGCGAGGCCGGCGGCGACGATGTTCTTCGCCAGATAGCGGGTGATGTACGCCGCCGAACGATCGACCTTGGTCGGATCCTTGCCGCTGAACGCGCCGCCGCCATGGGGCGAAGCGCCGCCATAGGTGTCGACGATGATCTTGCGGCCGGTGAGGCCTGCGTCACCGTCCGGGCCGCCGATTTCGAACGAGCCGGTCGGGTTGATATGGTACTCGGTCGCGTCCGACAGCAGCTCGGCCGGGAGCAGGTCGGCAACGACCTTCTTCACATAGGCGTGGAGCTCGGCTTCCTTCTCGCCCGCGTCATAGCCCGGCGCGTGCTGGGTCGAGACGACGATGGCGGTGGCTGCAACCGGCTTGCCGTTTTCGAAGCGCAGCGTGACCTGGCTCTTGGCGTCGGGCTCGAGGAACGGCGCTGCGCCCGAATGGCGGTCGGCGGCCATGCGCTCGAGGATCTTGTGGCTGTAGTAGAGCGTCGCCGGCATCAGGTCCGGGGTCTCGTCGCAGGCGAAACCGAACATGATGCCCTGGTCGCCGGCGCCTTCGTCCTTGTTGCCGCTGGCGTCCACGCCCTGCGCGATGTGCGCCGACTGGCCGTGCAGGTTGTTCTCGAAACGGAAAGTCTGCCAGTGGAAGCCCGACTGCTCATAGCCGATGCGCTTCACCGTCTCGCGGACGGTCTTCTCGATCTCTTCCTGCGCGCCCGGGGCCCAGGCACCGTTCTCGTACACGCCCTTGCAGCGGATTTCGCCGGCAAGCACCACGAGCTGGGTGGTGGTCAGCGTCTCGCAAGCGATGCGGGCTTCGGGATCCTTGGACAGGAACAGGTCGACGATCGAGTCGGAAATCTGGTCGGCGACCTTGTCGGGATGGCCTTCGGAGACGGACTCAGACGTGAAGAGATAGTTGGAACGCATGAAAATTCCTCGGTTAGGGAAGGACTGCCGGGCCGTTGCCATGCCCATATAAAGCTTTCCTTATATCAACTCCCTAACGAGCCCATCGCCGAATGGCAATCGCGAACAATCCCGCAAGCGCGGCGACGAGCAGCACCATCCAGTTGCCGACCTTCGAAAAGAGCGTCGGCGGCAGCGGGCGAGGCAGCGGCAGACGGACCGCGCCGGCCTGGCCCGGCGGGACGGTACCGAGCAGCCGGCCATGGCCGTCGATCAGCGCCGAGATGCCGGTGGGGGTGGAGCGCAGGATCGGCAGGCCTTCCTCGATCGCGCGCAGCCGGGCCTGGGCCAGATGTTGCGGCGGGCCCCAGCGGCCGAACCATGCGTCGTTCGAGGGATTGAACAGGAAGTCCGGCCTGTGCGCTTCGTCGACCACTTGGCCGGAAAAGACGATCTCGTAGCAGATCTGGATGCCGGCATTGCCGAAGCCGGGCAGGGCCAGCGCCCGGGGGCCGGGGCCGGGCACATAATCGATATCGCCCATCACCAGCCGGGCGAGCCCCAGCGGCGCGAGCAGCGTCCGCATCGGGAGATATTCGCCATAGGGCACCAGATGCGCCTTGTCGTACCGGCTGCCGAGCATTCCGTCGGCATCGATCGACCAGACCGAATTGCCGATGCCCGCAACCGTATCGCTGCGATCGAAATGGACGGCGGTACCGCCGATCAGCGCGCGATCGCCCGGGCCGAGCACCGCGGCGATGCGCGCACGAACGAGGCGCGGATCCTGACGGTACCATTGCGGCGGATAGCCATCCTCGACGAAGTAATCGACCATGCCTTCCGGCCAGACGACCAAGCGCGGCTGCGGGCCGGGCCTGCCGCTGAGCGCGATCATCCGGTTGAGCAGATACTCGGCATAATCGGGGCGGCTGACGGCGTCCTGGCCGATATTCGGCTGGACAATCACCACCTGCATGCCGCTCGCCGTGCTGATACAGGGCATGCGATCGCAGCGATCCGACCAGCCGAGGTTCAGGGCGAGCAGCGCGACGGCAACGACGCCGGGCGCCCGATATTGGCGCTGCGTTGCCAGGTAAAGCGTGCCCGCCGCCGCGACCGTAACGCCGGACAGCGCATAGGTGCCGATCCATGCGGCGAGGTTGCGTACCCCCGGCACCGGCACCCAGACGACGCCCAGGGGGTTCCAAGGATAGCCGGTGAACAGCACCCCGCGCAGCCATTCGGTGACGATCCAGGCGGCGGCGGCGGCAAGGACATAGCCGAGATCGGGTTCGACCCAGCCCGAGCGGGCCTTCACCCGGCGCGCGAAGATCCAGGCCGCGCCCATCGCCAAGGCAGGATAGAGGGCGAGATACACCGCCAGCAGCACCACCGCGCCATAGCCGAGCGCCGGCGGCATCTTGTCCTGAAAGTCGAAGGCGTGCTGGATCCAGTTGTTGCCGAGCGTGAAATGGCCAAGCCCGAACAGCCACCCGCGCGACAGCGCGCCCCGCAGGCCGGGCGCGCGAAACACCAGCGCGAACAGGCCGGCGAAGCACAACAGGGTCAGCGGCCACCATTCCAACGGCGCGAAGCCGGTGGCGGAGACGAAGCCGAGGAGCAGCGAAGCGAGCAGGGGACGGCGGAACATCGCGGGCGTGCCTACACCAAGCCGGCCCGCGACGGAACGCCGATCAATCGACCCAGTCGAGCCCGATCTCGCGGTAAAGGCTGCGATCTTCTTCCCATTTCGGGTTGACCTTGACGTGCAGATACAGGTGCACCGGCACGCCCATGATCCGCGACAGCTCCGCCCGGGCGCGAGCGCCGATTTCCTTGATGCGGGCGCCGCCCTTGCCGAGCACGATCGCGCGCTGGGTGTCGCGGGCAACGAGGATCTGCTGGTGGATCTCGACCGATCCGTCCTGGCGCTCGCTATACTTCTCGGTCTCCACCGCGCTGGCATAGGGCAGTTCGGCATGAAGCTGGAGGTAGAGCTGTTCGCGGGTCACTTCGGCGGCGATCATCCGTTCGGTGGCGTCGGACACCTGGTCTTCCGGGAAGTGCCATGGACCGGCGGGCATCGCCCCGGCGAGCGCCGCCTTGAGCTCGGGCAGGCCGTCGCCCGTCTGGGCGGAGACGAAATAGGTTTCATCGAACGCCATCGTTTCGTTGAGCTTGGCCGCATGGCCCAGCAGGCGCGGCTTGTCAGCAATGTCGACCTTGTTCAGGATCAGTACCTTGCGCTCGGGGCGGCCCTGCAGGCTCTTGAGGATGGCGTGGACCTTCGGGCCGATGCCGCCCTTGGCATCCACGACGAGCGCGATCAGGTCCGCGCCCTCCGCGCCTTCCCAGGCGGCGGCGACCATCGCGCGATCCAGCCGACGTTCGGGGGTGAAGATGCCGGGCGTGTCGACGAGCAGGAGCTGGGCGTCGCCTTCGATCGCGATGCCCATCAGCCGGGCGCGCGTCGTCTGCGCCTTGGGGCTGACGATCGCCACCTTCTGGCCGACCAGCGCATTGACCAGCGTGGACTTGCCGGCATTGGGTGCGCCGACGATCGCGACGACGCCGCAGGATTGGGATGTGGGTTCGGTCATGGGTTCCGGTTGTAGAGGGGAATGGGGGTGGGGGCGAGGGGTGGCGTACTACTGAGCCCCTCCCCTTCAGGAGGTGGGGTGGGGCGGGGCCTCACCGAGACCAGGCTGCGTTCTGGAATTCCTTCACCCACAACCCTCCTTCCAGAAGGAGGGGCGCAAGGAAATCAGCCGCCCAGCTTCGCCAGCAGCGCGGCGGCGGCGGCGGTTTCGGCTTCCTGCTTGTTGCTGCCTTCGGCCGAGGCTTCGGCAAGCTTGCCGACCGAAACCTTCACCGTAAACCGTGGCGCGTGGTTCGGCCCCGAGCGATCGACCACCTCATATTCGGGCGGGCGGCGGTTGCGGGCGGCTGCCCATTCCTGCAGCGCCGACTTCGGGTGCTTCGGCGCCTTGGCATGGGCATCGATCCGCTCGCCCCAGGCGCCGCGGACGAAGCCGCGCACCGCATCGAGCCCGGCTTCACGGTAAAAGGCGCCGATCAGCGCCTCCATCACGTCGCCCAGCACATTGTCGCTGTCCGCCGCGCCGTCGTCGCGCGCCTGCTTGCCGAGGCGGAGGAACGGCACCACGCCGAGTTCGCGGGCAACATCGGCGCAGACCGGGCCGGTGACGAGCGCGTTGAGGCGCCGCGAAAGCGCGCCTTCGGGTTCGTCCGGAAAGCGTTCGAACAGCCATTCGGCGACGATCAGGCCAAGCACCCGATCGCCGAGAAATTCCAGCCGCTGATAATTGCCGGCGGCCTGGCTGCCATGGGTAAGCGCACGTTCGAAAGCGGCAAGATCCTGTGCCGGGCGGCCGAAGGTCCGTTCGACCCAGCCGCCCAATCCCTGCGCGCTCAGAAGCCTTCTCCGATCCGGCTCCAGCGCGCGGCGGACACCCAGGTCCAGGGCAGGAACCAATTGGCGCTGCCATCGGTGGACCAGAAGTTCACCACCGCCTTGCCTTCGATATTCTCGATCGGCACGAAGCCGATGCCGCTGCCATAAGGCGGCTGCGGGAAGCGGCTGTCGGTGGAATTGTCGCGGTTGTCGCCCATCAGGAAGACATGGCCGGCGGGCACGGTGAAGACCTGGGTATTATCCTGATCCAGCATCGCCAGATCGAGCACATTGTAGCTCTTGCCGCCCGGCAGTGTCTCGCGGAAGCGCGGCATTCGGCAGACGAGGTGGCCATCGGCTTCCTGCTGCACCATCGATGGCGCGCAGCCGCGCCCCTGGGTCGCGGCGCTGGCCACCGGATAGTTGGGCGAGATCGGCAGCACGAAATCGGCGATGCGCTGCTTCGGCACCGGCTTGCCGTTCAGGATCACCTGACCGTCCACCATTTCGATCGTATCGCCGGGCAGGCCGATGACGCGCTTGATCCAGTCTTCGCCATTATGGTTCGGCGCCTTGAACACCACCACGTCGCCGCGCGCCGGCGTGCCGGGGAAGATGCGGCCCGGGATCAGCGGCAGGCTCCACGGCAGCGAATGCTTCGAATAGCCGTAGTTCCATTTGGTGATGAACAAATAGTCGCCGATCAGCAGCCGCGGCAGCATCGATTCGCTGGGGATGCTGAACGGCGAAAAGATGAAGCTGCGCACGATGAATACGATCAGCGCCAGCTTGAGCAGGAAGGTCGCCAGATCGCGCCATTCCGATTTCGGCTTTTCCGGTTTGGCGGCAGGCGCTTGCGCGGGCGCAGGGCTCGGCGCGCCGGTTTCGGTGGCGGGGGGCGTTTCCATGGGCACTGCTCTGCTAGGGCGCGGCGGGGAGGTCAAGCGGTGGAATGAGGCTGGAATGGGCCGGTGCGGGACGATAGGGGGACGCTGCCACCAAGGAGATGAACATGGCCTTGCCCGACTGGACGCCGATCCGATCCCTTCCCGCTGCGAAGCTCACCGACCTGTTCGCCGCCGACGCCGACCGGCTGTCGCGGCTGAGCCTGGACGTCGCCGGCATCCATTTCGACTGGTCGAAGACACACCTGACGGCGGAAGCGCTGGCCGCCTTCGCCAGCCTTGCCGACCAGATGGACTTCACCGCGAAGCGCGACGCGCTGTTCGCCGGCGAGGTGGTGAACGTCACCGAAGGCCGCGCCGCCGAGCACACCGCCGAGCGTTATGAAGGCGCCCCCGATAGCGTCGCGCGGGCCCGCAGCCAGCATGCGAGGATGCGCGCGCTGATCGATGCGATCGAGGCTGAGGCGCTGGGGCCGATCCGCCATATCCTGCACATCGGCATCGGCGGCTCCGCGCTGGGGCCGGACCTGCTGGTCGACGCGCTGGGCCGCGACATGGACCGGTATGACGTGGCGATCGTCTCCAATGTCGACGGCGTGGCGCTGGAAAACGCGATGGATGCGTTCGATCCGCAGGCGACGCTGCTGGTGATCGCCAGCAAGACGTTCACCACGACCGAGACCATGCTCAACGCGCAGAGCGCGCTTTCCTGGATGGTCGAGGGCGGGGTCGAGGATCCCTATGGCCAGGTGGTCGCGCTGACCGCGTCGCCCGACAAGGCAGTGGAATGGGGCGTCGACGAGACGCGGGTGCTGCCCTTCTTCGAGAGCGTTGGCGGGCGTTATTCGCTCTGGTCGTCGATCGGTTTCCCGGCGGCGCTAGCGCTGGGCTGGGATGCGTTCGAGGAGCTGCTCGAAGGTGCGGCCGAGATGGACCGCCATTTCCGCCTGACCGAGCTGACGCGGAACGCCCCGGCGCTCGCCGCCTTCGCGGACCTCTATTACAGCCAGGCGCGCGGCTGCGAGACGCGCGCGACGTTTGCCTATGACGAGCGGCTGAAACTGCTGCCCAGCTATCTCCAGCAGCTGGAGATGGAATCGAACGGCAAGCGCGTCACGGCCGAGGGCGAGCTGGTGACCTGGCCCACGGCGGCGATCACGTGGGGCGGTGTCGGCACCGATGCGCAGCATGCGGTGTTCCAGCTGCTCCACCAGGGCACGCGGCTGGTGCCGGTCGAGTTCGTCGGCGTGATCGAGGCGGGCGATGCGCTGGCCGAGGGGCATCACCGCCAGCTGCTGCTCAACATGTTCGCCCAGGGTGCCGCGCTGATGGCGGGCAAGGGGCATGAGGATCCGGCGCGTGCCTATCCGGGCGACCGGCCGAGCTCGACGCTGCTGCTCGACAGCCTCGATCCGCGCACGCTGGGCGCGCTGATCGCCTATTACGAGCACCGCACCTTCGTGAACGCCGTGCTGCTCGGCATCAATCCGTTTGACCAGTTCGGCGTTGAGCTGGGTAAGGAAATGGCAAAGGCCGCCGACAAGGGCGGGCTCGACTTCGATCCTTCGACCAACGACCTGATCCAGCGGGCGTTCGGCGCGTGAGCGGCGGCGAAGACGAATATGTCTATGACGAGGCGAGCGGGGAGTGGATCCCCGCCGCCGAGGCCGCGGCCAAGGCCGATGCGGCAGACATGGTGGAAGTGCGCGATTCGGTGGGCAACCTGCTGCAGGACGGCGACCAGGTGACGCTGATCAAGGACCTGACCGTGAAGGGCGCCGGCCAGACGCTGAAGCGCGGCACGCTGATCAAGTCGATCCGCCTGACCGGCGACGCGCAGGAGATCGACTGCAAGTTCGACGGCATCAAGGGCCTGGTCCTGCGCGCGGAGTTCGTCCGCAAGCGGTGACGGCCGGGGACGGCGGCCCTTGTTTTCGGCTGCCGCGCCCTATCTTTCGTTCGACCCCTTTTTCCCGGCCTTTCCCGCCGGCGCACCTCCGGAGTGACCCATGCCCGACTTTGACTTCGACCTGTTCGTGATCGGCGCAGGTTCGGGCGGTGTACGCGCGTCGCGGATGTCGGCGGCCTATGGTGCCAAGGTGGCGGTGGCGGAGGAGTATCGCGTCGGCGGTACCTGCGTGATCCGCGGTTGCGTGCCGAAGAAGCTGCTGATCTTCGGCGCCCATTTCGCCGAGGACCTGAAAGATGCGCGCCGCTTCGGCTGGGACGTGCCCGATTGCCGTTTCGACTGGCCGACGCTGCGCGACAATGTGCTGGCGGACGTGGACCGGCTGAACGGCCTTTACACCCAGGGGCTGGAGAATAACGGCGTCGAGATCCTGCACGAGCGCGCTACCGTTACCGGACCGCAGGAGGTGACGCTGGCGAGCGGCCGCACGGTGCGCGCCAAGACGATCCTGATCGCCACCGGCGCGCACCCCCATGTGCCGAGTTTCCCCGGCAGCGAATATGGCATCACCTCTAACGAGGTCTTCCATCTAGAGACGCTGCCGAAGCGCGTGCTGATCGCCGGCGGTGGCTATATCGCCAACGAATTCGCAGGCATCTTCAACGAGTTCGGATCGAAGGTGACGCTGGTCAACCGCAGCGACGTGATCCTGCGCGGCTATGACATGCAGGTACGCGACCGGCTGCTCCAGATTTCGATGACCAAGGGCATCGATTTCCGCTTCTTCGCCGAATTCGAAAAGATCGAGAAGCAGGCGGACGGTTCGTTGCGCGTCTCGATGAGCGGCCATGATCCGATGGACGTCGATTGCGTGCTGTTCGCCACCGGCCGCGTGCCCAACAGCAAGGGGCTGGGGCTGGAGGCGCTGGGCGTCGAACTGGACGACAAGGGCGCGGTGAAGGTGGATGCGGACAATCGCAGCACCGTCGACAGCATCTATGCGGTGGGCGACGTGACCAATCGCGTCCAGCTGACGCCGGTGGCGATCCGCGAGGGCCAGGCCTTCGCCGACACGCTGTTCGGCGGCAAGCCGCACCGGGTCGACTATCACTGCATCCCGAGCGCGGTGTTCAGCCACCCGCCGATCGCCGCGGTGGGGATGACGGAAGGCGAAGCGCGCAACAAGCTGGGCTCGGTGAAGGTCTATACCTCGGACTTCCGGGCGATGAAGAACGTCCTTGCCGGTCGGCACGAGCGCGCGCTGTACAAGATGATCTGCGACGGCGTGACCGGCAAGGTGGTGGGCCTGCACATGATCGGTCCGGATGCGCCGGAGATTTTGCAGGCCGCCGCCGTGGCGGTGAAGGCGGGACTGACCAAGGACGCGTTCGACGCCACCGTGGCGCTGCACCCGAGCATGGCCGAGGAACTGGTGCTGCTCAAATAGGCTAGGCCCGCGCGGTTGCCCGGCGGCAGCCGCGCGGAGACAGATGGCGCGGCAGCTAACGCCCCAGTTGCGGTCATTCGAACCTTGTTGCATCATCTTCAGCATTAACTGCTAGGCAGGTGAACCGTTTGGCACCCGGACGAAAATGGTTGAAGGATTAGGCGTGACGAGGAGGGTGCGGTATTCAACTTTGACGGTGTTGCTGGTCGGGTTACTTGGCGGGTGCAGCGCAAATCCTATCGAGTCCTGTCAGTTCGGAAAGCGCATACGCGAACTACCAGTATCAGGTGTCATATTTGGAGCCGTCGGCACGAAAGTTAAAATAGATTCGTGCGGTGGAAGATATTTCAATTTATACTCACTCGGAGACATAAACCCTCCTGCTATTTTCACTAGATTAAAGGAATATTCTGAGAAACGCAGCCGGCCTGTTGGGTTTAAAGCAGTAGTAGACGGCTACATATTGACGGACGGCCCTAATAACGACTTTCTGCTAGTCATAGATATGAAAAGCGTAACCGAAGGCGGCAGAGCGATCGAGGAGTATCATCCGTAAAATTGCAATTGCCGTTCTAGCTGAACGGCAGCCTCCCACCACATTTCGCCATTCGGCGCGCTGCAGCAGACCCGCTCCTTCATTGGGCTGACTCGGCAGCGCCGCATTCCTGCTCTCGCAGGAGCGCGGGGCCGGGTTCCTGGCGAACTCTCGGCCGCTATTCGGCCGGTGCGGACACCGGTGCCTCGGCCTTGCGCGACAGCCAGATCGTCGTCGCCAGATCCCAGGTGACGTTGCCGACGGTGCGCATGATGTCCGGCAGGGTTTCCACCGCGACCAGCAGGCCCAGCGGCGTGATCGGCGCGCCGATCGTCGCGGCGACAGGGGAGATGGCGCTGACATAGCTGACCGTGCCGGGCAGGCTGACCGAGCCGAGCGACGTGAGCATCGCGACCACCGCGCCGACGAGCAGCGTGGGGACGGACAGCGGCACGCCGAACCAGGTGGCGACATAGATCGCCACGGCGAAGTTCATCGCCGGGCCGGTCGCGCGGAAGATCGCCACCGCCAGCGGCATGGTGACGCCGGAGACGGCCACCGGCACACCCACTTCCTCGGCGCTTTCGACCATCACCGGCAGCGTCGCAAGCGACGATTGGGTGCTGATCGCCACCGCCTGGCTGGGCAGCGCGGCGCGGATATAGCGCCCGAGGCCGATGCGCCCGCCGAGCACCGCCGCCGGATAGGCGAGCAGCGTGATGACCAGGCCGACGCTGGCGACGATCAGGATGTAGTGGAGCAGCGCGCCGAATGCGCCGGTGCCCGCCTTGGCGCCGACCACCAGCGCCAGCGCGAACACGCCGATGGGGCCGATCCAGAGCACCCAATCGATCACCACCAGCATCACGTCGCGCACTGCGATGAAGAAGTTGGTGAGCAGCGTGCGCGATTCCGTGCTTACCCGGGTGATCGCGAAGGCGAAGACCAGCGAGAAGATGATCAGCGAAAGAAACGCGTTTTCCGCCGCCGCCTTGACGATGTTGGCCGGGATGATCGCCGCCAGGAACTCGCCGAGCGGGGGCACCGGCCCGATCTTTTCCGCGCCGCTCAGCGCCGCGCGGAGGCTGGCAGCGGATTCCTGCGGCAGCGGCGCGATCTGGAGGAACAGCGGCGTCAGCACCGCGGCGACCAGCGCGGAGCAGAACAGCAGCACGACATAGAGCGCGATCGCCCGCCCGGCGAGGCGGCCGGCGGCGGCGGCCTCTGCCGTGGCGGTGACGCCGGTGATCAGCAGCGCGACCACCAGCGGCACGATCGTCATCTGCAGGCCGTTGAGCCAGGCCTGGCCCACCGGCTGTGCCCAGCCGGCGACGGCAAGGCCGGTCTGCGGCGAATAGGCCGACAATGTGGCGCCGATCGCGAGCCCGGCCAGCAGGGAAAGAAGAATACGGGTTGGTTGCGACATGCTCGCCCTTTGAGATTTTCGCCGCTATCACAGCACGCACACAACGCGACAAGGGCGCGAGAACGAGCAGCATGGCAAGAAAATATTTCGGCACCGACGGCATCCGCGGGGCGACCAACCTGTCCCCGATGACGGCGGCGATGGCGATGAAGGTGGGCATGGCCGCCGGCGCCCATTTCCGCCGCGGCGATCACCGCCACCGGGTGGTGATCGGCAAGGATACGCGACTGTCCGGCTATATGCTGGAAAATGCGATGGTCGCGGGTTTCACCAGCGTCGGCATGGACGTGGTGCTGGTCGGCCCGATGCCGACGCCGGCGGTGGCGATGCTGACCCATTCGATGCGCGCCGATCTGGGCGTGATGATCTCGGCGAGCCACAACCCGTATTTCGACAACGGCATCAAGCTGTTCGGGCCCGATGGCTACAAGCTCTCCGATGCCGACGAGGAGGCGATCGAAGGGCTGATCGAGGGCGATGTGGCGCTGGCGCCTTCCGCCGCCATCGGCCGGGCGCGGCGCGTGGAGGATGCGCGGGGCCGCTATATCCACTTCGCCAAATCGACCTTTCCGTCCGAACTGACGCTGGACGGGCTGAAAGTGGTGGTCGATTGCGCCAACGGCGCGGCGTATCAGGTGGCGCCCGCGGCGCTTTGGGAACTGGGCGCGGAAGTCGTCTCGATCGGTGTTTCCCCCAACGGCAAGAACATCAATGACGGCGTCGGCTCCACCGCGCCGCAGGTGCTGTGCGAAACGGTGGTGGGATCGGGGGCGGCGCTGGGTATCGCGCTCGACGGCGATGCCGACCGGCTGATCGTGGTCGACGAGACCGGCACGGTGATCGACGGCGACCAACTGATGGCGCTGATCGCCACCGGCTGGGCGCGGCAGGGTAAGCTTGCCGGTGGCGGGCTGGTGGCCACCGTCATGTCGAACCTGGGGCTCGAGCGGCACCTCGCCGCGCAGGGCCTGGGGCTGGTGCGCACCAAGGTGGGCGACCGCTATGTGCTCGAGAAGATGCGCGGCTCCGGCTATAATGTCGGCGGCGAGCAGAGCGGGCATATCATCCTCTCCGACTATGCCACCACCGGCGACGGGCTTGTCGCGGCGCTGCAGGTGCTGGCCGAGATCGTCCGCGCGGGTGCGCCGGCCAGCGAAGTGCTGCGCCGGTTCGAGCCATTGCCGCAGCTCCTCAAGAACGTCCGCTTCGCCGGCGGCAAGCCGCTGGAGGATGCGCGCGTGCAGGAGGTGATTGCAGGGGCAGAAGTCGAGCTGAAGGGGCGCGGCCGGCTGGTGATCCGCGCCTCCGGCACCGAACCGGTGATCCGGGTCATGGCCGAAGGCGATGATCGCGGGCAGGTGGAAGCGGTGGTCGACCGGATCTGCGACGCGGTGCGCGAGGCGGCAGCCTGATGCTGGACATGCGGCCCGATTGCGAACGCTGCGGCACCGACCTGCCGGCCGATGCCGGCGGCGCGTTCATCTGCTCGTTCGAATGCACCTTCTGCGCCGAATGCGCCGACGAACTCGACGAGCGCTGCCCCAATTGCGGCGGCGAACTGCTCGATCGTCCCGCGCGGGTCGGCGATGCGCTAAAGCGGCATCCGGCATCCACCGAGCGGAAGCACAAGGGGTAAGGGCATGGGCGCACGCGTGCTGATCATCGCAGGCTCGGATTCCGGCGGGGGCGCCGGGATCCAGGCCGACATCAAGACCGTGACCATGCTGGGTGGCCACGCGATGACCGCGATCACCGCGATCACCGCGCAGAATACGGTGGGCGTGCAGGCGGTGCATGCCGTGCCGACCGACATGGTGCTGGCGCAGATCGATTCGGTGGTGCGCGACATCGGCGTGGATGCGGTGAAGATCGGCATGATCGGTTCGGCCCGCACCGCGCTGGCAGTGGCCGAGCGGCTGGACGAACTGCCCGGCGTGCCGGTGGTGTTCGATCCCGTGATGGTGGCGACGAGCGGCGCCCGGCTGGCCGACGACGCGACCGTCGCCGCGTTCGAGCGGCTGATGGACCGGGCGACCGTGGTGACGCCCAACCTGCCCGAGCTGGAGGCGCTGGGCCGCGATCCGCAGGAGATCGTGGCGGCGCATCGCTGCGCGGTGCTGGTGAAGGGCGGGCATGGCGCGGGGCCGGAAGTGGTCGACACCCTCTATTCGTTCAATCCGGAGGACCCGCCGCGGATCGAGTGGCGCGATCCGAAGATCGACAGCGAGAACGACCATGGCACCGGCTGCACGCTGGCCTCCGCCATCGCCTGCGGCCTCGCCTGCGAATGGGACCTGCCCGAGGCGGTGAGCCGGGCGCGGCGCTTCGTGCGAATCGCGATGCGCGAGGCCGAGGGGCTGGGGCGGGGACACGGGCCGATGGCGCAGCAGGCGGTGCGGCTCGACCTCAACATGAGCTTCTTCGAGCCGATGCTGAACCAAGTGACGGTGCCGGCGCAGGATCTGGTGGCGAGCGAGCGCTTCTATCGGCTGCTCGGGCTGCGGCAGGTGGTGCGCGCCAGCCCCCGCTATGCGCGCTTCGAGACCGAGGGCGGCGCGACCTTCTCGATCGCGACCGACGAGGCGTACACCGCGCCGGTGGTCTATTTCGAATGCGGCGACCTCGACGTGACCGTCGCCTATCTCCAGCAGCAGGGCTTCCGCTTCGAACAGGAGCCCAAGGACGAGAAATGGGGCTGGCGCGAGGCGCGGTTGCGAGATCCTGCCGGCAACCAGATCCGGCTATATCAGGCTGGCGAAATGCGCCGCTTTCCGCCATGGCGGATCGAGGACGATGCCTGACCTTTCCTACGAAACCCGCTATTTCCAGCGCCACGCCGGCCCGGTAGCCGGAGTGGACGAGGCCGGGCGCGGTCCGCTGGCCGGACCGGTGGTGGCCGCCGCGGTGGTGCTGGACCCGGACTGCATTCCCGAGGGCATCAACGATTCCAAGGCGCTGACGGCCGCCAAGCGCGCGCGGCTGTGCGAGGAACTGCTCGCCTGCGCGAAGGTGGGGGTGGGGATCGCCAGCGTCGAGGAGATCGACCGGCTGAACATCCTGTGGGCGACGATGCTGGCGATGACGCGCGCGGTAGAGTCCCTCGGCTTCCCGCCCGCCTTCGTGCTGGTCGACGGCAATCGCTGCCCGAAATGGGATCATCGCAGCGAGGCGGTGGTGAGCGGCGATGCGCTGTGCCTGTCGATTGCGGCGGCCTCGATCGTCGCCAAGCATCGGCGCGACTGCATGATGGTGGAACTCGATGCGCAGTTCCCCGGCTATGGCTGGGCATCGAACAAGGGCTATGGCGGCAAGGCCCACCAGGAGGCGCTGCGCGCGCTGGGCCCGACACCGCACCATCGCCGCAGCTTTGCGCCGGTCGCGCAGGCACATCTCGATTTCGGGCCGATCGCGGCGGAATAACCCGGCAAATTTTGCCTAGTGCGCCCTGCGCTTTCGCCGCCGTCCTACAATGGAAGGATAGCAGCGGGAGGAGCGGGCATGGCATATATGGGCAGCATCATGGGAGGGGCGGCCGGCGGGTTCCAGCCCGTGACGCGCTATGATCCCGTCCTGGCCGAACTGCTGCGCGAGGCGATCGTCGGGCCGGCGAGCTTCCACGAAATGGCGGCGATGGTTCGCTATGCCGAATCGCGCGGGCTGGGGGCGATCCGCTTCCGCTTCGACGACGGTGCGGCGCTGACCGACCCGATGCATCCGCTGCACATCGCCTTTCTGGAAACGCTGCGCGATCCGGCGCTGGCGAGCGCATTCGCCGATCTGGGCGAGATCGAACCCTGGCGGGAGCGGGCATTGTCGCTGCGCCTGCCCTCCGACATGCTGGGGCCGCGGCCCAGTCGCAAGGCGCTGCGCAGGGCGATGCAGGCGGCGGGCACCTCGTGTGAAGTGCGCGTGGCGCTGTGCGTCGCGGCGCGCCTCCGATTCGGCGACGAGGCCGAATGGCTGGGGCGCGAGGCGCAGGCGCTCTACGAACTGGGACTGTTCACGCAGGCCCGTGCGCGGCTCGCGGCAAGCGTCGCGGGCGGCGGTGAGGCCATCGCGATCGGTTGAATCGTTGGCGGAACGTTCCAGCTTATCCACAGGGCGGGAAAATTTTCACGAAACCGGAACTGAGTCTTTTCGGCCACACCCACCAGCGCTTGGGCCTGTGGATAACTTCTTGACTCAAGATATGGCGGGTGCCGAAATGTTCCGCCGCGCCAACTACCTGCTTCGGGTCACCACCCGGCGATCCCCCCTCTTGACGGAGGAGTCGCTCGGCCCCGAATAGGGGTGCCTTTTGAGCGAAGGGGCAATGATTCATGGGCGTGCTGGAGAAGGTCAAACGGGCGGGTGCGCGCGTCGCGAAGCAGGCGCCGGCCGTGCTGCCGCTGGACACGATCCTGCGCCAGGACTGCATCGAGGCGATGCGCGGGCTGCCCGACAAGTCGATCGACATGATCTTCGCCGATCCGCCGTACAATCTGCAGCTGGGCGGCGATCTCAACCGTCCCGACGGCAGCCATGTCGACGCGGTGACGGACGAGTGGGACAAGTTCGACAGCCTCGCTGCCTATGACAAGTTCACCCGCGAATGGCTGGCGCAGGCGCGGCGCATCCTGAAGGACGATGGCACGATCTGGGTGATCGGCAGCTACCACAACATCTTCAAGGTGGGCTCGGCGATCCAGGATCTGGGCTTCTGGATCCTCAACGACATCATCTGGCGCAAGGCCAACCCGATGCCCAACTTCAAGGGCACGCGGTTCACCAACGCGCACGAAACGCTGATCTGGGCGTCGAAGGGCGAGAAGTCGCGCTACACCTTCAACTATCGCTCGATGAAGACGCTCAACGACGAGCTGCAGATGCGCAGCGACTGGGAATTCCCGATCTGCAGCGGGCAAGAGCGGCTGAAGAAGAACGGTCACAAGGTCCACCCGACGCAAAAGCCGGAGGCGCTGCTGTACCGCGTGCTGCTGTCCTGCACCAAGCCGGGCGACGTGGTGCTCGATCCGTTCTTCGGCACCGGCACCACCGGCGCGGTGGCCAAGCGCCTCGGCCGGCGCTGGATCGGCATCGATCGCGAGGGCGTGTACGTGGAAGCGGCGCTGGAGCGCATCGCCGCCGCGCTGCCGCTCGACGAGAGCGCGCTGCAGACGATGCAGGCTCCCAAGGCCGCCCCGCGCGTGGCGTTCGGCCAGCTGGTCGAAAATGGCTATTTCGTACCCGGCACCGTGCTGAGCGACGTGAAGGGCCGCTGGCGCGCGGTGGTGGGCGCGGACGGCTCGCTGAGCTGCGACGGGCAGGCGGGGTCGATCCACAAGCTGGGTGCGACGCTGCAGGGCGCGCCGAGCTGCAACGGCTGGACCTTCTGGCATTACGAGGATCAGGGCGGCCTCAAGCCGATCGACGCGCTTCGCCAGACCTATCTGCTCGCGACGCAGCCGTAAGCGCCTGCCGTCAAATGCCCCTCCCTCTTGCGGGAGGGGCTAGGGGAGGGTGCGACGTGGAGGTTCTTTCTTCACCGGCGTAGCCTGCGTCCCGCCCGCCCCTACCCCGACCCCTCCCGCAAGCGGGACGGGAGCGAAGGCTTAGAGGGTTGCGCTTTTATTGCGAGCGTTGCGCCGGTAGCACGACCGAATGCTCAACCTTCCGTCCGCCGCGCGCCTCTACCTCCGCCCGATCCAGTTCGTCGACACGCCCGTCGGGCGCGATGGCGAGGTCGCGCGGCTGGCGGGCGGGCTTTGCTGGTTCTCCGGCTATGAACTGATCGCAGTGGAGAACGGTAAGCGGGTTCTTCAGCGCGCCGTCTCCATCTCCGATGCCGAGGCCGATCCCCGCCTCGCCTCCATCGCCGCGCGCATCACCGCGCCCCGCCCGCCGCTGACCCTCGGCACCCGCACCCTGCGCTTCGATCAGCCGCAAGTGATGGCGATCCTCAACATGACGCCCGACAGCTTCTCCGACGGCGGCAAGCATCTGGGCGACCCGGCCGCTGCCGCGCAGTCGGGTGTCGACATGAGCATTGCCGGCGCGGCGATCCTCGACGTGGGCGGCGAATCCACCCGGCCGGGCGCGGAAACGGTGTGGGAAGGCGACGAGATTGCGCGCGTCGTGCCGGTGATCGAGCGGCTGGCAGCGAGCGGCGCGGCGATCTCGATCGACACCCGCAAGGCGGCGGTCATGGAGGCGGCGCTCGCTGCGGGCGCGCATGTCGTCAACGACGTGTCCGCGCTGCTCTACGACGATCGTGCACTGGAGGTGGTCGCGCGCGCGGGCTGCCCCGTCGTGCTGATGCACGCCGCCGACCCCAAGCACGGCGCCAAGGGGACGGGCGGCTATGCCGACGTGCTGATCGAGGTCTATGACTGGCTGGAGGCGCGCGTCGAGGCCGTGGTTGCCGCCGGCGTCGACCGGGCGAAGATCGTCATCGATCCCGGCATCGGCTTCGGCAAGTCGCTGGCGGACAATCTCGCGCTGATGAACGGCTTGGCGCTGTTCCACGGGATCGGCTGCCCGATCCTGCTGGGCGCGAGCCGCAAGCGGGTGGTCGGCGCGCTCGCCAACGACGCGCCCGCCGAACAGCGGCTGGGCGGATCGCTCGCGCTGGCGTTGAAGGGGGCCGCGCTGGGCGTGCAGCTGCTGCGTGTCCACGACGTGTTCGAGAGCGTCCAGGCGCTGCGGGTGTGGCGCGGCATGCAGGATGCCGCGCTCACCGCGCCTCACGCTGCGGTCTGATCGATCCCCAGCTCGCCGAGCTTTCGGTACAGCGTTGAGCGACCGATGCCGAGGCGGCGGGCGACCTCGGTCATCCGGCCGCGATAATGGCCGATCGCCAGCCGGATCACATCCGCCTCGATCTCGTCGAGCGGGCGCAGATTGCCGTCGGGCCGGAACAGCGTGATGCCGGCCGCGGCCGCGGCGGCCGCTCCCATCGGGCCGGGCGTGGCCGAACGACCGCGGGTGAGCTGGGCGATTTGCGGGAAATCCTCCTGCGTCAGCCCGTCTTCGTCGCAGAGCACGGCCGCGCGGAACAATGCATTTTGCAGCTGGCGGACATTGCCCGGCCAATCATAGCTGCTGAGCAACTGCAGCGCGTCTTCGCTGATCCCGAGCGCGCGCAGCCCCGGCTGTTCGGCGATGCGACCGAGCAGATGCCGAACGAGCGCCGGGATGTCGCCGGCGCGCTCGCGCAGCGGCGGGATGGTGACCTGCACGACGTTCAGCCGATAATAGAGATCTTCGCGGAAGCGGCCTGCTTCGACTTCGGCGAGCAGCGGCACGTTGCTGGCGGCGACGATACGCACATCCACTTCGCGCGGATGCCGGGCGCCGAGCGGCTGGATCTCGCCGGTCTGCAGCACGCGCAGCAGCTTTACCTGCGCCTCCAGCGGCATTTCGTTGACTTCGTCCAGGAAGATGGTGCTGCCATCGGCATCGACGAAGCGGCCGATCTTGCGCTCGAACGCACCGGTAAAGGCGCCTTCCTCGTGCCCGAACAGCTCCGATTCGACGAGATTGGCGGTGATCGCACCACAATTGACGCAGACCAGTTCCTTGCGGCTGCGCGGCGAGGCGCTGTGGATCGCTTCGGCGACCACGTGCTTGCCGACGCCGCTTTCGCCTTCGATCAGCACCGGGACGCGGGCGCGAGCCGCCTTCGCTGCGATCGCCAGCGCGGCGCGGAACTGCGGCGCCGAGCCGACGATGCCGCCGAAGCCGAGATTGGCGGTGAGCTTTTCGGTCAGCGGCCGGAGCTCGCCGGCGCTGCTGCCGCCGAGCGCCGCTTCCAGCGCCGCGAGCAGGCGTTCGGAGGCGATCGGCTTGACCAGGAAATCGCTGGCCCCCGCGCGCATGGCCGCAACCGCCGCGGCGACCGAGCCATTGGCTGCCAGGACGAGGATCGGCAAGGACGGGCGGCGTGCCCGCAGATCGCCGATCAGCGCCGAAGCATCCGCATCGGAACCCGAATGATCGAGGATGATCGCATCTACCGCCATGCCCTCGGCGGTCGCCAGCGTCGACAGCGCCGAGCCGGCGTCGTCGGCGAACAGCGTCCGCCAGCTGCGGCGCGATGCGATCGCCGCCACCAGACGCCGCTGCGCCGGTTCCGAATCGATCAGCAACAGAAGGCGCTGTCCGTTGCGCGTCATGCCGACTCCAGTCCCAATTGTCCCGTTTCGAGCCGCATCTCTAGTACAGATGCGTAAAGTTCGGCTTAAGCCTGCACGAACCAGTTCTTGGGCCGGCGGGGTTGAGGGCGCGCGACGCAGCGGTATAAGGCATGGGGCACCTTTGGAGAGGAAGCTGATCCATGGCGGAAACGGGCGAAAACGCTGGCGAGGTCCAAACGCATCTCGATACCTTCCACGGTTTCACTGCATTGATGAAATGGGGAACGGTCATCGTCGTGCTGATTGCCGCCTTTGTCGTCTTCCTGATCGCACATTGACGTGAAGATCGCTGTATTGAAAGAGGCCGCGTTTGCTGAGCGGCGGGTTGCGGCTACCCCGGAAACGGTGAAGAAGTTCATCGGCTTACAAGCGAACGTGGCAATCGAAAGCGGCGCGGGAATAGCCGCATCCTATAGTGACCAGGCCTATCGCGACGCCGGCGCGACGCTGGGATCGCGGGCGGAGGTGCTCGCAAACGCCGATATCGTGCTGGCCGTGCAGGGCCCCGATCCGGACAGCCTGGCGGGCCTGAAGCAGGGCGCGTGGCTGGTTGCCGGGCTGAACCCGTTCGGCGAGCGGGCGCGACTCGATCGCTACGCCGCGCTGGGGCTCGAAGCGCTTTCGATGGAATTCATGCCGCGCATCACGCGGGCGCAATCGATGGATATCCTGTCGTCGCAATCGAACCTTGCCGGCTACAAGGCGGTGCTGGACGCGGCGGCCGAATTTGACCGCGCCTTCCCGATGATGATGACGGCTGCGGGCACGGTGAGCGCCGCCAAGCTGTTCGTGATGGGTGTGGGCGTGGCGGGGCTGCAGGCGATCGCCACCGCACGGCGGCTGGGCGCGCAGGTTTCCGCGACCGACGTGCGCGCCGCGACCAAAGAGCAGATCCTGTCGCTTGGCGCGAAGCCGATCTTCGTGGAGAATGTGAAGGGCATCGAAGGCGAAGGCACCGGCGGCTATGCCACCGAGATGAGCGACGAATACAAGGCGGCGCAGGCCGAACTCGTCTCCGCGCACATCGCCAAGCAGGATATCGTGATCACGACCGCGCTGATCCCGGGGCGCCCCGCGCCGCGACTGATCAGCGACGCGCAGGTGGCCAGCATGAAGCCGGGCAGCGTGATCGTCGACCTGGCGGTGGAGCAAGGCGGCAATGTGGAAGGCGCAGTGCCGGGCGAAATCGTCGAACGACACGGTGTGAAGATCATCGGCCATCGCAACGTTCCCAGCCGGCTGGCGACCGATGCCTCCGCGCTGTTCGCGCGCAACCTGTTCAACTTTCTGTCTGCGTTCTGGGACAAGGATGCGGGCAAGCCGGTGCTGGACGACGAGATCGGCAGTGCCGTCCGCGTGACGCAGGGCGGCAAGGTGGTGCACGAGAGGTTGTTGTCGTGACACCGGTTGCGCTCCCTGATCCTCCCCGGCACGGGGAGGGGGACCGCGCGAAGCGCGGTGGAGGGGGAGTGCAGCGGGCAATCCGGCCGGAAGTCGCGTTGGCGCGCCGGCTGGTAATCGAAGTCGATGGTCAGGTGCATGCGGTGCCCGTGGTGGTTGCGCACGACCGCCGCAAGGATCGGTTTCTTGCGGATAATGGATATCATGTTGTGCGTATCGATGCGGCGGAGATTTTGCAGGACACGGACGCAGTAGCGTCCCCGATCGCGTCCTTTGCCGGGCTCCCCCTCCATCAGCCTGCGGCTGGTCCCCTTCCCCGTGCCGGGAAGGATCTTTCGGCGCCGATGCGCGCGGATCAGGAGTAACTATGGACTTCATCTCGATCCTGTCGATCTTCGTGCTGGCGTGTTTCGTCGGCTATTATGTGGTGTGGTCGGTGACGCCGGCACTACACACGCCGCTGATGGCGGTGACCAACGCCATTTCTTCGGTCATTATCGTCGGTGCGCTGATCGCCAGCGCGGCAAGCGGGATCGGCGCGGGCGGAGCGACCTCCAAATGGCTGGGCCTGCTCGCGGTGGTGCTGGCCAGCATCAACATCTTCGGCGGGTTCGCGGTGACGGCGCGGATGCTCGCCATGTACAAGAAAAAGGCGCGTTGATGCGCCGCCTGGGGGAATGCTGAGCATGGAACATCTGGCAAGCAATCCATGGGCGTCGCTGGCCTATCTGGTGGCGGGAGTATGCTTCATCCTGGCGCTGCGTGGCCTTTCCAGCCCGTCGTCGAGCCAGCGCGGCAACCGGCTGGGCATGATCGGGATGACGATTGCGGTCGTCACCACGCTGGTAACGCACATCCCGTGGATCGCTCCGCCATGTCCGACGGGTGCGATCTGCGAGAATTTCGGCACGCCGGTGCTGGACATGCTGACAATGATCGAACTGCTGTTGGCGATCGGGATCGGCGCCGCGATCGGCATCGTCACGGCGCGGCGGATCGCGATGACGGCGATGCCGCAGCTGGTCGCCGCGTTCCACTCGCTGGTGGGCCTGGCCGCCGTGCTGGTCGCCGCGGCGGCGTTCCTCAATCCCGGCGCGTTCGGGATTCTGGGCGCAGACGGCGAGATCCTCAGCGTAAGTCGCGTCGAGATGGGGCTGGGCGTGGCGATCGGCGCGATCACCTTTTCTGGATCGGTGATCGCGTTCCTGAAGCTGAACGGCAACATGGGCGGCAAGCCGATCCTGCTGCCGGGCCGCCACGTGATCAACCTGGCGCTGCTCGCCGGCATCCTGGGTCTGGTCGGCTATTTCACGCAGGACCAGGCGCCCTGGATCTTCTGGACCATCACCGTGCTGAGCTTCGTGATCGGCTTCCTGCTGATCGTGCCGATCGGCGGTGCGGACATGCCTGTCGTGGTGTCGATGCTGAACAGCTATTCGGGCTGGGCGGCGGCGGCGATGGGCTTCACGCTGCACAACACCGCGATGATCGTCACCGGCGCGCTGGTCGGCAGTTCGGGCGCGATCCTGAGCTACATCATGTGCCGCGCGATGAACCGCAGCTTCATCAGCGTCATCGCCGGGGGCTTTGGCGGCGATGCCGGCGGCGGCGCGGGCGGCGCGGCCGCAATCGACCGGCCGTGGAAGCGCGGCTCGGCCGATGATGCCGCTTTCCTGATGAGCCAGGCCGAGCAGGTGATCATCGTTCCGGGCTATGGCATGGCGGTGGCGCAGGCCCAGCATGCACTGCGCGAAATGGGCGACAAGCTGAAGGCGCATGGCGTGCGGGTGAAATATGCGATTCACCCGGTTGCCGGGCGCATGCCGGGGCACATGAACGTGCTGCTGGCCGAAGCCAATGTGCCTTATGACGACGTGTTCGAGCTGGAAGACATCAACTCGGAATTCGCCCAGACCGACGTCGCCTTCGTTATCGGCGCCAATGACGTGACCAATCCCGCCGCCAAGACCGACAAGTCCTCGCCGATCTACGGCATGCCAGTTCTGGACGTTGAGAAGGCGAAGACCGTGCTGTTCATCAAGCGCAGCATGGGCGGTGTGGGCTATGCCGGTGTCGACAATGAGTTGTTCTATCGCGATAACACGATGATGCTGCTGGCGGATGCCAAGAAGATGGTTGAGGAGATCGTGAAGGCGCTCGAATAGCGCACACGGCGCGTCGGCTGCTCCGAAACGGAGGGAACGCGCCCGCGGCGGGGATGGTCGATCCGAAATGGAGGAACTCCTTCTCCGCCATTTCGGACCTTTGCGGCAAGGATGGGGAACAGACGCCGAACTTGGAGGGGGTTATGCACGACATTGCTTACGCCGATGGCGACATGCCCGTCCGATATGATCTTCCGTCCGAAGTGGCGCTGATCGTCGCCGCGCAGGGGCCCGAGAGCGTTGCGGCGTGCCGGGCCGCCCGCCAGGCCGGATACCGCACCCGCACGCCGATCGACGCGGCCGCCGCGCTGGTGGAGCCGCATCTGACCGACGGTGTGCAGATCGTCCTGCTAGAGGCAGCCGGCCTGCCGCTTTCGCTGGCCGAACCGCTGCTCGCGCGGCTGGGCGGGCTGGCGGAGGAGCGGCGCCTTCCGCTGATCGCCACGGTGGCGGACGACCAGATCGATCTCGCGGCCGCGCTGTTGCCGCCCGAGGCGGCGCTGCAATGCGCGCCCAGCGATGCCGATCGGCTGGGCAGCGCCCTGTTCGCGCGCCAGCAGGGAGCGGCGCGCCTGCACGACAGCGCGCGCGACACCGATGCGCTGCGAATGCGGCGGTTCCAGGAGGAAGTGGCGCGAATCGCGGATTCGCTGGCGCGGCTGACGCGTGCGGAAATGAGCGATGAGCCCGCGATGGTGCGCAACGACAGCCTCGCCTTTCGCAGCGACGATGCGCTCCTGCCGAGCCCGCAGGAGATCCGCCGGGTGATCCGGGCACGCCGGATGCGGGCCGACTTCTTCGAAGGCGAGCTGTTCGCCGATCCTGCCTGGGACATGCTGCTGGACCTGTTTGCCGCCGAACTGGAGCACCGCCAGGTATCGGTTTCCAGCCTGTGCATCGCTGCTGCCGTGCCGCCCACCACCGCGTTGCGCTGGATCGGCACGATGAACGAAGCGGGGCTGTTCGAGCGTCGGGCCGATACCAACGATCGCCGCCGCGCCTATATCGGGCTCACCCAGCGCGCCCGCGACGGCATGCTCCGCTATGCAGGCGCAGTGAAGCGGGCGGGACTGAATTTGGCATGAGGGTCTTGCCCTTCGCGCCGAGCTTTGGCATCGGCGTTCAACGCAATCGCTCGTGGCGGTCTGCGGGCGGTTAGCTCAGTTGGTAGAGCATCTCGTTTACACCGAGAGGGTCGGCGGTTCGAGCCCGTCACCGCCCACCATTTCTCACATTGATATCGTGAGGCCGCGAACTCCTGCGTCGCGTGGGGCGGGCACCCGCGGGCGCCCGCCGCGGCGGATCAGTTCGCCTTGAACGTCGGCTTGTCGCCCGTGAAGGCCAACGTGACATAGCTGTTGTCGCACAGGTTGATGTTCGACCAGACCGCGCTGGTCTTGTCTTCGAACGTGCCCCGCACATCGAACTTGCAGGCGGACGCCGCCTTGTCGAAATGCACCGTCGTCTTGCCGCCGGCCTTGACCTTGCCGTTCTTGTTCAGTTCGGCGTCGAACTTGTTTTCGACCCAGGCGGTGCTGCCTGTCGGCGCGACTTCGATCTTGTCGATGGCCTTGCCGGTGCTGTTGATCAGCATGAAATCCCATTCGTCGGCCAACGCGGGGGTGGCCGCCGCGAGGATCGCTGCGGACGTGATGAGTGCCAGTTTCTTCATGGTCTATGTCCCTCCAGTACGAAGTATTTTGCGCCCAACTGCGCCGCCGGGCAAGGGCGTAACAATGCCTATAGCGCGCGTACCAGCCGTACGGCGACGGCGATCCAGGCGGGATCCGCCACCACCTGTTGGCGCCCGCCCGCGCCCGGCGGCAGCAGCTGCAGCCGATCGCCGTCGCGTCCGATCAGCCGACCGAACAGGAACCGCCCGGCAGGGCGCGGCACCAGCACGTCGCGATTGAGAGCACGGCCGAAGTCTGGCGGCGCAAGCCGTTCGCACCAGATCGCGTCGCCGGCGCGATATTCGCCGATACTCGCCTCCACCGCGATCGCGACCGTTCCCGCTTCAGGGCGCGGTGGCACCAGCGTGCTAGGGCGGCGGGGTGCGTGCGCGCCATCGGCTTCGAGCAGCGCGGCGACCGGGATGTCGGGCCGCTCGGGCAGCTGAACGAGATCGGCGGCATCGACGTCCAGCGCCGCAGCGATGCGGTTGAGCCATGCCACCGATACGGTGCGCGTACCGGTTTCGAGCCGGCCGATCGTCTGCGCCGTCGTCGGCGGCACGCAGCGCTGCGCGACATCGTCGAGCGTCAGTCCCTTGGCGCGGCGCACTTCGCGAATGGCAGTGATCATCGCCCACTCCTAACCAAATCGGTTTTCTCCTTTCCTACAGATGCGCCGCGATGGCAAGAGGGTGCGACTCGGAACGAAAGGAGATCACGCGATGCAGGATCGAGTGGAGCAGGTGCTGAACGTGGACGTGCAGAGCCGTGCGCGACGGCGGGTCACGGTGAACCTGGCCGAGTCACCGCTGCGCTGGCTGCGCGCACGCGGCCATGTCGATGCGCGCCAGTTCGAAGCGGGCGAGCGGCTGCGCGCCGATTATGAGCGGGCGGCGCTGGGTCCGCGGGTGACGATGTGCTGGGATCCGGCACCGCGCTCTGACGGAAGGCGAAGCGCACCGGCACCGATGGACCCGACCCTGGCGCAGATTGCCGCCAAGCGCCGCTTCGACGTGGCGATCGCGGCGGCAGGGCGGGGGCTGGCGGACGTGCTATGGCGCGTGGTGTGCGCCGGCGAAGGTCTGCGCGAGGCGGAACAGGCGCTTGGCTGGCCCAGCCGGGCGGGCAAGCTGGTGCTGTGCCTCGCGCTCGACCGGGTGGCGGACCATTATGGTCTGCCGGGATCGGACGACGGCGTGGCGGCGGGGCGGGCAAGGAACCGGCTATAGGCCCAGCCGATCGCGATCAGCGCCACGCCGAGCCCCAGGAAGGAAAGGATGCGCAGCAGCCCGTCCAGCGCGGCGGCATCGACCAGGAACACCTTGAAGGTGGCGCAGGTGAGCAGCACGAGGCCGGCAATGCGCAAATCATGGCGCGCGGCGGTGATGCCGCGGACCAGCCAGGCCAGTGCGACGCCGAGCAACGCCGCCGAATAGCCGCCATTCTCAAAGGTGCTGATCGGCCCGGTGAGAATGGGCCCATGTGTCCATTGGCGGATCGCGACGAGCGCGGCGGCGAGGGTGAGCAAGGCGGCGGCAATCCGCCAGCGCGAGTGGGGCAGCGTCCAGCACCAGAAGGCAGCAAGGGCGAGATGCACCAGCGGCAGCGGGCCGCTCCACTGCGCCACGAACGCCGGATTGACCATCAGCGCGTCGAACAGCACGATGCGGGCGAGGCCGAGCAGCAGCAGCGCGCGGCTGAGCGTTGGCAGGCGGCCGGCGCGTGCAAGCGCCCATCCGGCGGCAAGACAGACCTGCGTGATCAGCGCCCGTTCGACAAAGCCCCAGGCGAGGAAGCGTTCGGGCGTGGCGATGGCGAGCGGCTGCTTGGCGAGCGCATAGAGCAGCATCAGGCCCAGCCCTGCGGCCAGCGGCGCGGCCAATCTCCGGGCGGCACCGAACTGGCGCGGGTCACCAAGCAGCACGATCGCGGCGGCTATCGGCAGGGCAAGGGTGCGCAGCAGATCGGCGAACGGCGGCAGCAGCGGATAGGCAATCCGGGTGCCGGTTGTCGTTTCGAACACCAGCCCGGCCAGCCCGAACAGTTGCGGCGCGGCGGCGACGAGTGCGGCGACCAGCGGCAGCACCGGCAGCACGAAGAGCGACGGCACCGTGTTCTGCCGCGCCCAGATGCCGAGCAGCAGCAGTGCCGCCGCGAGCGGCACGGCAACCCAGTTGTTCGGCACGAATTGCGCGAGGGCGACGGTGGCGAGCAGCGCGGTAGCGAGCGTGGTGGCGATCAGCGCGCGGCTGTCCGCTTCGGTACGCAGCGGCACAGCGAGGCGGGCGCAGGCCGCGGCTGCGGCGGCTTCGAGCAGTCCCCAGCCCCAGCCCGGCAACAAGGCAGCGGCGAAGAGATGCGCCACAAGCAGCGGTCCGCCGGTGCCGAGCAGCGCCACCAGCAGCCACTCCCGGCTGCGCCGCGCCAGCCATTGGCCGGTGCCACCGAACAACAGCGTGGCGACGATGGCTGCCAGCGGGGTGGGGCTAGTCGCGGGGGCAAGCAGCGCGAGCCCCTCGAGCGCGAGCAACAGCACCAGGCTGGCCAGCGCACCGGCCAGATAGGTCGCGTCGCGCCAGGCAAGGGCGAGCGCCGCCGCGGCGAGCACCAGATAGAAGCTCCAGGCAAGCGCGCTGAATTCCAGCCCCGGCGCGATCACCACCAGTTGAAGCAATCCGGCGAGCAGCGGCGCCAGGCGGAGCCAGCGGCTGCGGATCCCCGCTACGGGCAGCGCAGCGCTGGCGCCGCCGGCGAGCAGCATGGTGAAGCCGCCGACCGCCGAGAGATTGCCGCTGCCATCGAGTACCGCGATCAGAAACTGTGCCCAGGCCAGACCGGCGAAGCTCGCGGCAAAGGCCAGCCAGCCCCAGCCGCGATGGACCGCCAGCCCGAACAGCGCCGCCACGAACAGGCCGAGATACACCAGCAGCGGACCGACGCCGGCGGCATCGAACCCGGCGACCAGCGGCGCGAGGAAGCCGCCCACCAGTGCCATCACTGCGGTAGGCGGGCCATGGCGGAGCGACAGCGCCATCGCCCCCAGCGTGACCAACAGGACGAGGACGAAGGCGGAAAGCGGCGCAATCAGATGATAGAGCGCGGCAGCCATGTAGAGCGTGCCATAGAGGCTGGCGATGCCCGCACCGGCAAGGGCCTGGCCCAGCCGGGGATCGTCGCGCGTCGCCGGCAACCGCCGCACTGCCTCGCTGGCTGCGACCAGCGCGATGCCGAACAGCGCGGCGATCGTGGTGCGCGCGGCGGGGCCAAGCAGACCCTGTTCGATCGAATAGCGGACCAGGAAAAAGCCCGCGAGCACCAGCGCGACGCCGCCAATCCAGATCGGCAGCCGACCACCCACCAGCGATTCGAAGCTGAGTCGCGGAAGCGCAAAGCGCGACTCGGGCTCTGGCAGCGGTTCCGGCTGCGGTTCGCTGCGCAACGCGGGTTCGGGAATCGCGGGCGGGACCGGCCCGGACCTTGTGGTGGCGGTGACGGTGGCCGGCGGGCGGGGGATCGGCGCCGACTGGGTGCGATCGTGCAAGCGGGCGAGTTCCTCCTCCATCGCCTGCACGGTGCGCTCCAGCTGGCCGATCCGGGCCTGGAGCAGGAGAAAGCCGAACGCGCCGGCACAGGCGACAAGCAGGAGAAGCGAACCGATCATCGGCACCAGCTTGGCACGCCGCCGCGACAATGTCGCGCTTCGGGGGCGCGACGCGGCGCAATTTGGGCTATGCTGCGGGGTATTAAGGGGAGGAATGCCGATGATTGTCTATGGTTCAACCCTGTCGCCTTACGTGCGCAAGTGCATGGTGTTCGGTGCGGAAAAGGGACTGGAATTGCAGCTGAAGTTCGCCGGGCCGGGCAGCCCTGACCCCGATTTCCGCGCCGCGAGCCCGTTCGGAAAGATGCCTGGTTTTCGCGACGGCGACTTTACCATCGCCGATTCCACCGCGATCGTGACCTATCTCGAGGCCAAGTTCCCCGAGCCCAACCTGATCCCGCTGGAGCCGCAGGCGCGCGCCCGCACGATCTGGTTCGACGAGATGGCCGATACTTTGATGATGGCGGCCGGCGGGGCGATTTTTGGCAACCGGTTCGTCAAGCCGCGGGTGATGCATATCCCCTGCGATCACGACGCCGCCGACCAGGCCGAGAAGGAGCAGCTGCCGCCGCTGCTCGACTATCTGGAGCGGACGATTCCGGACAGCGGCTTCCTGGTGGAGGACCGCTTCACCCTGGCCGACATCTCGGTGGCGAGCCCGCTGGCGACGCTGGGGTGCATCGGCGTGTGCGTCGATGCCTCCCGCTATCCGCGGACCGCGGCCTATGTCGAGGCGATCCATGCGCGGCCGAGCTTCGCGACGATCATCGCGCGCGATCGGGCGCAGGTGGCAGCGATGGGCGGCGGCGAAGTGCGCGCGGCATAGCCAAAGCGCTGCCCACGGCCTAGAGGGTCGGCCATGCGCATCGCCTTCATCAAATGCCATGGTTCGGGAAACGACTTCCCGCTGATCGACGCCCGCGCGCTGGCGCTGTCCGACGCCGACTGGGCGACGCTCGCCCGCCTGCTCGCCGACCGCGCCGGGCCGGTGGGCGGCGACGGGCTGCTGGCGCTGGTGCCGGGCGACGACGGCCACCGCTTCGGCATGCGCATGTGGAATTCGGACGGGTCCGAGGCCGAGACCTGCCTCAACGGCCTGCGGTGCACCGCGCGGCTGGGCTTCGAGGTGCTGGGGATCGACACCGCGCAGGTGAAGCTGAAGACCAGCACTGCGACGGCCGCCCGCGACGCCGATATCGCCGCCGGCGTGACGACGATCCGCACGCTGGTGGGGCCGAATTCGACGCGCGCCGCCGATGTGGGGCTGATCGGCGCGGCCGAGCAGGTGATCGATGCGCCGATCCACGGCCTGCCCAATCCGCGCCGCTTCACGGCGGTGGCGATGCCGAACCCGCATCTGGTGACCTTTGTCGACCAGGTGGACGAGGCGGAACTGGTGGCGCTGGGCCGCTGGTGCGAAAGTCGGCCGGCGCTGATCCCGGCGCGCGCGAACGTCTCGTTCGTCGAGCAGCGGGGGCCGACCAGCCTGTTCGTGCGCACCTTCGAGCGCGGCGTGGGCCTGACCGACAGCTGCGGCAGCGCGATGGCCGCATCGGTGCTGAGCGCGGCGCTGACCGGGCGCGTGCCGTTCGCCACCCCGGTCGCGGTGTTCAACCGCGGCGGCATGGTACGCGGCCAGGCGGAGCAGGATCGTTGCGTGATGCTGAGCGGCAACGCCACGTTCGAGGCCGAATTGGCGATCGACGTCGACCTTGCCGGCGGCACGCTGGGCGCGGTGGAGACGCTGCGGGTGCGCGACGCGGAACGCAGCGCCTGGGCCGCGCTTGTCGCCGGCACCCGCTAGGGCGTAAACCCAGGGCGACCCGCCTGACCGGCGGAACGCGGGGGCGCGGACCTGACCGCGTTCGGGACACAGATAAGCATCGCTGTTGTTACGCCGGCCCGTCGTGCGACACTTGCCGACCGGATTTGACCGTTCGCGGAGCGCGCAACCTTGCGTCTTGTCGCGGGCGCGATCGGCGGCGATACCTGTGCCATGTCGTCGTCCCCGGACCCGTTGCCGCGCTTGAGTCCGGCCGAACGCCAGGTGCTCGCGCTGTTGGCCAAGGGCCACACCACGAAATCCATCGCAGCGGCGATGAATCTCTCCATCCATGCCGTCAACGAGCGACTGCGCGAGGCGCGCCGCAAGACGGGCGCCGCCAGCAGCCGCGAGCTTGCCCGCCGCCTTGCCGCCCAAGAAAATTGGGACAAGGAAATGGAGGTTCCGGGGCATGGTTTGGCCGACGCAGAACCGCAGGCGCCCGGCGCGGTCATGGTGGCTCGCCGGGGGCCGAGGAGCTTCATTATCATGTTCGTCATCACCGCCGTTGCTGCCCTAGCCTTTGTCGCTACGCAGATCGCTTCTCCGCCGCGACCGCCGGCAGCGTCCGCGCAGGCTGCATCCCCGCTCGCACCCTATCAGGCCCGCTTCGCCGCAGAGGCGCGCGACACCGAGTGGGCGGCACCGTCCGAGCTGCGGGTCTGGGCGCTTTTCGCGCTGGTCGACGGCGTTCAATCGAACGCAGTCCAATGTGCCGCGACGTTGTGCCGCGTCGAGGGCAGTGTGCCGCCCGGCGCGGTGAAGCGCGCCAAGGCCGGGGTTCGAAGCGACGCCTTGCGCGAGCGGCTCGCGGGGGCCGGATTCAAGATCGTGGCAACGGATCTGCGCGCCGTTCCGGGGCCCCAAGGCGAGGCCCGCGTCACCGTCTTCCTGCGCCGGCAAGACTGAAGGAGCGTCGTCCCGGTGCCGGCCCTCGGCACCGGAACACGGCGCGCGTTGCCGAGGACTGCAGTCAACGCTTACCGCGAGTGGGCGGTGACGAGCGGCGGGTGAACGTTCTGCGGCAGCAGGCGACCGATTGTGTTGAAAAACTCTTCGCGGGCCGATCATGGTGGTCAGCACTGAAATATCGATGCTAAAATAGCTCGCCAGTTGTAGTTTGATAATTGGTCAGGTGGTCCGTGCGAATTCATGTTGCACTCCATCGCTGTCGGTCAGCCGCTCACGGAGTTTTTCAACACAATCGACCGGCTCAAGACATTCAGCGTCGCTGATGCGAACGCCGGCTTTGTCTGAAACCCGCCATTCGGGTAGCGCAAATTGGCCGGTCGGCTTTGCGCCCCATACTCGGTCGTTTCATTGATTGAAGCGACCGCGTGAAAGCCGACATTCGTTCATCTATCAGCGAGGGCAGCCGCGAATGGCCAACGTTGGCCGTCGGCTCCCATTAGACGGCCGCCGCTGTCAGCGCCAACTGAAGCTGGTCATAGTCATCGCGATCGTCCTCGATCCGGCCCGCGCATCTAAAGCGACAAACGAGGTTGCGCCTGAGCGCGGCGATCGGGAACGTGCGTCTTGGCTCTCTCGGCCAGTCCAGGGATGCAGTGGGGCGCACGAATTCGATTCTGCGACACACCAATGAACTGCAGGCCGCTCAGCACGGCAACTGGGCTTCATAGCAAGCATATAAACCCTGCAATTTTGCCCAGAGCTGATTACGCCCGTTCACGCGTACAAGAAGGTGGCAGGCGTATTCATGCTCGAAAATGTAGCCCGCGCCGGTCAGGCCGGTTGCCGATCTAGGGTGGCGTGGTGTTTAAGAACTTTGTCGTGCCAATCTTCTTTTCGAAATTGCCTTATCAGCAGCAACAAGCCGTTAGGATGTCGAAAAATCCAGCGTGCGCCAGCCGGAGGGGGACCGAATGCGTAGCCTGTTTACCGCACTTGCCTTGATCGTAACCGGCCTGACAACTCCATGCGCGGCGATCGCACAGGCACAGTCCTCGGCCGCACCTCATCTGGAGCGGCGGGGCGAAGCGACGCAGCTCATCGTTGACGGCAAACCCTATCTGGTGCTGGGCGGTGAGACGCGGAACTCCAGCAGCAGCGATTTGGCCTTCATGGCGCCGATCTGGCCCAAGCTGAAGTCGATGAACCTTAATACCGTTCTTGTTCCCGTTGCCTGGGAAACGATTGAGCCGGAGGAGGGCCGATTCGACTTCAGCAATGTCGACGGGCTGCTAAAGGGCGCGCGCGAAAATGACTTGCGCATCGTCATCCTGTGGTTCGGCGCATGGAAGAATACTTATTCCAGCTACGTCCCTGCATGGGTGAAGCGTGATCAAGAACGCTTCCCCCGCGTACAGGCCAGCGATGGCCGAGGGACCGAGCGGCTATCGCCCTTTTCAGCAACCTCGCGTGACGCCGATGCCCGCGCCTTTGCTCAGCTCATGCGCCATATCCGCAAGGTCGACGGCACACAGCACACGGTGCTGATGATGCAGGTCGAGAACGAAGTCGGCATCATCCCGGAATCGCGCGATCATTCCCCTGCAGCCGAAGCAGCCTTCAAGGGCCAGGTGCCCGATGCGTTGATGCGCCACCTCACCGAACGCCGCACGAGGCTGCATCCGGAGCTTCGAACCGCCTGGGAAGCCGCAGGCGCACATACGACCGGAACTTGGCAGGAGGTATTCGGCGATACCAGCATGACGGATTCGCTTTTCATGTCCTGGGCCTATGCAACCTTCATCGAAAAAGTGACCGCCGCCGGGAAGGCGGAACATGCGCTGCCGATGTTCACCAACGCTGCGCTTATCCGGCCGAACTACGAGCCCGGACAGTATAATTCTGGCGGACCGCTGCCCTTCGCGATCGACGTCTACAAGGCCGGCGCGCCATCGCTGGATTTTCTAGCCCCCGATATCTATTTCGAGGATTACGTAAACTGGTCGTCACAATATGCCCGTCGCGACAATCCGTTGCTCGTCCCGGAGGCGCGGGGCGGGGCAGCCGGTGCGGCCAACGCACTTTTCAGCTACGGCACGCTTAAGGCGATTGGCTTCTCGCCATTTGGAATTGATGGTCAGGGCGTCGTACTTCAGGGCGACGCCAGCATCGGGCTTAGCGCCGCAGGCGACGGAGATCCGGCCATGGCCGCGCTCTATGGACAACTTGCGCCCCTTGCTCCGATGATCCTTCAGAAACAGGCGGACGGCCAGATCACGACCGTCATCATGGAAGGCGGCGCACAACGCGCTGGTCGCGGTCGGATTGGCGACTACATCGTGAATATGAGCCGGGCGGGCGGCCCCAAGGGAGATGTCGATCAGATGAGCCGCATCGCCGCGATGTTCATGCAGACAGCGGCAGACGAGTTCATCGTCGTTGGCAGCGGCGATTCGCAGCTTAGCTTCACTACCGATCGCCCCGGCGCGCCGATCGTCGGGATCGAGAGTATCGACGAACAGCTTTTGAGGGACGGCCGGATGGTGACCGGCCGGCGCCTCAACGGCGATGAAACCGGTCAAGGTCAGTCGCTGCGCCTGTTTTCCGGGGATGCCGCCGACCGGAAGGTCTATCGGGTTCGATTGTATCGGTACCGCTGACGTTTGTTCCACGATCGATGGAGAGTCTGTCGGCTGAAATAGCGGCTATTCCCGACATCACTCCCGAAAACGGTCTGTCGGCTCCCGGCCCAGCTTCTGACGTTCCGAGGTGCCGGTCGGGCGAAAGTTGAACGTCGGCTTCTGACGATAGCCGACGTGCGACAAGTGACAGTGGAACGACAGCAAAGTCCCAAAGCACATCGCTCCCGGCGGCATTCGACCAGCATACGCCATTCCCGTTCGGTAGCGGGAAAGACCGCACATGCCGAAAGCGATTATCGGCAGTGCTGATGGCAATCTACGTGTGTCCCCCAGGAGCTTCGGCTCCATCGATCCTCATGGTTTCTCGACACTTCCGGTAGAGAACCCGTGGCGGTTCCGTTTCCTACCTTCGACGTGGCGTTCCGGGAAAACGCATCAGGCGAGGAGCGAGAACGAGTTGCCAAAATTGTGCAGTAGGACCGGCAAGAACAGACTTCCCGTCCGCAGGCGAAGCCAGATGGCGATGAACGACGGGATTGCCGTCAGCGCCATCGTGATAGGATCGAAGGAGAAGCTGCCATGAGAGAAGCCGAAGGCATGCGCGATCCCGAACAGGACACATGACAGCACGGCGCCCCATCCCCAATCGACGCCGAGGAGACGTTTCCTGCCGGTGAAAGCCCGGTCGAGTGCGAACAGCAGAATGCCCCGGTAGAACGGCTCCTCCTCCAAACCCGGCATGATCAATTGGAAGGCGATCTCTTCGCCGCTGGACCGGCCGCCGGGAAACGCCATGGCAATGACAACGAAGACGGCGCAGTAGAGCATCGCGACCGGTACCGCGGCCTTCAGGCTGCCAGGTGCCTGTGCCGTAGTGAAGCCGACCCGGTGAAAACCGAACGCCGGCAGTGCGGCAATGGCGAGGGTGGCGGCCAAGGCCAGGAGCTTGCCCTGCCAGTTCCAGTCGCCGCCGATCAGATCGGGCAGGAATCCGTAAAAGCGGGTAAGAAGCGCATCGTTGACCGCGACCAGCAGTGCCGCGATCAGCAGCCAGCGGGGCGAGAAGCGTCGTCGATCGACGCACCCCATCATCGTTCCCAGAACGAGGAGGATTACCAGCACTCCCCCCAAGCCCATCAGTCCGTTCACCCGCGCGCCCTTATACTGTGAAAGGAGGCATGCTATCTCCGCCGCGACGATCCGCCTTCTCAGAAGCCGGCATTTCGCTCCTCAGATACCGGCATTTGCCAGGTTTGTGCCGCCTGGTTGGTTCTGACGGCGATAATCGCTAGGGGCGCACCCCTCGATCGCAAGGAACGCACGGTTGAAGCTGGCGAGCGATGCGAAACCGCTGTCGAAAGCGATGGTGATGAGTTTGTCGGTCCGGCTCGGATCGCTGAGCAACCGACGCGCCTCCGCGACCCGATAATGGTTCAGGAAGGTACGGAAATGATCGTAGCCCAGCTCGTGATTGATCAGGGTCCGCACGGTACGCTCCGGCGCTCCCATGCGGTCTGCGAAAGTCGCGAAGGTCAGTTGGGGATCGAGGAACACCTTCTCGGTGTCCATCAGGACGGACAGCCGGCAGTGCAGTCCGTCGCTACGGCGGGGAACCGCCAAAGGTAAAGCCTCGGCCGATGTCCGCCTTTCTTCCCTGACGCCGAAGGTCAGGATGTCGGCACGAACGTCGAGCAGTTTGCCTGATAGCCATAGCCCGAAGGCAAAAATCATTGCGTTTTGCGTCAGGGCGAACGCAAGGGGCCGCCAGGCAAAGCCAAATAGCGCGTCGGCCGCCAAGTCGATGAACAGCATTCCGCCGAGCAGGGCCGCGACCAGGATCCGGGCGTGGTGGCGTTGCTCGATCAGATCGCCCTGCCGTTCGGCCAGAAGCCTCCAGACCATGTGGCCGATGATCGCAAAGCCCAGCGGCACGAGCAGGAGGGACAGCCCCTTACCCGCAAATACGTCACCGAGCAGTCCGCGGTCCAGCGCCGCAATGGCCGCCCAGGCGAGGCCGATGCCCAGTACGCCGCCTCTCAACCTGAAACGGCTGTCGAAGCACGACAGGCAAAACCACCATAAGAAGATGACGGTGAAACCGCTCGCGGTGTGAGCGACGGTGCCGACGATACCGGCCGGGGCGAGCGCGGCGATCGGCGTATTGCTGATGACGAACCCGGCCAGACAAAGCGCCAACGGAGGGAACAGAGCGGCTGGCAAGCCGACCCTTCGGCGCTGGCAAAGCAGGAGCCAAGCCAGCAGCAAAATGGTGCTGATAGCTCCCGCTCGTATCGCGGCGTCGAGTTGGCCTAGGTTCATTTCACGAGGATACCGAACGGTGCGGCACCAAACCAGCACGCCTCTAATGAAGGCTGGCTGACCGATCGTCGATATCCTCGCCGCCCGTGAGCTTTGATGATCGTTTCAGCCATTGCGGATGACAGCTAAGTCCCAACCTCTGCCTTCGGAGAGGAACCAACGGCAGGTTTCGGGTGCCGCGATCGCAACGCTGAACGATCGGGATCGCGATTCCTGTCCTACCGAAGCCGCCCGTCCGCGGCCTAGAAGCGCGAGCGCAGGGTGAGGCCGTAGGTGCGCGGCTCGGCGAGGAAGGAGCCGAACAGCGTGTTGGCGGTGGCAAAGGCAGGCGCGCCGAAGGCCTGGACCTGCGACCGGCTGCCCGCGCCCTGGAAGGGCAGGTTGAACGCAACCTGCTGATAGTTGGTATCGAGCAGGTTCTGCGCCCACAGTTCGAGCGCCCAGCGCTCGTCCTTGCCGCGCACGCCGATGCGGGCGTTCATCAGGAAGAAGCCGTCCTGCAGCTTCTCCGCGAACAGATCCGATCCGGTGTTATAGTCGCTGGTCAGGCGGCCATCGACATAGAGCAGCCCGGTAAGCCCCGATCCGCCGAGCGCCGGCGTCCAGGTGACCGCGCTGGTCACGGTGTGGCGCGGCGCGTTCGACATCTGGCTGCCCGACAGCAGGAACAGCGCGGCGTTGAGCGGCTCGCCCGCCTTGCTGCCCACCAGATCGCGCCGGTATTTCGCGTCGGCCAGCGTGTAGCCGAGATTGACGCTGAAATCATGCGTGGGCGTGAGGCCGACTTCGAGTTCGACGCCCTGCGTCACCACGCCCTTGCCGACCTTGCCGGTGCAGGCGCCGGTGGTGGAGGAATTGTCGCGATCGGTGCCGTTCAGCGACGTGCTGCAGCCGCCGATATTCTGGACGATGAAATTGGTGCCGTTGAAGGTGTTCAGCTGGAAATTGGTGAATTCGGAGCGATAGAGCGCGACATTGGCGGTGAGCTTGTGCGCGCTGTATTTCAGGCCGAGCTCATAGGCGTTCACGGTTTCGGGATCGAAGCGCAGGTTGCGCACATCGCCCGCCACGGGCGTGCCGAACACGGTGGCGGTGAGATCCGAGCGATCGAGATTATAGCCGCCCGCCTTGTAGCCGCGCGCATAGGAGCCATAGACCAGCGTGTCGTCGTTGACCTTCCAGGAGAGGACGCCGGTGCCGGTCAGCTGGCCTTCCTTCAGCCGATCGTTCAGGGCGAGGCCGGTAATCGCCGAGCTGGAATTGCCGGTGCAGCTGAGCGTGACCAGCGCACCCGCGAGCGACTGGAGCGTGGCGTTCGTGCTGCGCAACAGCGGCGCCAGCGCCGCCTGCTGCGCCGGGCAGATGGTGTTGTTGTTGTTGAAACCGGCGGCAAGCGACTTGGCTTCGCGGGTGTAGCGGAGCCCCAGGGTGACGTTGAAGCGATCGGTAAAGCGGTAGATGTTGTGCGTGAACAGCGCCCAGTTGTTGCTGGTCTGATCGTAGAGATCGCGCACGCTGCCGCGATCGTTGAGCGTGCTCAGCCGATCGATGCCGCCGATGATCTGCGGGCCGACCGCCGGGGTAAGCGCGGCGCGGCCGAGCGCGCTGAGGCAGCCGGGGCGGCTGGGATCGCGCAGCGCCGCCGCCGGGTTGAGCGTGGCGACCATCCGGCACGCGGCGAAGGCGCCATATTGCGCGCCGAAGCGCAGATTATCCGCCACCTGCAGCTTTTCGTGCGCATAATAGCCGCCGACCAGCCAATCGAGCTTGTCGCCGAAGATCGTGCCCGAGAAGCGGCTTTCGTGCGTGAAGGTGTGGAACTGGCGATAGCTGTTGCCGTCGTTCGGCCGATAGACGAGATCGAGATTGCCATAATCGATGTCCGCCGCGCCGCCCGACTTGTACTCGCGATAGGCGGTGAGCGAGGTGAGCTGCGTGTCGCCGATGTTCCAGCGGACGCGCGACGAAATGCCGTAATCGGTGGTGAGGTTCGAATAGGCCCGGCCGGGCGTGAATGCGATCCGCCGGTTATAGGGATCGCCTTCGCTGGGCAGCACGCCGCCCATGCTGCGCAGGATGGCGGTGACGCGGTTGCCAGCGGGGTTGGTCGCGAAATCGCCGGGGGTGCCGGGCGTGGCATCGAGCTTTTCTGCGGTATCGACATAGGCGGCGCCGCAGCATTTCTCGTCGCGCCGCGTGTAATCGGCGATCAGCCGGATCGCGAGATCGGGATTGACCTTGAACAGCAGCTGGCCGCGCACGAAGACGCGGTTGCGATCGTTGTAATCGGTGTTGTTGACGACATCGCGCAGGAAGCCGTCGCGCTTCGAATAGACGCCGTCGAGGCGGAAGGCGATGGCTTCGCTGACGATCGGGCCGGTGAGCGCGCCCGACAGGCGCACGGCATTGTAATTGCCGTAGCTCACTTCGCCAAAGCCACCGAACTGGAACTCGGGCAGCTTGGTGTAGATGCTGATCGCGCCCGCCGAGGAGTTGCGGCCGGACAGCGTGCCCTGTGGGCCGCGCAGCACTTCGATGCGTTCGATCTCGCCGAGATCGTTGAGGCCGGAGCCGGTGCGGCTGCGATAGATGCCGTCGATGAACACCGCGACCGAGCTTTCGAGGCCGGGATTGTCGCCCACTGTGCCGATGCCGCGAATGCGCGCGGCGGCATTGGCTTCGGAGCCGGTGGAGGAGACCAGCAGCGACGGCGCGAGCTGCGTCATCTGACGGATATCCGTGGCGCCGGAATTCTGCAGCGCCAGCTGGCTGAATGCGGAGACGGCGATCGGCACGTTCGACAGCCGTTCGGAACGACGGGTGGCGGTGACGACGATATCCGCGCTGTTGGGCGGCGGCGCTTCGGCGGCGTCCTTCGCGTCGGCGGCCGACCCGCGCAGATCCTGGGCACCGGCGGGCGCGGCGAGAACGGCCATGACGGCGGCTGAGACAAGCAACGCGGACTTCGACATTTTTCCGACATCCTCCCACCGGGCGCCACGGCACCGCAGGGCTGGTTAAGTAGCCGGAAAGGCATCACCAAATCGTGAAAACCAAGCGCATGCCGGCCCCCGTGAAACTACGGATGAGATAACCATATGGGTTATTTCTCTTGACATCGTCACGCTGATATGGCACAAAACAGGAACGCTGAAGAAGTGCGAGTCGCGGGGTGCGGCTCTGCTGGAACGGGCCAGGCGCGCTGGCGCGGCGGCCCGTTCGCGTCTTGGGAGAAAGCGGGTGGGACTGACGATTGCGGCAGGCAACCAGCGACGGCGGCAGATACGCCGGGTGAAGGAAATCGGCTGGACGAGCGAGAAGCGGCAGCGCTTCCTCGACACGCTGGCGGTGACCTGCAACGTCCATATTGCCTGCGCGGAGGCAGGCATGTCGAAGGCGGGCGTCTACCAGCTTCGCCGTCGCGATCCGGAGTTCGCCGGCTTGTGGCGCGACGCGCTGCTCATGGGCTATGACCGCCTGGAGGAACGGCTGCTGCGCGCCGCCGGCGCAGGGGTGAACGATGTCGAATTCGGTGGCGGCGACGCACCCGAGACGCCGTTCGACGCCGAGCTGGCGCTCACGCTGCTCCGCGCCCACCGGCCGACGGTGGAGGGCCGACGCAAGCGGCGGGTGGGCGAAATCCAGCGCATGAGCCGCGCGGAGGCGGAGGCGGCGCTGTCCAAGCGACTGGACGCGCTGGAGAAACGGCTGAAGGCGGAGCAGGGCAGGTGAGGAACCCGGTGGAGCGGCTTGCGCTGCTGCCGCGCAAGGAGCGCGACCGGATGCTGGAGCGCATGTCAGAAACCGAGCTACGCGCGTTCAACGAATGGTGGGGGCGCTGGGCGCATGACGGCCAGTTCTGGCCCGACGGCGACTGGCGGATCTGGCTGATCCGTGCCGGACGGGGCTTCGGCAAGACGCGGGCGGGCGCCGAATGGGTGAGCCAGATGGCGCGCGACGTGCCGGGCGCGCGGATCGCGCTGATCGGCGCGACGCTGGAGGATGCGCGGCGGGTGATGGTGGAGGGGCCATCGGGGCTGCTCGCGGTGGGGCTGGAGGGCGAGACGCTCGACTGGCGCGCCACAGCAGGCGAACTCGTGTTCGGATCGGGCGCACGCGCGCTCGTGTATTCGGCCGAGGCGCCGGAAAAGCTGCGCGGACCCGAGCATGACTTCGCGTGGGCGGACGAGCTGGCGAAATGGTCGGCAGGCTGCGCCGACGCCGCCTGGGACAATCTGATGATGGGGATGCGCCGCGGCGCACAGCCGCGCGTGGTGGTGACGACGACGCCGCGGCCGGTGAAGCTGATGCGACGGCTGCTCGCGATCGGGCCGCCCGGCCTGCACGAAACGCGGGGGCGGACCCGCGACAATATCCATCTGCCGCGCAGCTTCGTCGAGGCGATGGTGCAGGCATATGCCGGCACGCGGCTCGGGCGGCAGGAGCTGGACGGCGAGATGATCGACGATGTGGCGGGCGCGCTGTGGCCGCGTGCGCTGATCGAACGGCAGCGGCGGGAGGCCGCGGTGCCGCTGGTGCGCGTGGTGGTGGGAGTGGATCCGCCGGCAGGCAGCGAGGGCGATGCATGCGGCATCGTTGCGGTGGGGCTGGGCGCGGACAAGCAAGGCTATGTGCTGGCCGATGCCAGCGTCGCCGGGCTGAGCCCCGAAGGCTGGGCAGCGGCGGTGGCGGACTGCGCCCGGCGGTTCGAGGCGGAATGCGTGGTGGCCGAGAAGAACCAGGGCGGCACGATGGTGGAAAGCGTGTTGAAGGCTGCCGACACGGACCTGCCGATCCGACTGGTGCATGCCAGCCGAGGCAAGGTCGTCCGTGCCGAGCCGGTGGCGCTGCTCTACGAGAAAGGCGCGCTGTGGCAAGCGGGCGTGTTCCCGGCGCTGGAGGAAGAGATGGCCGGGTTCCAGGTGGCCGGAGGCTATCAGGGGCCGGGCCGCTCGCCCGACCGCGCCGACGCGCTGGTGTGGGCGGTGCATGAGTTGCTGCTGGGCCGGCGCGGGAGGGCTGCGATACGGGTGGTGTGACGGGGACCTTACAGCCCTAAAATCCTTCCCGGCCCGTGGAGGGGGACCGCGTGGCCTGGCCGCATGGTGGAGGGGCTGCGCCGTCAGGCACGGGGCTGAACGATAGCGGGGGAACCCGCCGCGTGCCGCGGCGGCCCCCTCGACCATTTGCATTCGCAGATGGTCCCCCTTCCCGTGCCGGGTAGGAATGTAACAGCGGGAGATATCCAATGCGGAGATGCATGGCTGCAGGGCTGCTCGCCCTGCTGACGGCGGCGTGCGCCCTGGACGCGCAGAGCCGGCTGCCGATGGGCGCCGTGATGGTGGCGGCGCAGGATCGCAATGGCGATGGCGCGCTGGATGCCGCCGAAGTGCAGGCGATGGTGGAGCGTGCCTTTCCGCCCGCGACGCTGATCGGCGGGTTCTGGGACGGGATCCGGACGGGCCTGATCGCCGCATATTGGGCGCACGATCTGGATCAGGACGGCCGGCTGCGGCCGGCGGAGTTGGCACGATGAAGTGGTTCGGGCGGAAGGCCGCGCGTGAAGGCCAGCGGCCGGCGCTGGCGCGGGGCGGCTGGGGCAGCTTCGGCGACTGGCCGCGCAGCTATGAAGCGCAGCTGCGCGACGGCTATTGCCACAATCCGGTGGCGCAGCGGGCGGTGCGGCTGGTGGCGGAAGGCGTGGGCGGGGCCCCGCTGGCGAACGCCGACCCCGAGCTGGTGGCGCTGGTTTCGGCGCCATCGGGCGGGCAGCGGCTGCTGGAGACGCTGGCGGCGCAACTGCTGCTGCACGGCAACGGCTATGTACAGCTGCTGACCGACGGCGAGGGACGGCTGCGCGCCTTGTATGCGCTGCGACCCGAGCGAGTGAGCGTGGAGCCCGACGCGGGCGGCTGGCCGATCGCCTATCGCTACCGCGTCGGCGAGCATGTGACGCGGCTGGCGGCGGAGGATGGCGGGCAGCCGCAGATCGTGCATCTGCGCGCCTTCCACCCCGCCGACGATCATTATGGGCTGGGCTGCCTGGACGCGGCGGCGGGCGCGATCGCGATCCACAATGCGGCGACGCGGTGGAACAAGGCGCTGCTCGACAATGCGGCGCGACCGAGCGGGGCCCTGGTCTACGACCCCGGCGACGGATCGGCGCTGGCCCCGGACCAGTTCGCGCGGCTGAAGGACGAGATGGAGGCGGGGTTTGCCGGCGCCGCCAATGCCGGGCGGCCGATGCTGCTGGAAGGCGGGCTGAAATGGCAGGCGATGAGCCTGACGCCCGCCGACATGGATTTCGTGGGACTGAAGGCGGCGGCGGCGCGCGAGATCGCGCTGGCGTTCGGCGTGCCGCCGATGCTGCTCGGGCTGCCGGGCGACACCGCCTATGCCAATTACCGCGAGGCCAACCGGGCGCTGTGGCGGCAGGCGATCCTGCCGATGGCCGAGCATCTGCTCGGCGGCCTGTCTCGCGGGCTGGCGCCCTGGTTCCCCGAGGCGCGGCTGGCCGTGGACGTGGACCGGGTGCCGGCGCTGGCCGAGGACCGCCAGCGGCTGTGGCAGCAGGTGAGCGCGGCCGATTTCCTGAGCGACGACGAGAAACGCAAACTGGTGGGGTTGTCATGACCGATGGGACGATGTTGGCCCAGCTGATCGAGCAGGCCGAGAGCGAAGGTGCCGAACTGGCGACGCTGCGTGCGATCGCCGAGGAAGCGGGAGACATGGGCGCAGGCCGGGCGCTGGCCCGGCTGGGCCTGGAGGATGGCGGCGCGGCCAAGGACATGACCGAGCTGCGCGAGCTGCTGAGCGCGTGGCGCGACGCCAAGAAGTCGATGATCAAGGCGGTGATGCAATGGGTGGGCCGGATGGTGGCGGCGCTGGTGCTGGTGGCGCTGGCGATGCGGCTGGGCTTTCCCGGCTGGCTGAAATGAGCGTGCGCTTCGCCGGCTATGCCGCGGTGTTCGATGCGGTGGACCGCGGCGGGGACGTGGTGCGGCGGGGCGCGTTCGGGCCGGTGCGGGCAGTGCCGCTGCTATGGCAGCATCGCGGCGCGCCGGTCGGCAGAATCGAGGCGATCGGCGAGGATGCGCGCGGCCTGCGGGTGATCGGCCGGGTGGAGGATCCGCGGCTGGCGTCGCTGGTGGCAAAGGGCGCGGTGGCGGGGCTTTCGTTCGGCTATCGCGTGCAGGCGGCGCGGGCGGGGCGCGTGCGCGAGCTGACCGCGCTTCAGCTGATCGAAGTGAGCCTGGTGGCGGAGCCGATGCAGCCGCTGGCGCGAGTGCACGCGGTCGGCTGAACTTTTTCGGGATGTTGGAACGAGTTGCCGGGCGGACAGCGGTTCGCGCGGGGCTTTCACGTGGGAGACGAACATGGACGAACTGGAAACGAGCTTCGAACAGGCGGCGCTGCCGCCGGTGCGGCCGATGCTGGCGGGCGGCCGGCCGGCGACGAGCATGGCGTTCGACGGCTATGTACGCGGCGGCGTGGAGACCAAGGCGCTGTCGGGCGCCAGCGGGGCCGAGGGCGGCGTTGCGGTGCCGCGCGAGATCGATGCTCGGATCGACGCGACGCTGAAGGCGATCTCGCCGCTGCGCGCGATCGCCAATGTGGTGAAGGTGGGGACGAGCGGATACCGCAAGCTGGTGGCGAGCGGCGGCTTCGACAGCGGCTGGGCGGCGGAAACGGCCGCGCGGCCGATGACGGCGACGCCGACCTTCAACGAAGTCGCCCCGCCGTTCGGCGAGCTTTATGCCAATCCGGCGGCAAGCCAGGCGATGCTGGACGACGCGATGTTCGACGTGGAGGCGTGGCTGGCCGACGAGATCGCGCGCGAGTTCGCCGTCGCAGAGGGCGCGGCGTTCGTGAACGGCAGCGGCGTCAACCGGCCCAAGGGGTTCCTGGCGTCGACGACCTCGAGCGCGGGGGACTCGGCACGCCCGTTCGGCACGCTGCAATATCTTGCGATGGGCGCGGCGGGCGCCTTCGCTGCCAATCCGGAGGAGAAGCTGATCGACCTCGTCCAGGCGCTGCGCGCACCTTATCGCCAGGGCGCGAGCTGGGTGATGAATTCGGCGACGCTGGCGCGGATCCGGAAGTTCAAAACCAGCGAGGGCCAGATGCTGTGGCAGCCGGGCCTGGCCGCGGGGCAGCCGGCGACGCTGCTCGGCTATCCGGTGGTGGAGGCCGAGGACATGCCGGACATCGCCGCGAACAGCCTTGCCATCGCGTTCGGCAATTTTCAGGCCGGCTATCTGATCGCTGAGCGCGGCGAGACGCAGCTGCTGCGCGACCCCTATTCGAACAAGCCGTTCGTCCATTTCTACGCGAGCAAGCGGCTGGGCGGCATGGTGAGCAATTCGGAGGCGATCAAGCTTCTGAAATTTTCCGCCAACTGAGCCGGGAGAGCGAGCATGGCAGACCAGTTCGCGAACAGCGCCGACCAGGTGGCGGCGCCGGCGACAAGGGCGGTGGCGGTGGTGCCGAGCGACACGGTGCCGCTGCCCGACATCCCCAAGGGCCTTTATGTCGGCACCGGTGGGACGATCACACTGCGCGGCGTGAACGGCGGCGCGGATACGGTGTGGAAGAACGTGGCGAGCGGCAGCATCCTGCCGCTGCGCGCGCAGTTCGTGCGGGCGACGGGCACCAGCGCGGCCGACATGCTGGCGCTCTATTGATGGACGGGCTTTCGCTTTCCATCCCGGCGGCGGCGCGCAGGCGCGCAGGCCCGCCGACGGCACCCTCCACCCGCGTCGACCGCACCACGAGCACGGTGGATTCGACCCTGCGCACCATCGACAGGAGCTAAGCGTGGCCAGACAGACCATCAACGTGGGTGCCGCCGCCAATGACGGCACCGGCGATACCGAGCGCGCCGCCTGGATCAAGGCGAACGCGAATTTCGACGAGCTGTATGCCGGACGCAACAGCCTGTCTGTCGTCGTCAAGACGGCGAACCACGCCGTTGCGGCGGCGGAGTTGGGTCGGCTGTTCGTAGGCGATGCGGCGTCGGGCGGGGTGATCTTCACCCTGCCCGGTGGCAGCGGCCTGAGCGCGGGCGACCAGCTGCACGTCCGCAAGGGTGACGCATCGGCCAACCGCGTGACGCTGCGCGACGGCAGTACCGACATCGCCTGGCTTTCGGCGCAGCATGACTGGGCGGCGGTGTACTGGACGGGTGCCGGCTGGGTGCCGCTGCGCTGGGGCATCGCGCCGCTGCGCGCGAGCTTCGTCAGTTCGGGCACGAGCAGCCGGCCGCCGCTGGCCACTGCGTTCGACGTGCTGGCGGTGGGCGGCGGTGGCGGCGGCGGATCAGGCTGCTCTGGCGCCACCGCAACGGTCCGGACCGGCGGCGGTGGCGGCGCGGGCGGCGCCGTGCATGCGCTGACGCTGCCCGCCGCCGCCCATGGCGCCGCGGAAAGCGTGACGATCGGCGCCGGCGGCGGCGGCGGTGCGAGCCGCACCGGATCCGGTGGGGTTACCGGCGGCACGGGCGGTACCACGCTGCTCGGCACCCTGGTGAGCGCGGCTGGCGGCGCCGGCGGGGTGGGCGGCTATACCGCCGGTGCCGCTGGCGGCGCGGCCCCAAGCGGCACCTTCGGCGCGGCGGGCGCGGGCAGCGCATCGATACCCGCCGGCGCCGCGGCACAGGGCGCGGCTGGCATCACCGGCGGGGGCGGGGCGGGCGGCAGCCTGGATGCGGCGAACGCGATCCGCGCGGCATCGAGCGGCGGCGCCGGATCCACCCATAGCGGCACGAACAGCGCGAGCGGCACCGGCGGGACGGGCGGTGCCGGTGGCGGCGCAGCGAATCCGCTGGTGCAGATCGGTGGCGGCGGCGGTGGCGGTGGCGCTTCCGGCCAGAACAGCGGTGCCGGCACGGCCGGCGGCGCGGGTGGCGATCCGGGCGGCGGCGGTGGCGGCGGCGGCGCGTGCGACAGCGGCTTCGCGTCGGGCGCGGGCGGCAATGGCGGGCGCGGCGAGCTGCGCCTGACCTGGTATTTCGGCTGAGGAGGAAGCGATGGCGGTCTATCGCGTGATCGAGGCAGACGTGGTGGTCAATCGCATCGAGTGGGACGGCGAGACGCCCTATGACCCCGGACCCGGGCGGCAGCTTGCGCGCGAGGACCCCGACTCCGTGCCACCACCCCAAGACCCCGAATAGCCCCCGGCAACAGCAGGAGACAGGACCATGGACGCACCGCCCTTTCCGGCGGCGGCGATCGAAGCCGCGCGCGGCACGATCAAGGCATATCTGCGCATCGAAGGCAGCAGCGAGGACGCGGCGATCGACGCGGCGGCACGCACCGCGCTGGCGCTGGGCGAGGCCTTTACCGGCATCGCCTGGATCGCGCGCGAATGGCAGGCGATGCTGGCGCGATCGGGCCAATGGCAGCGACTGCCGCAGGGGCCGGTGACGGCGATCACCAGCGTGGCGGCGCTGGCGAACGACGGCAGCGCGGCGGCATTGCCGATCGAAGCCTATGCCATCGACATCGACGCGCGGGGCGAAGGCTGGGTGCGCATCGCCGCACCCCATGGCGCGGCCCGCGTGCGGGTGCGGTTCGTCGCGGGCGCGGCGACCGGTTGGGCGGACGTGCCGCCGCCCCTGGCGCACGGCATAGTGCTGCTGGCCGCGCACCAACTGGAGGGGCGGGCGATCAGCGCGGCCCCGCCGGCGGCGGTGGTGGCGTTCTGGCGCCCCTGGCGGCGCGTGCAGCTGGGCATCGGAAGGCGAACGGCATGTTCGGTCGATTGAACGCCCGGGGCGAAGCGATCGGCCGGGCCGCCGCTACCGAGGCGGCGATGCGGGTAGCCGAACGGGTGCGCGAGGCCGCACCGGGGATCGAGGTGGATGCCGGCGCTGCGGAAGTGACGCTGCGTGGGCGCGGATTGTGGCGGCGGTGGCTGGCGGAGCCGTCGCTGCGCTGGGTGGGAGGGCTGTTGCGATGACGCCGCAGGACGCGATCACCGGCGCCCTGCGCACGGCGCTGCTGGCCCATCCATCGATCGCCGGCACGGTGAACGGCGTGTTCGATGCCGATCCCGGACGCACGCCGCGGCCGTATCTGCTGATCGAGGATCCGGTGCTGATCGACTGGAGCACCAAGGACCAGCCGGGCCGGGAGGGCCGGCTGAGCGTGCAGGTGCGCGACAACGGCGCCGGGCGCCAGCGGCTACGCACGCTGGCGGGAGCGGTGGAGACCGCGCTCGCGGCGCTGCCCCCGGCGATCGGCGATGGCTGGCGGATCGCCAGCCTGGTGCTGCTGCGCAGCCGCGTGGTGGCCGAGGGCGACAGCCGGGTGACGGCGGTGATCGAGTTTCGGGTGCGGATGCTGCGCGCGGGGTGAAGGCTGTGCCCCAAAACCCTCCCCGTACCGGGGCGGATTTTTACGAACAGGAGATGACGATGGCGGCGGAGAAGGGAAGTGCGTTTCTGCTGAAGATCGGCAACGGCGCGGTGCCGGTGGTCTATGCCACCGTGGCGGGGCTGCGCACGACGCAGCTTTCGGTGAACGGCGAAGCGGTGGCGATCACCAGCAAGGATTCCGGCGGATGGCGCGAATTGCTGTCCGGCGCAGGCGTGCGATCGGTGAGCGTATCGGGTGCGGGGGTGTTCACCGGATCGGCGGCCGAGACACGGCTGAAGGCAAATGCGCTGGCCGGTGTGCTCGACGAGTATCGGCTGAGCTTCGAGAGCGGCGAGACGATGACCGGGCGCTTCCTGGTGACGCGGCTGGACTATGCCGGCGATTTCAACGGCGAGCGCAGCTACACGCTGGCGCTGGAAAGCTCCGGCCCGGTGGTGAGCGCATGAGGGGCACGGCCAATGCGGCGCGCGGCGAGGCGATGCTGCGCGTAGGGGGCGCGGCGCTGGTGCTGCGGCCGAGCTTCGAGGCGCTGGTGGCCGCCGAAGCCGAAGTGGGGCCGCTGTTCGCCCTGGTGGAGCGGGCCGCCGCCGGGCGGCTGGCGCTGGGTGAGTTGGTGGCGCTGTTCTGGCATTGCCGGCACGACGCACCCGAGGCGCTGACGCGCGATGCCTTTTCGGAGGCGGTGGTGGCGGCCGGGCTGGCTGCGGCCACCCCGGCGCTAAAGACGCTGATCGGCCAGATCCTGGCCGGGCGATGACGTGCTTTTCGGAGCGGGCGGCGCAGCTGGCGGGCATGACGGGACTGGCGTTCGGCTGGTCTCCCGACGCCTTTTGGCGCGCAACGCCGGCCGAGCTGGCGGCGCTGATCCGCGCGGCGGCCGGGGAAGCGGGCGAACCGCTGACTCCCGACCTGCTGGCGCGATTGCAGGAGCAGTTTCCCGATGGATGAGGAAATCGAAAGGCTAGTGGTATCGGTGCGTGCCGATACCGCCGGCTTCGCGCGCGACGTGGAGGCGATGCGCGGATCGCTGGAAGGCCCGTTCGAGGCCGGCGTGGATCGGGCGGGTCGCTCGCTGGAGACCACGTTGCTGCGGGCGGCGCGGACCGGCCGGATCGGCTTTGACGATCTGCGCAGCGTGGCGGTGCGGGCGATGGACGAGATCGCGCGGGCCGCGATCGGCATCGCCATCCCGTCGCTGGGCATCGGCGGACGCAGCAGCGGGCTGGTCTCGCTGCTGGGCGGGCTGCTGGGCCTGCCGGGCCTGCCGGGCCGCGCGACGGGCGGGCCGGTGAGCCCTGGCCGCCCTTATTGGGTGGGCGAGCGCGGGCCGGAACTGTTCGTGCCGACCAGCGCGGGGCAGGTGGCGCCGACGGTGCAGGGCGGCGCGCGCGCGGTGCGGGTGGCGATCACCGTCAACGCGGCGGCCGGTGAGGCCCCGCAAGCGCTGGCGCAATCGAGTCGTCAGGTGGCGCGTGCCGTGCGATCGGCGCTGGCGGGGCTCGACTGATGGGCTGGTGGCTTGCCGAGCAGCGGCGCGGCCAGGCCGAAGACGTGGTGAAGCGATTCGATCCGGTGTTCTGGACGGTCGATTTCCCGCGCCCGATGTTGGCCAGCGTAGTGACGACGGCGGCGGATGCCCTGCGCGTCGACCTGACCTTTTACCGGTGCAGCGACCTGGCCGGGCTGATCTGGGCGGCGGAGGACCGGTGGGATCACCCGCTGCTCGCCTATGCGACGCGCCGCGACTTTAGGGCGTGCCGGCTGCGATTCCGCTGGCGGTCGTCGGGCGTGATCCCGCTGGATGCGGTGCACGGCCCCGTGCTGACGATCGAGGGGCGCGACGCGACCGGCACGCCGCGCAGCTGGTATGTGCGGCTGTGGAACTATGCCCAGGGCACGGCCGAGGATGCCGTGGTGGCGATCGACTTCGCCACGGTGGCAGGCGGCTTCCTGCTGCCGGGCGAGGCCGACCCGGTATGGGCGGGCGATATCGACCGAATGTTCGTATCGCTGGTGCCGCCGGGCTATGCCGAGGGCGATGCGGCACCGCTGGCCGCGCCGGTGGAGGCATGGGTGGAGCTGACCGGCATCGCTTGTGACGGGCCGGGATCGGTGCTGCCGATCGGCGCGGCGGTGGTGCCCGAACATGGCCTGCGCATCGCGACAGGCTATGACGATGGCTACAACCTGACGCCGGCGCGGCTGCTGCGTAATATCCTGCACCTCGGCTATCGCGGCGACATTCTCCATTACGTGGGCATGAGCCATTATTTCCGGCTCGAGGCGCACGGCGACGGCCTTTACGCGAGCCTCGCGGGCGGCGTGCTCGCGGGCCCCTGCGCGGCGTGGCACCGCGATTTCGCGCGGCGGGCCAAGGCGCTGGGGCTGGGGGTGATCTGGTCGCTGAGCTACGAGCTGCTCGACCAGCATTGCTGGGGCGACTGGAAGCAGCGGGCGGCGGATGGCAGCCCGGCACAGACCGGATGGAGCCCGCCTTCGACGCTCCTCTCCCCCGCGCATGGCGGGGCGATGGCCTATCTGCGTGCGGTGGCACTGGCGTTTGTGGGGATCGCGGAAGATGCGGGCCTGGCAGTGCGGTTCCAGATCGGCGAACCCTGGTGGTGGGTGATGGCCGATGGACGGCTGTGCATTCACGACGCCGCAGCCAGGGCGGCGCTGGGCGATCCCGCGCCGCAGAACCTGCGGGAGCCGGTGGATCCGATGGTGCTGGATGCGGCGGGGGCGCTGCTGGCGGCGTCCACGTTCGCCTTGCGCGATGCGGTGAAGGCACGGGCGCCCGGCGCGGAGGTGCTGCTGCTCGCCTATCTGCCGACGGTGCTCGATCCGGCAATGCCGGAAGCGAAGCGGGCGAACCTGCCGATCGGCTGGGCGTCGCCGGCGTTCGATGTGCTGCAGCTCGAGGATTATGACTGGGCGGCCGCGGGGAATGCCGCCGCCTCCGAACGGGCGGTGGCGGCGGCGGAGAGCCGGCTGGGCTATCCCGCGGCCCGGCAGCATTATCTCGCCGGCTTCGTGCTGCGGCGCGAGGACAAGGACCAGTGGCGCGGCATCGCCGAGGCGGCGGCGCGCGGGCGCAGGCGCGGGGTGGCGGCGACCTATGTATGGGCGCTGCCCCAGGTGCTGCGCGACGGCTTCATCCATTTCGACCAGGAGGCGGCGATGACGCCCTTCGACGATGTGTCCTTTCCCCTCGCGCTGGGGCGCGAGGCGGAGGTGGCGCCGGAAGTTTCCACCGCGATCGTGACCAGCGCGGGCGGGGCCGAGCGGCGCAACGCGGAATGGGCGGAAGCGCGCACCCGCTATGATGTGGGGCCGGGCGTGCGATCCGAAGCCGACATCGCCGAACTGCTCGGCTTTTTCCGGGCGAGGATGGGGCCGGCGCGGGGTTTTCGCCTGCGCGATCCGTTCGATTTCGAAGGGCGGGATGTCACGATCGGCACCGGCGATGGCGTGGAAGCGCGGTTCCCGCTGGTGAAGCGGTACGGCGCGAGCGTGCGGCGGATCACCCGGCCAGTGGCAGGGACGGTTTCGGTGCGGCTGGACGGGGTGGCGACCGCGGCCTTCTCGCTGGGCGAGGGCGGGGTGGTGACGCTGGACGCGGCGCCGGCGGCGGGCGTGCGGGTGAGCGCCTCCTTCCTGTTCGACGTGCCGGTGCGCTTCGCGGAGGACCAGCTGCGGGTGAGCCGGGCGACCTTCCTGGCGGGCGCGGCAGCATTGGTGCCGCTGGTGGAGATACGCGAATGACCTGGCTGGAGGGAGCGCTCACCACGGTCACGCTGTGCTGGCGGATCGAGCGGCGTGACGGCGTGACGATCGGCCTGACCGCGCACGACCGCGACCTGTGGATCGACGGGCTGCTCTATCGCGCCGCACCGGGGATGACGCCGAGCGCGATCGAGCGCAGCGCCTCGCTTGAGGCGGATGCGATGGACGTGCGCGGCGTACTCGCCAGCGACGCGATCCGCGAGGAGGACCTGCTGGCCGGGCGCTGGGACGGCGCGCGGGTGGCGATCTTCGCGACCGACTGGACCGCGCCGGGGGAGACGATCTCGCTGGGCGAGGGCGTGCTGGGCGCGATCGAGACGCGCGACGGCGCGCTGACCGCCGAGCTGCGTGGGGCGACCGCTGCGTTCGAGGCGCCGGTGGTGGAGGCGACCTCGCCCGATTGCCGCGCGACTCTGGGCGATGCGCGCTGCGGGATGGACCTGGCCGGGCGGCGGCGGTTCGCGCGGGTTGTGGCGGCCGACGACGTCGTGCTGACGCTCGATGCCGCCGAGCCCGAAGCCAATGCCTATGGCGGGGGGCGGCTGCGCTGGTTCGGCGGCGCCAATGGCGGGCTGGCCGACGGTATCGCCGCATCGGACGGGACGACGGTGACGCTGCGCCTGCCGCCGCGGTTCGACGGCACGGGGGCGCTGGTCGAGCTGATCCAGGGGTGCGACGGGCGGATCGAGACCTGCGCGGCGCGCTTCGGCAACGCGGCGAATTTTCGCGGCGAGCCCTATCTGCCCGGCACCGACCTGCTGACCCGGTATCCCGGCGGATGAGCGGGGCGAGCGGGCTTGCGGAGGCGCGGGCAGCGATCGGCGCGCGCTTCCGGCTGCACGGGCGTGACCCGGCGACCGGGCTCGACTGCGTGGGGCTGGTGGCGCTGGCGCTGCGGGCGCAGGGGATGCGGGCGGCAACTCCCGACGATTATGCGCTGCGCACCGGCGATGGCGCGCTGGCCGCCGGGGCGTTGCAGCGCGCGGGACTGATGCCGGTGGAGGATGCCATGCCGGGCGACGTGCTGTTGCTGCGGAGCGGACCGGGGCAGCTCCACCTGGCGATCGCGGGCGAAGAGAGCATCGTGCACGCCGATGCGGTGCTGCGCCGCGTCGTTGAACGCCCGGGCGCGCCGCCCTGGCCGATCCTTAGCTGCTGGCGCTTTCTGCAAGGAGAGGAATGATGGCGACGATGGTATTGACCATCGCCGGCGGCCTGATCGGCGGGCCGCTGGGGGCGGGGCTGGGCGGGCTGATCGGCAACACGATCGACCGCCAGCTGCTGCGGCCGGGCACCCGCGAAGGGGCGCGGCTGGCCGACCTGCGGGTGCAGACGTCGAGCTATGGCACGCAGATCCCGAAGCTGTTCGGCAGGCTGCGGGTGGCGGGATCGATAGTCTGGGCGACCGACCTGATCGAGCATCGCGCGAGCGAAGGCGGCGGCAAGGGGCGGGGCGCGACGACGGTGTACAGCTATACCGCTTCGTTCGCCGTAGCGCTTTCGGCGCGGCCGATCCTGCGCGTCGAGCGGATCTGGGCGGACGGCAAGCTGCTGCGCGGCGCGGCCGGCGACTTCAAGGTGCGCACCGGCTTCCGCCTCCATCGGGGCGACGAGGACCAGGCCGTCGATCCGCTGATCGCATCGGTGGAAGGCGCGGCGATGGCGCCGGCGCATCGCGGCATCGCCTATGCCGTGTTCGAGGATCTCGAGCTGGCGGAGTTCGGCAACCGGATCCCGCAACTGAGCTTCGAAGTGGTTGCCGATCCGGCGCCGGTACCGCTGGGTGCGATCGCCGCCAGCCTGGCGGACGGCGTTGACGGCGAGACGCTGGGGCTGCCGGTCACCGGCTTTTCGGCGCAGGGAGCGACGATCGGTTCCGTGCTGGAGACCATCCTGGCGGCGAGCGGCGGCTGGCTGCGCAGCGATCCGGCGATGCTGCGCCTGATCGCAGGGCCGGGCACCGCCGATCGCTGGCCGGACATGGGGATGGCGCGCGGCGCGAGCGGGCCCGGGCTGGGCGCTCGGGCGATCGCTGCCGCCGCGAGCGCGCCGCGCCGGGTGTGCGTCGGCTATTATGATGTCGCCCGCGACTATCAGGCGGGGATGCAGCAGGCGTGCCGCGACGGCGCCGGCGATCGCGAGGCGCGGATCGAACTGCCCGCGGTGCTGGATGCGGACGCGGCCAAGACGATTGCCGCCGCCGCGCTGTTGCGCGCCGACATCGGCCGCGAGCGGCGCACGATCAGCCTGAGTTGGGACGCGCTGGCCGTCCGCCCGGGCGCGCGGATCACGATAGAGGGCGTGGCGGGGCAGTGGCGGGTCGACCGCTGGACGCTTGACCGCATGATCGTGCGCTTGGAGTGCGTGCGGATCGCGCAGGCGCCGCGCGCCAGTGGCGCCAGCCCGGGCCGTGCGGTGGACGCGCCGGACGCGCGCCAGGGTGCCACGATCGCCTACTGCTTCGAGCTGCCGCCGTTGGACGACAGCCCGGCAACGCGACCGCGCCTCGCGCTGGCGGCGGCGGGAACGACGGCCGGATGGCGCCGGGCGACGCTTTCCTACAGCAGGGACGACGGCCGGACCTGGGAACCGGCCGGGGGCACCGCCTATCCCGCGGTGCTCGGCACGATCGTTCAGCCGCCCGGCGCATCGCCGGCCGCGCTGGCAGATACCGCCAGCGTCGTGATCGTCGACCTGGCGAACGACGCGATGTTGCTGGCCAATGCCGACGACAGGGCGATGGACGCGGGCGCCAATCTGGCGATGCTGGGGGAGGAACTGTTGCAGTTCGGCCGGGCCGAACCGATCGGTGCACGGCGGTGGCGCCTGTCGCGCCTGTGGCGCGGGCGGCGGGGAACCGAGGGTGCGATCGGTCGGCAGGATCCCGGTGACCATTTTGTGCTGCTGGCGCGCGATACGATCAAATTGCTGGAGCTGGATGTCGCGATCGGCGGGCGCGTGCAACTTCTGGCGCAAGGCGTCGCCGACTTGGGCGATGTCGCGCCGCTTGTCGCGCAGGTTTCGGGCATCTCGCTGCTGCCGCCCGCGCCCGTGCAGCTGTGCGCCACGCGGCAAGGCACCGACCTGCTGCTGCGCTGGACGCGGCGGAGCCGCACCGGCGGCGCCTGGCAGGACGGCGTGGATATCCCGATCGGCGAACAGAGCGAAGCCTATGCGATCGAGATCGAGTCCGGCGGTGCGATCCAGACGCTCGTCAGCGCGGCTGCGAGCGCGACGATCGCCATGGCCGGGCTGCACTATCCGCTGACGGTGCGCGTCCGGCAGATCGGTACGCATGGCCGTTCCGCCGCGGCGACGCTTCTGCTTTCCAGTTCGGGAGACCTGCAATGACGACCGCTTCCACTGCCCGCTTCGACTTGCCGTTGCTGGAGCCGGGACAAGCGCAGAAGGAGATGTTCCACAACGAAGCGCTGGTGCGGCTTGATCTGCTCAGCCACACTGTGGTGGAATCGGGACCGATCGACGTCCCGCCCGCCGCGCCGGAGCCGGGGCAATGCTGGCTGATCGGCCCGGCACCGAGCGGCGCGTGGGAGGGACGCGCCGGCTGTCTGGCCGGCTGGACCGCGGCCGGATGGCGCTTTGTTGCGCCGCGGGAGGGTTTGCGCATCTGGATCGCGGAAACTCAGTCTCCCGCGCAGTTCGTCGCAGGGCAATGGTACCAGGATAGGACCTATGGAAAAGTTTTTATCCAAGGACGTCAGGTAGTTGGCGAAATGCAGCCGGGAATCGCGGAACCGAACGGCGGGGTAACGGTTGACCAGGAAGCGCGTAGAACCATCTCTGCGGTGCTGGACGCGTTGCGCGTACACGGTTTAATCGATGCTGGATAAGCTGTGACGATCATGCAACAGTCCGCAGATTTGTGCGCTTGCACCGAAACTTTGGTTTGAGTAGTGAGTTTGGGCTGTCCGTAAGGACGACCATGAAAGGGGATTATAATGCGGAAGCTTGCCGTCACTTTGGCACTTGCCACGACCGCGCTGAGCACGCCCGCCTTGGCCCGCGACGACGCGTGGTACGTGGGTGTCGAAGGCGGTGCGATGTTGGTTGAAGACATCCACTTTGATGCTGGCAGCAGCAAGGACGCTGTCACGCAGAACAACCATGTCGGCTATGACGTGGGCGGGAATGTCGGCTACGACTTCGGCCCGTTCCGTGCAGAAGCCGAAGTAAGCTATCGCCGCGCTCGCGTCGACAGCGCTCGCACTTCCATCCCGACGGCCATTCGCTTGGCGAGTGGCGCTGCGTCGACGACGCCGGCTGGCGCCTATGAGCAGGCGAGCGGCAACACCTCGGCCCTGTCGTTCATGGTCAACGGCATGTTCGACTTCGGTGAGGACACGGGCCTGCAGGGCTTTGTCGGCGGTGGTGCGGGTGTCGCCCGCATCAAGGACCGTCTGCGTCTCTCCGGTCCGGCCGATACCGTCAACGACTCCGACACCGTGTTTGCATGGCAGGCCATTGCCGGCGTCCGCGCGCCGGTGACCCGCTCGATCGACGTGTCGCTGAAGTATCGCTTCTTCAACGCGCCGGACGTGAAGCTCGTCGACATCGGTGGCAACCAGTGGAGCGGCCGTTACCGGTCGCACAGCCTGCTCGCAGGCTTGACGTTCAACTTCGGTGCGCCTGAGCCCGTCGCTGAGCCGGCTCCGCCGCCCCCGCCGCCGCCGCCCGTCGCCGAGCCGGCCCCGCCGCCTCCGCCGCCCCCGGCGCCGGAACCCAAGGTCTGCACGCCTGGGCCGTACATCGTGTTCTTCGACTGGGATAAGTCGGACGTCACGCCGGAAGCCGCGAGCATCCTGGACAATGCGATCAGCAACTATGCGGATTGCAGCAACACCCAGGTGATGCTGGCTGGCCACGCCGACCGTTCGGGTGCGGCGAGCTACAACGTCGGTCTGTCGCAGCGTCGTGCCGACTCGGTCCGCGCTTACATGACCGGCAAGGGCATCCCGGCTGGCGTGATCTCGACCGAAGCGTTCGGCGAAAGCCGCCCGCGCGTCGAGACTGCCGACGGTGTCCGCGAACTGCAGAACCGTCGCGTGGAAATCACCTACGGTCCGGGTTCGGGCATGTAAGAGCTGCCAACCCGCGAGGGATGGACGCAAGCAGGGGAGGCCGGGTAACCGGCCTCCCTTTCTTTTTGTGCGAACCGCAACGTGACGCCAGTTGCTGCAGCGGTTGTGAAAGCTTGGCGTTTACCGCAGCGTGGCAGCGATGACGCTGCACCTGACCGTTCCCGACACGCCGACCGACCAGCACCGCATGGCGGTGCTCGATCCGTTGCGGTCTTATAATATCGCAAAGGCGGGCGAGCCCCGGTCCGCGCCCGTGGCCGTTCTGCTGACCGACGAGGCCGGAAACCATGTCGGCGGACTATGGGGCAAATGCGCCTATGACTGGATGTTCGTCGAATATCTGGCGGTACCGGAGGCGCATCGCGGCAGCGATTACGGCACTGCGCTGATGCAGCGCGCCGAGGCGATCGCCCGCGAACATGGCTGTGTCGGCATCTGGCTCGATACCTTCTCGTTCCAGGCGCGCGGCTTCTACGAAAAGCTGGGCTTCGAGCTGTTCGGCACGCTCGATGCGTTTCCCCCCGGCCACCAGCGCTTCTTCCTGCAGAAGCGATTGCGCTGACCGGCGCTCAGGCTTCGACTGCCAGCGCTGCCGCAAGCCAATCTGGGACGAGCGCGTCGCCGAGCGATTCGACCCGGCGCAGCTCGACCATCTTGCCGAGCGCGGGATAGCTGGCGCGGGTGCGGTCGCCCGGTTCGCCGAGCGGAGCAACGACCAGCCGGCGGTTCACCTTGGCGCGATAGTGCATGCGCGCGGTGTTCTCCTGGCCGACATAGCAGCCTTTGGTGAAGCTGACGCCGTTCAGTTCCTGGGCATTGCATTCCAGCCACAAGGTCTTGTCGCTGCCCAGCTCGGCCGGCCCTTCGGTCACGCCCTGGGCGAGCCGGTGCGCCTGCCAGGCGGCGCTGGCGCTGCCTCCCGACACGGGCGCGAGCCACCGATAGCCGAGCGCCGCGAGGCGGGGATCCGCCACGGCGCGCGCGCGCGGTGCGAGCGACCAGTGGACACCGGCATCGATCGGCTCGATGCTGATGGCCCGGCGGAGCCGGTACATGCTCAGCCGGCGGACAAGCGACTCCTGCACGGTGGCGTCGCAGTCGATCAGGATCGCATCGCCGTCCGCCCAGAGCAGGAAGTCGAACAATGCCTTGCCCTGCGGCGTGAGCAGCCCCGCCCATTGCGGCGTATCGGGCGTGACGCGGGCGAGGTCCTGCGTCAGCAGGCCCTGCAGAAATCCGCGAACATCGTCGCCGGTGAGGCGGAGCAGCGCGCGATCGTCGAGCCAGGTGCTGGTATCGTCCATGCCGAACAGGTAGGACGCCGCCAACGCTCACGAAAGAGGCAAAGCCATGGCGAATGTCGAACTCAAGCTGCGCGGCGGCCGCGTGCACCTTCCCAGCGGACCTGCAGAAGTCGATGTCGGGGTCTCCGGCGGCAAGATCGTCGCGATCGGGGATGTCGGCGATGCGGGCGAGACGATAGACTGCACCGGGCTGGACGTGCTGCCGGGCGTGATCGACAGCCAGGTGCATTTCCGCGAACCGGGGCTGGAAGTGAAGGAAGACCTGGAGAGCGGCAGCCGCTCCGCCGTGCTGGGCGGCGTCACCGCGGTTTTCGAAATGCCGAACACCAAGCCGAATACCGATAGCGCGGCGGCGGTAGCCGACAAGCTGAACCGCGCGCACCACCGCATGTGGTGCGACCATGCCTTTTATGTCGGCGCCACCAACAACAACGCCGAGCATCTGGCCGAGCTGGAGCGGCTGCCGGGCACGGCCGGCGTGAAGATCTTCATGGGCGCCTCGACCGGCGACCTGCTGGTATCGGACGACGCCAATCTCGCGCGCGTGCTGGCCTCGGGCCATCGCCGCGTGGCGATCCATGCCGAGGACGAGTTCCGCATGCAGGAACGCCTGGGCGAGCGCGTCCCCGGCGATCCTTCCTCGCACCCGGTATGGCGCGACGACGAAAGCGCGATCCTGGCCACCAGGCGCATCCTTCGGCTGGCTCGTGAAGCGCGGCGGCGGATCCATGTGCTCCACGTCACCACGCCCGCCGAGCTGGAGCTGCTGGGCCAGCACAAGGACATCGCGACGTGCGAAGTCACGCCCCAGCACCTGACGCTGGCGGGCGAAGAGGCCTATCCGAGCATCGGCACCTTCGCGCAGATGAACCCGCCGATCCGTTCCGGCGCGCATCGTGACGGGCTGTGGCACTGGCTGCGCCAGGGCGTGCCCGACGTGCTCGGTTCGGATCACGCGCCGCATACCCGCGAGGAAAAGGCAAAGGCCTATCCGGACAGCCCCAGCGGCATGCCCGGCGTGCAGACGCTGCTGCCGCTGATGCTCAACCATGTCGCGCAAGGCCGGCTGACGCTGCAGCGGCTGATCGATCTGACCAGCGCCGGCCCGCAGCGCATCTTCGGCATCGTCGGCAAGGGGAGGATCGTGCCCGGCTATGATGCCGACTTCACCGTGGTGGACCTGAAGGCCCGCTGGACGGTGGAGGAAAGCTGGCTTGCGTCGCGCTGCGGCTGGTCGCCGTTCACCGGCATGGAGCTGACAGGCCGGCCGGTCGGCACGATCATCCGCGGCAATCGGGTGATGTGGGAAGCCGAACTGGCGAACCAGGCGATCGGCGAGCCGGTGCGGTTCGAGGCAGTCGCGTTCGGCTGAGGGGACGGGGCGGGGCTGCGGCCCCGCCCGCCTGCGATCAGAAGGGCAGCCAGCGCTGCTTTTCGCTGAACTTCATGTAACCGGCATTGACCCCCAGCCGCCAGCCCACGCCCAGCCGCACCGGGATCAGCACCACGTCGCCGCGGCGGAGATACGAGGCGGAGAAGCCGCCGACCAGATAGGCATGGCCTTCGCCCTGCGGGTAGCGCTTGTACAGCTCCTGCGTGTCGTAGAGATTGTAGACCAGCACGAACACTTTGTTGGCGTCGCCGCCGAGATCGAAGCCGATCGACGGGCCGGTCCAATAGACCGGGCGCTGGCCTTCCACCTTGTGGAACATCTCGCCCTTGCCATAGCGCAGGCCGACGCCGATCGCGCCGGAGGCTTCGTTGCCCGCGATATAGGCGTTCGGCTTTCCCTGATCTTTCAGAATGTCTTCGATCAGCTTGGCAAGGCCCGACGCGCCCTTGCCGAACACGCCCTCGGCGGCGGCGAGCAGATCGTCCCGCTCGAACGTGTCGGTAGCGGCCTGGCGCGCGGTGGTCGCGGCGGGATCGGCGGGAACCGGCGCGGCGGGCGCCGCCGGTGCCGGCACGGCAGGCGGCGGATCGCCGGCCGGCGGATAGGATTGCTGATCCTGCGCGGGCGGTGGGCTAGTCGGGGGCGGCGAATTCAGGTCCGAATCGATCGCGGTATTGGGATCGATCGTCGTCATCTGCGCCGCTGCAGGCGTAATGCCGAGCGCGAACGCCGCCGCCGCTGCTAGAACCGTGAACCTACCCAATCGCATCATCAACCCTACCAAACCCGCTGCACCTCCGCGCATCCTAGGGGCGCGGGCCTGTCGCGGCAATGAATGGAAGCCCAGACGAGTCGATTTCGCGTTCGGGCGGTTAATCCCGTTGATTGCCGGCGACGGTCTCGTTATAGGGCTCGCCTCGGCGCTTCCGGAGACGTGGGTGAGTGGCTGAAACCAGCGGTTTGCTAAACCGCCGTACGGGGATTACTCGTACCGAGGGTTCGAATCCCTCCGTCTCCGCCATCACGACCGCCCGGTCGCGCTGAAGCAGCCCTGTCCTCCCCGGCAACCCCGCTCGATCGGCTCGTCGCAGCGATGGAAATCTTCCTGTCCATTGGGGTTTCTCCCGGTTAGCGCTCCGGCACGAACGCGTCATCAACCCAGGGAGTATCGGGTGAGCTTGAACGGCAAGGCATTCTGGCGCGTCGAGCGGGCGACCCGGATGAGCGTCCTCATCGATGCCGATAGCTATTTCAAGAACGCTCGGCTTGCGATGCTGAAGGCGCGGCGTCGGATCATGCTGATCGGCTGGGACTTCGATGCGCGCATCGCGCTGACCGATTCGAAGCGCGAGGAAGGCGAGCCCGCCAAGGTGGGCGATTTCATCTACTGGCTGGTCGAGCGCAACCCGGACCTGGAGATCTTCCTGCTGCGCTGGGACGTGGGGGCGCTGAAGACGCTGACCCGCGGTTCCACCATCTTCACGCTGGCGCGGTGGATGCGGCATCCGCGCATCCATACGAAGCTGGACAGCGCGCACCCGGTGGGCGCCTCGCACCATCAGAAGATCGTCGTGATCGACGATTGTCTCGCCTTTTGCGGCGGCATCGACATGACGAGCGGCCGCTGGGACACGCGCCGGCATCGCGACGTCGAACCGCGCCGCGCCGCGCCCAGCGGCAAGCCCTATATGCCCTGGCACGATGCGACCACGGCCCTGCAGGGGCCCGTCGCGGCGGCGCTGGGGGAACTCGCGCGCGATCGCTGGCAGCGGGCGGGCGGGCATGCGCTCCCCCCGGTCGCCGAGACGACGGACTGCTGGCCGAAAGGCCTCGCCACCGCGTTCCGGCAGGTCGAGGTTGGCATCGCGCGAACCTCGCCGGAACTGCCCGATTACCCCGAAGTGCGCGAGATCGAGGCGCTGTTCCTCGAGCAGATCGCGTCGGCGAAGGTCTCGATCTACGCCGAGAGCCAGTATTTCGCGTCGCGGCGCATTGCCGAGGCGATCGCCGCCAGGCTGGCGGAAGCCGATGGCCCGGAGATCGTGATCGTCAACCCGGAGCACGCCCAGGGCTGGCTGGAGCCGATCGCGATGGACACGGCGCGCGCGCGCCTTGTCGCGGCGCTGAAGCAGCGCGATGTCCATGATCGTTTCCGCCTCTATCATCCCTACACGGCCAAGGGCGTGGCGATCTACGTGCATGCCAAGGTGATGATCGTCGACGGCCGCACGTTGCGCATCGGATCGGCGAACATGAACAATCGTTCGATGGGCCTGGATACCGAATGCGACATCACCATCGATGCCGGGGACGAAGGCGCCGAGGCCATCCGCGCGATCCGCGACGGCCTGATCGCGGAGCATCTGGGCCTGCCCGCCGCGCGCGTGGCGGCGCAGATCGATGCGCAGGGATCGCTGATCGCCGCCATCGAGGCGCTGCGCGGGCCGGGGCGCTCGCTTCGTCCGTACGAAGTTCCCGATCTCAACGCGGTCGAGGGCTGGCTGGCGGACAATGAGGTGCTGGATCCCGAAAGCCCCTCCGAGATGTTCGAGGCGACGGCGAAGCGCGGACTCTTCCGTCGCCTGCGCCATCCGTTCGGCTAACGGAAACGCCGGAACGGTCCGCGCGTTGGAGGCGCATGATCTTGGGGAAGCTGCTCATGACCGCCTCGCTGATCGCAGCCGCCTCCACCAGCGTCGCCGCGATGCAGTGGCAGAAGCGGGTCCTGCTGGTCAGCGCGCCACAGGCGAACGACCCCGCGCGCGCCGAGCAGCGCCGTATCGTCGCCGGCTGGAAGGCGGGCGCGGTGGAACGCGACCTTGCGGTGGTGGAAATCGTCGGTGATCGGGTGCTGGGCGCAAGCGATGCGCCGGCCGCGCTGCGGCAGCGCTACGGCCTGTCCTCCGCCGCCTTCGGCGTGGTGCTGATCGGCAAGGATGGCGGCGTGAAGCTGCGGCAGACGCGGCCCATCCCCGCCGCCATTCTCGAAGAGACGATCGACGCGATGCCCATGCGGCGCGCAGGCAAGCGCTAGCGCGTCACCTCACCGGCGATAGCCGTCCGGCGGCGCGGTGAAGCGGGTGGCCCAGCCGCGCGGAGCCGACCCCATCTCGAGTTCGAGCGTGCCGCCGGCCGCCAGTTCGGCATGGCGGATCCAGGCGCGGTCGATCGCCTTGCCGTTCAGCCGCGCGGCAGTGACATAGCGGTTCTCCGGCGAGGTGCCGGTGGCGCGGATGGTGAAGAACCGGCCGCGTTCCAGCGCGATCCGGCTCGTTTCGAAGATCGGTGCGCCGATATAGTAATAGGGCTGGCCGGCATTGGGATAGAGCCCCATCGCGTTCCACACATACCAGCTCGACATCGCGCCGGCATCGTCGTTGCCGGGTAGGCCGGTGCGGCTCAGGCGATAGTGCTTGCCCATCAGGTCGCGGACGATCTCCACGGTGCGATCCGGGCGTCCGGCATGGATGTAGAGGAACGGGGCGAGCAGATCGGGCTCGTTGCCCTGCGAATAATGGCCGTCGAACAGCCGATCCAGCCAGGTGACGAAGCCGCGATCGCCGCCGGTCTTGGCGATCAGCCCGGCGACGTCGTGCGGCACATAGGTGGAGAATTGCAGCGCATTGCCTTCGTAGAAGGGCGCTTCCCACCACGGCGTCGATCGATCGGGATATTCGTAGGTGCAGCGATAATTTTCCAGCCAGGTGCCGTCGGGGTAGCGCGGCCGGATGCAGCCGATCCGGTCGTCCCACAGGTTGCGCCAGTTGCCGGCGCGGGCGCGATAGCGTTTCGCCTCCTCGGCCTTGCCCAACTGGCTCGCAACCGCGCCGATCGCGAAATCGTCATAGGCATATTCCAGCGTGCGCGAGGCGGAACGCGGCTGAGTGATCGAGACATAGCCGAGCGCCTTGTAATCCTGCAGCACCCGGCCCTGCAGGAACGGTGCGTCGCTCTCCACCTCGGCGTTCTTCTTGAGCGCCTGATAGGCGAGCTCGACATCGAAGCCGCCCAGGCCCTTCACCACCGCGTCGGCGATCACCACGTCTCCGTTCGATCCGCCCTGGGTCATGCCGTTGCCGCCGGCGATCCGCGCATCGGGCATCCAGCCGGTGTGGCGATAAGTGTCGATCAGCGATCGGATCATGGCGCGCTGGCGATCGGGCTGGATCAGCGTGAGCAGCGGATGCACGGTGCGGAATGTGTCCCACAGCGTGTAGAAATCCTCATAATGCGGCTCGCTCGACTGCCACCAGGCGTTTTCGCCGGTCAGGTCGTGCGGCATGGTGTGGGCGCGGTAGAGCGCGGTGTAGAAGATGCGCCGCTGTTCCTCGCTGCCGCCGGTGACGGCGATTTTCGAGAGTGCCGCGTTCCACTGCGTCTTTGCGCGCGCGGCGGCGGCGTCGAAATCCCAATCGGGCAGTTCGGCGGCGAGGTTGGCGCGGGCCTTGTCCTCGCTCAGGAACGAGACCGCCAGCTTCATGCGCACGTCGCGGCCCTGGGCGGGATCGAAGGTGAAATAGGTGCCCAGCCGGTTGGCGAACTCCATGCGGCTGTCATATTCGATCATCAGGCCCTGGCGATCGGCCGGTGCCTTGGTCTGGGTGCCACCCTCCGCCGTGACGGCGCCGGGCAGCGTCTCCATCGCGCCCTGCTTCGCCTTCCAGGCACCGAACGCGCGGGCGGGGCGATCGAAGGTCGCGTAGAAATAGAGCTTGTACGGAACCGGGTTCCACCCGCCTTCCACTTCGGTCCAGCCGGCCATGCTGTGGTCGTCGATCAGCCGGACATGCGCCTTGCGCGTCCGCTGGCCGGATCCCCGCATCGCGATCACCGAACTGGCGTCCAGCACGACATGGGCGGGCGCCCCGGCCGGGAAGGTGAAGCGCTGGAAACCGGCGAGGCGCGAGGCGGTCAGCTCGACTTGGGTGGTGCCGCTTTCCGCGCTGGCCAGGCCGACCCGGTAATAGCCGGGGGACGCGGCCTCGCCCTCGCGGTCGTAGTGGAGATGCGCGACGCGCAGCGGGCCGCTGATCGGGGTGACGCGAAAATTGCCGTACTTGGCCGATCCGCCGGTGCCGCTGACATGGGTGTAGCTGAATCCCAGGATCGGGCTGTGCGAATCATAGCCGTTGGTGTCGCCGTTGGTGGTGTCCGGGCTCAGCGAGACGAACCCGAACGGCACGCCGGCGCCCGGCACGGTATTGCCGCCCGCGACCCCGCCGCCGTCCACGCCGACAAAGGGATCGACATCGGCGGTGTGATCCTGCGGGGCAGGGGAATGCTGCGGAGCGGGTACGGGCGCTGCCGAGGCCAGCAGCAGGAATGCCGGCACGGTCGCCGGGGCAAGGATGCGCATCAACGGAAATGTCCTGCTTGGATCAGGAAAGGCAGGAACGGCGGACGCGCGTCTGCGGCACGGCGCGCGCTGTGCGTACGCCCGATCGTGCCGGCTTGATGCTGATCCCCGCCATGCTGCCCCTCCTGCAGCCAGGGTCATTCCAGCCCCGCACTGGTTTTGCAAGCGGGGTCCGCTTCCGCCTGCTTCTCAGCGCAACTCGCGTGCGATCGGATAGCGCAGCACGAACGGATGGCCAGGTCCGGCCTGGGCATGCAGCCAGGCGAGCCGCGCGTCCCCGTCCGCCGCGAAGCGGGGCTCGTCACGCAGCTTCGCCTCGAATGCGGCTTTGATCGCCGGATCGGTCGCCAACAGCCGCTCGCCGAGCGCGGCGAGGATGAAGGCGTCGGTGCTCGGCGGAGGCCCGAGCATCTCGGGGAAGAAGCCCCAGGCCAGGAAGGAATCCTGGCTTTCGGGTTCGAGCAACGCGGCGGCGAGCAGGCCCAGCGGTTGATCGGCGGGAACGCGCACGCTGCCGGCGGGCATCACCTCCTCCACGTCGCCATGGACGAAGCCGGCGGTGATCGGCACGCGCCCTTCGATCGGCTGCTTGAGCTTCGGGTCGATCAGCCGCACGCGATCCACGGTCAGCGTGCGCGGCGCGGCGATCGTCTCGAAGGCGATGCCGTGCACCCGCAGCCGATCGATCACCTCCGCCTGTTCGGGCGGAATCCACCACGCCTTGGGTAGCCGCACCGTCTCGGTCGGCCGCTGGCCGATGATCGGCATGCGGAAGTGGATCGGCTTGCCCGTCCAGCGCTGCTCCATCCGCCCCGATGCGGGGGAGGAATACCATTCGAACGCGACGCCCTTGAACTGCTCGATCCAGCCGATCGGCGTTTCGGCGGGCGTCCAGCGGGTGAGCAATTCGGCCGGACGGCTGGCGCGGTCGCGGGCCTTGGCCTCGGCGATCCGCGCCGTGTCGCTCGCCGCGATGCGCAGTGCGGCTTCCATCAGCACATAGGTGCCGAGCACGCGCTGGCGATAGGGCTTCAGCATGTGGTTCTCGACCAGCACCGTCGGCATGCCGATGAAGTCGCCATAGCCGGTCGAATAGCGCGGGCCTTCGGGACTGTAGCGGATGCCCTTTTCGGGCGCCCGCGTGTCGATCGGGCTGGGGTAGATGGTGGGGGTGTGCCCCGCCTTGCTCAGCGCCGCCGCCACCGCCGGGCCGAAGCGCTGCTCCAGCCAGTCGGCGGTGGCGCGGTGCCGGGCGTATTTGCCCCAGCCGGCATAGGTGAAGGTGATGTCATACTGCATGTCGAAGCCTTCGCTGACATGGCAGTCGACATACAGGATCGGATCGAGCTGCCGGATCAGCCCGATCATCGCGCGCGTCTCCGGCGCATCGACCTTGCCGTAATCGCGGTTGAGATCGATGTTGCGGGCGTTGGCGTCGCGTCCTTTCTCGGCCGGGCCGCGCAGATGCACGAAGTTCCACGGGCTCCGCTGCTCGTGCCCGTCGATATTGTAGATCGGCACGAAGACCAGATCGACGCGGTCGAGCAGGTCGTCCTTGCCGCGCAGCGCGATGTCGCGCAGCAGCATCAGCCCGGCATCCTTGCCGTCGATCTCGCCGGGATGGATGCCGCCCTGGATCAGCACCACCGGCTTGGCCGCGCCGCCCTTGCTTGCGCGGACATAGAGCATGTCGCGGCCTTCGCCAGTGCGCCCGAAGCTGGCGAGCGTGATCAGCGGCGAAGCGGCGTCGAGCCGTTCCAGCCAGGCGCGCACCTCGCCGTAGCGGGGTGTCGTCCGGAACCCCGCCGCCTCGGCCGGGGTGATCCAGGGATCCCCCGGCGCGGCGACCAGCGCCTCGCTCTTTCCGGACCAGGGCAATGCCGGCGGCAGGTCGAGCACGTCCTGCGCCGGTGCGGGCACGGCGTGCCCGGCGAGCAGGGTGGCGAGGATCGTCGCGGCGCGGCGAAGCGTGAAGCGGGGCATCGTCTCTTTCATCCAGCTGATGTCCGGGCGCGTCAGAAGCGCGCGCGCAGCCCGATCGTGGCGGTCCGCGGCGCGCCCGGCTGCACCCATAACGGGCTATAGCTGTTCGCATACCAATGTTCATCGAACAGGTTGGATACCGTGCCGAACAGCTGCAGCCGCTCGGTCAGTGCCACTTCGCCGAACGCGCGGGCCAGCGTGTGGGCGGGCAGGGTGAAGCGCGTGCCCGTCTCGCCCGCGCGATCGCCGATATATTGCACGCCACCGCCGAACCGCGCCTTCAGCCCCGCGATGGTCACGTCGCGCGCCAGCTGCACGTTCAGGTTGTGGTCGGGAATGTTGATCAGCCGGTCGCCCGGCCGGATTTGAAACGAGAAATTGGGATCGAGCACGCTCGAGCGCGCCTCGGCGTCGACATAGGCGTAGCTGAGCAGCAATTCGACCTCGCCGGGCAGCTTGCCGGTCAGGTCCACTTCCACGCCGCGGCTGCGCGCCTTGCCGATCGCCACCGAGAAGCCCGGATTGTTGGTGTCGCTGGCCAGCACGTTGCGCTTGTGCATCTCGAACACCGCGACCGTGCCGGTCAGCCGCCCGCCAAAGGCCGCCAGCTTGACGCCGGCCTCGATCGAGCGCGTGGTCTCCGGCTCGAAGATCACGCCCGCCGCGTCGGTGCCGACATTGGCGCGATAGCCTTCGCCATAGCTGGCATAGAGGCTCAGCGGATCGCTCAGGCGGTAAACGATGCCGGCCTGCGGGCTGAACCGCTCGCGCGTCCGCCTGCTGGTGACGCGCGTCAGATCGTTGTCGGTCTGCAGCAGCAGGTGGTCGTAGCGCCCGCCCAAGCGGATCTGCAGCCGCTCGGTCAGGCTGATCTGGTCCTGCAGATAGGCGCCGGTGGCGCGCTGAAGGTCGCGGCGGTCGGTGTTCACGGCCGGCGTCGGCAGCGGGAACCGGCCGTATACGGGGTTGAGAATGTCGATCACATAGCCGGCCTGGTCGCTGGGCGCGGACGAGAGTGCCGGCGGGCGGAAGCGGGTGAACACCTGATCGTACAGGAACCGGTCATGGTCCGCCCCGATCAGCACGCGGTGGCGCAGCGCGCCGGTGTCGAAATCGCCCGCAAGCTCGGCGCGGACCACCGTCTGTTCGGCGTCGTACACCCGGCTGCGGCGCTGCCGCGACAGCGAGCGGCCGTCGCGGAACAGCTTCTGGCGCGAGGCGACCAGCTCGGCATCGGAGGAGAAACCGGTAAGCAGCGTGTCGCGGTGGCTGGCGCCTACATTGAGGCTCCAGCGATCGCTGAATTGATGCTGCACGCGCAGCTGGTGGCCGGTGGCGCGTGCGATGTTGTCGCCGTCGCCCGGCTCGCCGAGGAAGCGCGAGCGCGGCACGGTGTTGAAATCGCCGTTCAGCACCACGATGCCGCGATCGAACGGCGTTTCCACCCGCGTCCATTCGAAATCATAGGTCACTCGCGTCGCATCGCCCAGCGCGACGCCGAACGACGGCAGGAATCCCCAGCGCTTCTGGTGCACGGTGTCGCGGAAGGTGTCGCCGTCCTCGGCATAGCCGATCAGCCGCGCGGTGATTCCCTGCGTCAGCGCCAGATTGGCGTCGCCTTCGGCGCGGAAGCGGTTGAAGCTGCCATATTGCAGCCCGGCCGAACCGAAGCTGCGCCCCAGCTGCGCCTGTTTGGTGACGAGGTTGATCGTACCGCCCGGCTCGCCGCGCCCCAGCAGCGCCGCCGCCGGGCCCTTCAGCACTTCGATCCGCTCGATCCCGGCAACGTCGCGCTGCCCGCTGAACCCGCGCCCCGCGTTGAACCCGTTGACCAGATAGCCGCTCGGCAGATTCTCGTCGCCGGCAAAGCCCCGGATCGCAAAGGCGTCCCACAATCCGCCCAGCGTGTTCTGGCGGGCGACCGATGCGTTCAGGTCCAGCGCATCGGTGAGCCGGGTGACATTCTGCTCCTGCAGCGTCTGCTCGTCGATCACCGCGATCGACTGCGGTATCTCGCGCAGCGTGAAATTGCCGCGATAGGATTGGTCCACCCCGGTTACCGTTATCTCGCCGCGCTCACGCTCGCCCCGCATTTCTTCCTCGGACTGCGCGAAGGCCGGTGCACACGAAAGCAGGATGGCGGCGGGCAGGGCTCCGGCGAGCGAACCGGTACGAACAGAAAGGCGCAATGTGAACTCCCCCGTGATTGGTGCAGGTGCCGGCCAGGAACAGGGCGCACCCAAGGACGCAGTGCCGCGCGGATGCCGCGATCCGGCAATGGTGTGAGATGTTGTAACGTGATATTTCCTGCTGCACAAGCGAACGAATGCATGTTCGGGTCAGCACGGCTTACTCCGACAATTGACCGTTTCGTCACTCCGTGGTTGAACGGCGCGCGCGCGGCTCCTAAGTCGCGCACAGCGGGTGTTACCGCTAACGCCCTTTTATTAGAATCATCCTGGATCATCGGAGAGAGCTCAACATGGCGCTGACCGGAGAATTGTTCATCGCATCGAAGCGCGTCGCCCGCGACGCCGGCTTCCGCGCCGTTGCCGCCGCCACCGGCAGCGAGATCGAACCCAGCTTCAGCGTCGCGACGCTCGAAGATGTGGACGCCGCCTGCGCCGCTGCCGAGGCTGCGTTCCTGCCCTATTCGAGCTTGCCGCGCGAAGAGCGTGCCAAGTTCCTCGAAGCCATCGCCGAGGAGATCGAGGCGTTGGGCGACGAACTCGTCGAGCGCGCGATGCAGGAAAGCGGCCTGCCGCAGCCCCGCCTTCAGGGCGAGCGCGGTCGCACCGCCGGCCAGCTGCGCCTGTTCGCCAAGGAACTGCGCCTGGGCGATTATCTGCGCGTCCGCATCGACCATGCGATCCCCGATCGTGCGCCGCTGCCCAAGCCGGACCTGCGCCTGCGCATGGTGCCGCTGGGCCCGGTCGCGGTGTTCGGCGCGTCGAACTTCCCGCTCGCCTTCTCGACTGCGGGCGGTGACACCGCCTCGGCGCTTGCCGCCGGTTGCCCGGTGGTGGTGAAGGGCCATCCGGCGCATCCGGGCACGGCCGAGCTGGTCGCGACCGCGATCGCGCGCGCGGTGGAAAAGACCGGCATGCCCGAAGGCGTGTTCTCGATGGTCAGCGGCACGTCGAACGAACTGGGCAGCGCGCTGGTCAGCGATCCGCGCATCAAGGCGGTGGGCTTTACCGGCTCGCGTGGCGGTGGCTTGGCGCTGGTCCGCATCGCGCAGAGCCGCCCGGTGCCGATCCCCGTCTATGCCGAAATGAGCAGCATCAACCCCGTCTTCCTGCTGCCGGCGGCGCTGGAAGCCCGCGCCGAGGCGCTGGGCAAGGGCTATGTCGCCTCGGTGACGATGGGTGCCGGCCAGTTCTGCACCAACCCCGGCCTGGTGCTTGCGCTGGAAGGCCCGGCGCTCGAGCGGTTCCTGGCGGCCGCCAGCGAAGCGATGCTGGGCGCGGCGGCGCAGGTGATGCTCACCCCGAACATCCACAAGGCCTATGAGACCGGCGTGGCCAAGCTCGCCGGCGTCTCGACCGTGCAGCAGCTTGCCCAGGGCGTCGAAGCGCAGGGCCCGACCTGTGGCCGGGCTGCGCTGTTCACGATGAAGGGGGCGGACTTCATCGCCGATCCGAGCCATGCCGAGGAAATCTTCGGCGCGACCTCGCTGCTGGTGCGCTGCGCCGATACCGAGGAGCTGAAGAAGGTGGTGTCGCTGCTCGAAGGCCAGCTCACCACCACGCTGCACATGGACGATGCCGACATCGCGATCGCGCAGGATCTGCTGCCGTCGCTCGAGCGTCTGGCCGGCCGCATCCTGGCGAATGGCTGGCCGACCGGCGTCGAAGTTACCGACGCGATGGTCCATGGCGGGCCGTTCCCGTCGACCTCGGACGGCCGCAGCACCTCGGTGGGCACACTGGCGATCGACCGCTTCCTGCGCCCGGTGTCCTACCAGGACCTGCCGGAAGCCCTGCTCCCGGCCGAACTGCGCGACGGTGCCGGCGTGCCGGCACGCGTGGACGGCAAGCCGACGGTCTGAGCGTATTGGGGGTGGTGGATAACTCGCCACCCCCACTCAATCCTTCCCTTCGGAGGGACCGGGCCCGCCCTTAATCCTCCCCCGGAGGGGGAGGGGGACCGGCGAAGCCGGTGGAGGGGTACTCCCCACGGGCGACCCGGCCGATGTGCAGCACCACCGCCTCCACGTCCGCCAGAACCTCCGCCGCCGCGATCCGCAGTACCCGCACGCCCTGCGCCCGCAGCCATGCATCCCGCACGACATCCCGCGCCGGACGATCGCCGCGCGCATGTGCCTCGCCATCGACTTCGACAGCCAGCTTGTGCCGCGCGCAGAAGAAATCGAGTACATACGGACCGGCGGGATGTTGCCGCCGAAAGCGCAGCGCCTCCGGCCGCATGCGCAGTTCCTGCCATAGCAGCACTTCCGGCAGGCTCATCGCGCGCCGAAGTTTGGCTGCGCGCTTTTGGGCGGATTTAGGGGCGTGGAGCATGCGGCGACCTACCCCTCCACCAGCCTGCGGCTGGTCCCCCTCCCCCTCCGGGGGAGGATCAAGTCGTCAGAACTTCGCCTCGCCATAGACGCGCGTGATATCTCCCTGCCAGTCGCCATGGTAGCGATCGAGCAGCACCTGCGCCGGCACCTTGCCGGTCCGCACGATCTCGCGCAGCGGATCGAGGAAGCCGGATTCGTTGTCGCCCGAGCCGTTGAGCCGGGCACGCGCCTTGAGCCCCGCACCGGCGATCTCCAGCACTTCCCCAGCGATGTCCGCCAGCTTGCCGCCGCCGGGGAGGGGGGCATCCAACGCCAGCTTCGGCACCGCGCTGCGCAGCGCCTCGCGGCCTTCCATCGACCAGCCCTTCACCAGATCCCAGGCGGCATCGAGCGCGCCCGAATCGTAGAGCAGGCCAACCCAGAGCGCCGGCAGCGCGCAAATGCGGCCCCAGGGGCCGCCATCGGCGCCGCGCATCTCGAGGAACTGCTTCATCCGCACTTCGGGGAAGGCGGTGGAGAGATGGTCGGCCCAGTCGTCCATGGTCGGCAGCTCGCCGGGCAGGACCGACAGCTCGCCCTTCAGGAAGTCGCGGAAGCTGAGGCCGGCCGCGTCGATATATTTGCCGTCGCGGTAGACGAAGTACATCGGCACATCGAGCGCATAGTCGGCATAGCGCTCATAGCCGAAGCCGTCCTCGAACACGAAGGGCAGCATGCCGGTGCGCGCCGGATCGGTGTCGGACCAGATATGGCTGCGGTAGGAGAGATAGCCGTTGGGCCTGCCCTCGGTGAAGGGCGAGTTGGCGAACAGCGCGGTCGCCAGCGGCTGCAGCGCCAGGCCGACGCGGAACTTCTTCGCCATGTCGGCTTCGCTGGCATAGTCCAGGTTCACCTGGATCGTGCAGGTGCGCAGCATCATGTCGAGCCCGAGGCTGCCCACGCGCGGCATGTGGCGCAGCATGATCTCGTAGCGGCCCTTGGGCATGATCGGCAGCTCGGCGCGGGTCTTGTCCGGCCACATGCCCATGCCGAGGAAGCCGATGCCGAGCCGATCGCCGACCGCCTTCACTTGGCGGAGGTGGCGGCCGGTTTCGGCGCAAGTGTCGTGCAGGTTTTCCAGCGGCGCGCCGGAAAGCTCAAACTGGCCGGCGGGCTCCAGGCTGATCGCGCCGTCGGGGCCGGACAGGGCGATGACATGCTCGCCCTCGTAGATCGGCTTCCAGCCGAATTCGGTGAGGCCGATCAGCAGCGCATGGATGCCGCCGCGCTCTTCATAGCTGGGCGCGCGGTGGCTGCCGTCCATCCAATAGACGAACTTCTCGTGCTCGGTGCCGATGCGCCAGCGCTCCGCCGGCTTCTCGCCGTGCACGAAATATTCCACCAGCTGGGCGCGATCCTCGATGACCGCCGCGGTCTTGGTCGAAACGGTCTTGGTGCTCATTTTCGCGCCCTTAGCGGTGCCGGCGAAACGACGCCAGCGGATTTTTGTACCGTTCGGTTACCAGTCGCCGGCCGCGCCCATCCATAGGCTCACCGCCGCCGCCGCCGCCGTTTCGGCGCGCAGGATGCGTGGCCCGAGCGCGATGCCGATGGCTTGCGGAACGGCGCGGATCGATTCGCGTTCCTCCGTGTCAAATCCGCCCTCGGGACCGACGAGGATCGCGGCGGGGCCTGGATGGGCGCGCATCGCCCCGAGCGCGGGCACCCCGCCGGTCTCGTCGGCGAAGAACAGCGCGCGCTCCGTCGGCCAGTCGCGGAGCAGCGCGGGGAGCTTCACCGGCTCGACCAGCTCGGGCAGGGCGGTACGCCCGCATTGCTCGGCGGCCTCGATCATATGGGCACGCAGGCGATCCAGGTTGAGACGGTCGATTACCGTGCGGCGGGTGAGCACCGGCACCAGCCGCGCCACGCCCAGCTCGCAGGCCTTCTCGGCCACCCAGTCGATCCGGCCCTTCTTGATCGGCGCGGCGCACAGCCACAGGTCGGGCACCGGCTCCTGGCCGCGCAGCTGTTCGGTCACCTCCAGCATCAGCTCGCGCTTGCCGGTGTCGCGGACGATGCCCAGCCATTCGCCGCTGGCATTGTCGAACAGCTTCACTGCCTCGCCGGGCTTCATCCGCATCACCTGGCCCAGATAATGCGCCTGGGGGCCGTCGATCCGGCGCGGGCCGGGCTCGAGCGGGCCTTCGACGAACAGGCGGGGGGCGGATTGCGGCGGCCAGGCGGGGGTTGCGGGCATGGGCGTTGCTGTAGCCGCGGGCGGGCGGGTCCGTCCATGGCCTGGCCCATGGGTCCGCGCGCCCGATGCGAGGAATTACTGGCGCATGCCGCCCATGCCGTCGCCGCCCATGCCGCCGCTGCCCATCGCGCCGCCCATGCCGCCGCCGCCGCCGCGCGGCCCGCCACCCGGCCTGCCGCCGCCACCGCCCCGCCGCCGCCGCATCGCGCCGGGGTTCAGCTCGGGCAGTTCCTTCTTGGTGATGCGGCCGTCATGATCGGTGTCGAGCATGTCGAAGCGGCGCTTGGCGGCGCTCAGGAATTCGTTGGGCGTCACCCCGCCGTTCAGCGTCATGTCGGCGGCGGTCACCGGTTCCGGGCTGCCCAGATAGTTGAACCGCGCCAGCCCACTCAGGATCCGGGTGGAGCCGACCGCGGCCGTCTTCTCCTTGCCGTCGCTGCTCAACGCCGGGCCACCGCCTTCGAATCCGCCGCCGCGCGCTTCGGGGGCGAGCACGGTTTCGTACACTTCGATATCGCCGGGATCGACTTCGCCGTCCGCCTTGCGGTCGAGGATCTTGAACCAGCGCACCGCATCGGCGCGGAACTCGTCCAGCGTCAGTGCGCCGTCGTGATTCGCATCCGCCCCGTCGAACCAGGCGTCCTTGGGCGCAGGGCCGTCCGGCTTGCCGCGAAACGGCTCGCCCATGGGGCTGATGAACAGCGCCCCTCGCGGTCCCCCGCCGGGTCCGCCGGGACCGCCGGGTCCACCGGCACCGCCCGGCGGCGGCGGGCCATCCTGTGCCTGCGCCCCGCTCGCCAGCACCAGCAACAACCCGGCGATCACCTGAATCCGCATCTTCTGCCTCCACCCGATACCAAGCGCTCGCGGCTAGCCGGCGATTGTCGCAGGAGTATGCCGAAAAATTTCAGCTTGGGCGCCGCGCTGCGATTGTGGCAGCAGGCGGGGCATGACCGGCGCTTCCCCCATCGTCCCCGATACCGAGCATCGCGGCCTGCTCGGTCTGCTTCCGCGCCGCTGGCGGCCCTATGCGCTGCTCGCCCGCTTCGACCGGCCGATCGGCTGGTGGCTGCTGTTCCTGCCCTGCGCCTGGGGGGCGTTGCTCTCCGGGTTGCCCGATGGCGGCGGCTGGCGGATCGGGGCGATGCTGCTCGGCGCAATCGCGATGCGCGGATCGGGCTGCGTCTATAACGACATCGTCGATCGCGATCTCGACGCGCAGGTCGAGCGTACCCGCAGCCGCCCGCTGCCCAGCGGCGCGGTCTCGATGCGCGCGGCGTGGATCTGGCTCGGCGTCCTGCTGGCGATCGGCTTCGGCGTGTGGCTGGCGATGCCCTGGCCCGCCAAGCTCTGGTCGCTGGCGACATTGCCGGTGGTCGCCGCCTATCCGTTCATGAAGCGCATCACCTGGTGGCCGCAGGCGTTCCTCGGCATCGTCTTCGGCTCCGGCGCGCTGGTCGGCTTCGTCGCGGGCGATCCCGCGGGCGCGTTCGCCAGCCGCCAGGGGGCCGGATGGTGGCTCTATGCCGGCACCATCCTGTGGGTGATCGGCTACGACACCATTTATGCGCTGCAGGACGTGGAGGACGATGCGATCGTCGGCGTCCGTTCCTCGGCGCGGCGGATGGGCACGCAGGTCCGCGGCGGCGTGGCGCTGCTCTATGCCCTCGCGCTGGCGCTCTGGGCCATGGCGTTCTGGACCGTCCGTCCCGATCCGCTGGCGCTGCTCGCGCTGCTGCCCGCCGCGCTGCATCTCTTCTGGCAGATCGTCACGCTCACGCCCGCCGACGGCGCCAACGCGCTGCGCCGCTTCCGTGCCAATCGCGATACCGGCTTCCTGATGCTCGCCGCCTGCGCGGTGGTGGGGATGTCCGGACTTTGATTTTGTGCCGCGGCAACCCTAAGTCCCGCCGATGCTGAACAACGAACACGCCCTGGAGCGCGCCGCCGATGCCGTTGCGCGCGCGCGCCGTGCCGGGGCGGACGCCGCCGACGCCGTCTTCTCCGCTGATCGCTCGCTGTCGGTCTCCGTCCGCATGGGCGCGCTGGAGGATGTCGAGCGCTCCGAATCCGCCGAGCTCGATCTGCGCGTGTTCGTCGGCCGCCGCTCGGCCAGCGTGTCGACCAGCGATCTGAGCGACGACGCCCTCGCCACGCTGGTCGAGCGCGCCGTCGCCATGGCGCGCGAAGCCCCGGAAGACCGCTGGGCCGGCCTCGCGCCCGAAGATCGCCTGCTCCACGGCGCCCCGCCGCATCTCGATCTCGACGACGGGGCCGAGGTGGAACCCGCCGCGCTCAAGGCCCGCGCTCTCGCCGCCGAGGAAGCCGCCCGCGCCGTCCCCGGCGTCACCAACAGCGAAGGCGCGGGGGCCGGCGCCAGCCGCGTCCAGCTCGCCCTCGCCACCAGCCACGGCTTCGCCGGCGCCTTCGCCCAGACCAGCCACGGCATCTCCGCCAGCGTGCTGGCGGGCAGCGGCGGCGCGATGGAGCGCGATCATGCCCATCACTCCGCCCGCCACGCCGCGCTGCTCGAATCGCCGGAAGCGATCGGCCGTCTCGCCGGCGAGCGCGTCGTCGCCCGGCTCAACCCGCGCAAGATCCCCAGCGGCGCGATGCCGGTGGTGTTCGATCGCCGCGTCTCCTCGGGCATGCTCGGCCATCTGATCGGCGCGATTTCCGGCGCGGCGATCACCCGCCGCACCAGCTTCCTGCTCGATGCGCTGGGCACGCGGATCTTCGCTCCCGGCGTGACGATCTGGGACGATCCCCATCGCCCGCGCGGCCTCCGCTCGCGGCCCTTTGACGGCGAAGGATTGCCGGTCAACCGCATGCAGATCGTCCGCGACGGGATGCTGGAAAGCTGGCTGCTCGAAAGCGCCGCCGCCCGCCAGCTCGGGCTCGAGCCGACCGGCCATGCCACCCGCGGCGGCGGCGGCGCGCCCGGCGTCTCGCCCAGCAACCTCTATATGGAAGCGGGCACGATTCCGCCCGAAACGCTGATCGGCGAGATCGACTATGGCCTGCTGGTGGTCGAGCTGATCGGCCAGGGCGTGAACGGGGTCACCGGCGATTACAGCCGGGGCGCCGCCGGCTTCCTGATCGAAAAGGGCGAAATCACCGTGCCCGTTTCCGAAGTCACCATCGCCAGCAACCTCAAGGACATGTTCCGTGCGCTCACGCCGGCGAACGATCTGGAGTTCCGCTACGGCATCAACGCGCCGACGCTGCGCATCGACGGGATGACGATCGCCGGTGCGTGAACTCGCTGCTCAGATCGCCAGGGTCGCCGGCCAGGCGGCGCAGCACGCGATGCTGCGCTGGCGCAGCGACTTCGCGCGCTGGGAAAAGGCGCCGGGCAACCCGGTCTGCGCCGTCGATCTGGAAGTGGATGCGTTGTTGCGCGAACGGCTGCAGCGGCTGGTGCCCGATGCCGGCTGGCTTTCCGAAGAGACGGTGGACAATGCCGATCGGCTTTCGGCCGATCGCATCTGGGTGGTCGATCCGATCGACGGCACCCGCGATTATCTGCGCGGGCGGCCCGGCTGGGCCGTCTCGATCGCGCTGGTGGAGCGCGGCCAACCGATCATCGGTGTGCTCGACGCACCGGCGCGGGGCGAAGTGTGGACCGCGCTGGCCGGCGTCGGCGCCTGGCGCAACGGCAAGCCGCTGCGCGCCGCCGAGCGGGCTGACCTGCCCGGCGCCCGCGTGCCGGCGGACCAACTCCCCAAGGTCGATCGCGATCTGGTGATGGTCCCCAAGCCCAATTCGATTGCGCTGCGCATCGCCATGGTCGCGGCGGGCGAAGCCGATCTGGTCGCCACGCTGCGCTGGGGCCATGAATGGGACATCGCCGCGGCGGTGCTGCTGGCCCGCGAGGCCGGGGCGGCGGTTACCGATGCACTGGGCCAGACGCTGGCGTTCAACACCCCCTCGGGCGAGGCCTATGGCGTGCTCGCGACGACGCAGGGCATTCACGCGGCTGCCGTGGCGCGGCTCGCGGATCGGGTGGAGCTGGGGCGGGGATAGCAGGGGCGTTTTCCGCAAATCCCGGCCAGATAGGTGGTCATCCCCGCGCAGGCGGGGATCCACTGGCGCTGAATCTGCGGTTCTTGCCTCCGGCACAGCGGCAAATCCATGCTCGCCCGCGCGGGAATGGTGGCGGTTCGCGGGCAGCCACCGCTTCTTCTTCTGTGCGATCCACGTCCATGCAAGGACGGGGCGCGCAGCCGCCAAACCTGATAGCTCTGCATGCCATCCCAGGCTAGTCTCTAGGCTCAGGGGGGGTGTAGGGATGCGGATCAAACGGGCTCTTGCGCTGTGTGCGGCCGCCATCCTGCTGCCGGCGGCATCCGATCCACCGCCTGCTTTGGCGCCGTACTTCCACCAAGGCAGATTTGACCCCGGCGATTTCGGCTGGATGCGCGGCCGCTTCCCGGATGCCGGTCCGGCGGAGGTGCAGGCCTATGCGGCAATCGAAGCATGGATGAGCCGATGTTACGAGGAGGGCGTGGCGCGCACGCGCGAAGAGCTTGCGTCGATGGGAATCATGCAAGCGGACCTTTCGGAAACCGGGCCGCGCGATCTGCAGTGCGGTGCCGTGATGATGGCGAACTCCGTGCAGACGCGCTCCGCCGCGACATGGGCTGACTTTCAGCGCGACCTGCAGGAGGCGCGGCCGGTTGCTTCGAGCTTCCTGCTTGCGTTGCGGCTCACGGAGCGCGGCACCTCGCTCCGGCATGGCGCGACACTGGAAGAGCAATTGCTCGTGCGGGTGGTCGGGGAACAGGTGCTGCGAAAGGCTGCCAATTGGGGGCAAGGGGAATTGGCGGATGCGCCACGTCTTTCCAGCGGTGCCCGGTCGGTGCTCGACGCCTATTTCATGGTCGCTGGTTTCGAACACGATCGCGCCAACACGGGATGGCTGAAGGCGCAGGTCGATCGAGGCGGCTGGCCGACCATTGCCCAAGCCGGCACCGCCGGATCCAATGCGGCGTGGCTGCTCGTCCAGCATGCCGATGCAGACCCGGCGTTCCAGCTGCGCGCACTGCGCCTGATGACGCCGCTGGTCGCTTCGGGCGAGGTGAACAAGCGCAACTACGCATACCTCTATGACCGCATCATGCTCAAGATATCCGGCAAGCAGCGCTACGCGACGCAAGTGACGTGCAAGGATGGCAGGCGCGTCGCCCAGCCGCTCGAAGATGAAGCCAGGGTGCCGGCCCTGCGGGCGGAGATGGGGCTTGAGCCATTCGCCGACTATCTGAAGCTGTTCGCCAACTGGGACGGCTGCTGACTTCTTGCCTGTGCGGACCTAGTCGTTTGGCCATTGTTCCATATATGTTCTAACGGTCTCCACGACCGCGCTCTTTGACGTCGTCCACCCATCGTCTTCGCCGCATCCCGGCGCGCGAGCCTGAACGTCTTGGACTTTGCGGGATACAGTCCCTTGATCCTTCCGCCGCTCCGCGGCTCCCTCCCTTATGGGAGCGGGAAGGGTGAGGGGGATGGGGCAAACCGTGCCGCTCGCATGTGCGACGATCCCGCCGCGAAACGACGCGAGACCCTAAACTTCCTAAACTTTCGGCCCCACTTCGTCGAAGCCATAGGCCTTCACACCCCCCAAAACTGCGCACGAGCCTAAACTTCCTAAACTTCGCAATCCGTGCAGCGATCCTGCGGCGGCGTACCGCATCCAGCCCCTGTGCCTTTGCGGGGCGAGCGTGCTAAGGCCCCGCCATGTCGAAATCCCTGAGCACCAGCGGTGCCATCGATCTGGATGGCGTGACCTATGATTGGCGTCTGCAGCGCGAGCCCCATCTGTCGGACGACGAAGGCTGGAAGGGGATGACCATCGCGGTTCTCCAGCGCGATGCCAAGCGCGAAGCCTGGCTGGAATTTCCGGCGCCCAAGCGCCTGCTGAAGGGGCTGCCGCGTGGCCGTCTCCAGCTGGACGACGCGACGATCGCGCGCTGCGTCCGGTCCGCTCTGTCCGCCGGCTGGGATCCCTTGTCGCGGGGCAAGCCCGAGGTTTTCGTCGTCGACTCCCAGGGCAATTGAACTGCCAAGGCGGAGCGCTTGCCCAGCCGCACAGCGAACGGCCCATCGGGCCAGGCCTTGCATCGGGCGTATCGTTCTTTATATGTTCTCTTGGCCCGTAACGGCCGCCGCTCTTTGACGTCGTCCGCTCATCATCCCTCGCCGCACAGATGCGCGCGAGCCCGAACTTCCTGAACTTCACGTCGTGGCGGGTAGCGCGCCTTTCGCTCGACCACCCTCGCCCTTCCGCCGCTCCGTGGCTCCCTCGCTCCCTTTCCCCTCGGTAGAGGGAGGGTGAGGGTGGCAGCAGGGTCGCAGTCCATCCGCAAAACCGCGTGAGACCCTAAACTTCCTAAACTTCAGGTCTCATCCCAGCCGATGACACAGCGCCGTCACCGCCGCCAAGATCGCGCACGAGCCTAAACTTCCTAAACTTCGCAATTTATGCAGCTATCCCGCGGTGGCGCGGATCAGCCCCGCTTCACCCGCGTCACATGCCCCATCTTGCGCCCGGGCCGGGCCTGGCCCTTGCCGTAGAGGTGGAGATGGGTGCCCGGCTCGGCGAGCAGTTCGGGCCAGCGATCCGCCTCGTCGCCGATCAGGTTTTCCATCTCGACATGGCTGCCGGTCAGCGCCGTCGAGCCGAGCGGCAGGCCGCAGATCGCGCGGACATGGTTCTCGAATTGCGAGGTCTCGGCGCCCTCGATCGTCCAGTGGCCGCTATTGTGGACGCGCGGCGCCATTTCGTTGAACACCGGGCCCTGCTCGGTCGCGAAGAACTCGCAGGTCAGCACGCCGATATGGCCCAGCGCCTCGGCGACGCGGCCGGAGAGTGCCGCCGCCTCGGTCCAGTGGCGGGCGATCTCGGCGGGGGCGGGCAGGGTGGAGCGGGCGAGGATGCCGTCCTTGTGCTCGTTCCAGGGCGGCGGATAGCTGGCCAGCGTGCCGTCGAGCCCGCGCACCGTAATGATCGAAAATTCGTGGCTGAAGCTGACGAAGCCTTCCAGGATCGCCGGCCGCTCGCCGATCGCCGCCCAGGCGGCCTCGGCCTCGGACGCGTCGTGCAGCCGCACCTGGCCCTTGCCGTCATAGCCGAGCCGCAGCGTCTTCAGGATCGAGGGGGCGCCGATCTTGGCAATAGCGTCGTGGAGCTCGTCGCGGGTGGTGACCAGCGCCCAAGGCGCGGTGCGGCCGCCAAGCTCCGCCACGAACGACTTCTCGTTGGCGCGGTCCTGCGCGATTTCCAGGCTTTTGGCGCCTGGTCGGACCGGTACCTTCGCCGCGAGATGCGCGACCGGCGCCAGCGCGACATTCTCGAACTCGTACGTCACCACGTCGGCGTGGCTCGCCAGTTCGTCGAGCACGATATGGCTGTGATAATCGGCGCGGGTGAAGCTCGAGGCGGTCTGCGCGGCGACGCTTTCCTCGTCCGGGGCCAGCACATGCGTGCGATAGCCGAGCTGGGCCGCTGCGACCGCGATCATCCGGCCGAGCTGGCCGCCGCCGAGGATCCCGATGGTGGAGCCGGGGGGAAGCACGTCGCTCATGCCGGTTCCTCCGCGACGCTTTCGGTCTGGGCGGTGCGCCAGGCCTTGAGCCGCTCGGCAAGTGCTTCGTCGGCGGTGGCGAGGATCGCGGCGGCGAGCAGCCCCGCATTTTTCGCGCCCGCCTTGCCGATCGCCAGCGTGCCGACGGGAATGCCGCCGGGCATCTGGACGATCGAATAGAGGCTGTCGATGCCCTTCATCGTCTTGGATTCGACCGGCACGCCCAGCACCGGCAGGTGAGTCATCGCCGCCGCCATGCCGGGCAGGTGCGCCGCGCCGCCGGCCCCGGCGACGATCACCTTCAGCCCGCGGTCTGCGGCGCCATGGGCATAGTCGTACAGCCGTTGCGGGGTGCGGTGGGCGGAAACCACCCGGGTTTCGTGCGGTACGCCCAGTTCGATCAGGATGTCGGCTGCGTGGCGCATCGTCTCCCAGTCGGAGGTGCTGCCCATGATGATGCCGATGAGTGGTGCGTCCGCCATTGCCTGCCGCTCTTGGGAAGGGAAGGCGGCTTGTTAGTGGCGCCGTGCCGCTAGGGCAATGGCCAAGGCGCCCGGCGCCGCGATGGCGCCGGGCAGGCCAGGTCAACGTTCGTTCAGATAGTAGCGGTCGGTGGCGTTCAGCGCGTCGTCCAGCTGGTAGACGATCGGCTGGCCGGTGGGGATTTCCAGGCTGACGATCTCATCGTCCGGGATGCCCGACAGGTGCTTGACCAGTGCGCGCAGCGAGTTGCCATGGGCGGCGATCAGCACGCGCTTGCCGGCCTTCAGCTCGGGGGCGATGCGCTGCTCCCAATAGGGCAGCACGCGGGCGATCGTGTCCTTCAGGCTTTCGGTCTGCGGGATCGGGATGCCGGCATAGCGGGGATCCTTGGCCAGGTCCCAGGGCGAATCCGCTTCCGGCAGCGGCGGCGGCACGTCGAAGCTGCGGCGCCAGATCTTCACCTGGGCGTCGCCATGCTTGGCGGCGGTCTCCGCCTTGTCGAGGCCGGTCAGCCCGCCATAATGGCGCTCGTTCAGCCGCCAGTCCTTCTCCTCCGGCAGCCAAAGCCGGTCCATCGCCTCCAGCGCGAGGTGCAGCGTCTTGATAGCGCGGCTCTGGAAGCTGGTGAAGCACAGGTCGAAGTCCAGGCCCTTGTCCTTCATCAGCGTGCCGGCGGCGGTGGCTTCGCGCACGCCCTGTTCGGTCAGATCGACGTCCCACCAGCCGGTGAAGCGGTTCTCCAGGTTCCAGGCCGACTGGCCGTGGCGGATCAGAACGAGGGTGGGCATGGGCGATCTCCTTGCATCGATATGCCGCCGTCCTTAGCGACATGGGCGACAGGGACAAGCGCAGGAGACGACGCGATGGTTCGGCAGACGCTGGTCTATGATGGCCCGGGCGGCCCCTTCGAGGGAAGCTTGGTGTGGAACGACGCGGTGGGCGGCACCCGCCCGGCCGTGCTGGTGCTGCCCAATGTGTTCGGCGCGAAGGATGCTGATGTCGAGAAGGCCGAGGCATTGGCCGGGTTCGGCTATGTCGCGCTGGTCGCCGACGTCTATGGCCAGGGCAAGCGCACTGTCGGCGGCGATCCCGGCTATGCCCGCTATATGGAGGAACTGAACGCGGATCGCGGCCTGTTACGGGACCGTCTGGCAGCGTCGCTGGCCGCCCTGGCCGGCCTGGCATTGGTGGACCATGCCCGGATCGCAGCGATCGGCTTCTGCTTCGGCGGCAAATGTGTGCTCGACATGGCACGTGCGGGGCTGCCGATCCTGGGCGGCGTCTCGTTCCACGGCGTGTACGACCGGCCAGACCTGCCCGCCGAGGCACCGATCGCTACGAAGCTGCTGGTCTGCCATGGCTGGGACGATCCGCTCGCGCCGCCCGATGCTACGGTCGCCCTTGCCCAGGAACTCACCGATCGCGGTGCCGACTGGCAGCTCCACGCCTATGGCCATGCCGGCCACGCCTTTACGGATCTAAGCCGCAAGGACAGTCCCAACCCGGCGATTGCCTACGAACCCCGCGCCGACAGACGCAGCTGGCAAGCGATGATCCAGTTTCTTGGCGAACTCTTCGCTTGAGCGGGCAGGGGCCGCCGGACCATGTGCCAGCGGCCCCCGTCTTCAATGCACGAAGCGCGCGACAACGTCGCGGTACGACCGTGACACCTTCACCTGCGCGCCCGAATCGAGCACCAGGAAGCACTCGCCATTGGTGTGCGGCTTCACCTGGCGAACCAGATCGAGGTTGACGATGGTCGAGCGGTGCACCCGCTGGAACCGGCGCGGATCGAGTCGCTTTTCCAGATCCTTCATCGTCTCGCGCAGGATCAGGGTGTTGTCGCCGGTGTAGATGCACATGTAGTCGCCGGCCGCGTCGATCCGCTCGATCGTGTCGACATCGACGCGGAAGATCTGGCCACGATCCTTGATGTTGATGAGCTTTTCGAAGCGGTTAGAGGCAGGCTCGGTACCGTCGCCGCTGGCGATATCGTCCACGGCGTCGGGCGCGACTTCCGCCAGCACTTCCTTCAGCTTCTCCACTTCCTCCACGCCCCGCTTCTCGGTGAGGCGCTGGCGGACGCGATCGAGCGTGTCGGCAAGCCGGGCCGGTTCAACCGGCTTCATCAGATAATCCACTGCCTGCGCCTCGAACGCTCGGATCGCGTGATCCGAATAGGCGGTGACGAACACGAACAGCGGCGGTTCCACCTCCATCAGTCCCTGGATGACGGAAAATCCGTCGAACCCGGGCATTTGGATGTCGAGAAAGACGAGGTCCGGCTTATGCGTTTTGATCGATCGAATAGCCTCGCGGCCATTGGAGCATTTGTCGATAATTTCGACATCCTCATGCTCCTGGAGCCGGAGCTCGAGTCCCTGGATCGCCAGAGATTCGTCGTCAACGAGGATGGTACGGATGGTCATGCGGCCTCTCGGTTCGGTTCCTCAAGCTGGAACGGTATTTCGATCTCAACGCTGAAACCTTCCCCGGGTTTCGTTCGAGTGTCGAAACGATGGTCAGGCCCGAAAGCCTGTGCCAACCGTTCCCGAATATTGGCGAGCCCCACGCCAGTGGAAAGCGTCGGCCTCGGGCGCGCTTCGATCAATCCCGGACCCGTATCGGACACGGCGATCTGCACCCTATCGCCGGTGAGCCGAGCCGAGACGGTGATATCCGCGCCCTCTTCCTGCGGACTGACGGCATATTTGATGGCATTTTCGACCAAGGGCTGCAGCAGCAGCGACGGCAACCGCGCCTTGGCGGCGCGTGGGTCGAGCTCGAAATGAGTGCGCAACCGCTCGTCGAAGCGCATCTTCTCGATCTCGAGATAAAGCTTCAGCGTCTCGATCTCCTGCGCCAGCGTGACGTGGGCGGTCGGCTCATTCGCCAGCGTGTAGCGCAAGAAGGAGGAGAGGCGGGACAGCATCACATTGGCCCGCTCGGTCTGCTTGAGCAGGACCAGGGTGGAGATCGAGTTTAGCGTGTTGAACAGAAAGTGCGGGTTCAACTGGTACCGCAGCATCGCCAGCTGCGCGCTCGACGCCTGGCTTTCTAGAATCTGCATCTGATCGATCTGCTGTTCGACGATCAGATAGAAATTGATGCCGAAATAAAGCGCCGACCAGCCCGCCAGCACTGTGAAGGTGAGGAAGCTGTAGCCGATTACACGGGCGACGGTAATGCCCGGCTCCGCTGCGGTGAACGAATAGGTGAAGGCCTCCAGCACCGCGTAGAGAATCGTACCCGCACCCAGTGTGGCCAAGGTGAGCAGGATCGCAGGGATTCGCGGCAGGCTGCGGTAGAAGCCGTACAGCGCGGAGAGCAGCAGCGTGAGGCAATAGCCGACGATCGCCTCGATAATCGCCTTGATGATTCCTTCGACCGAAAAGCCGTTAGAGATCGACGAGACCGAGCGCAGCAGCAGATAGCCGCTCCAGCCGGTTGCCTGGAGGATCCAGAAGGCCCGCCCCTTGTCTTCGAAGAAGGGGCGAGAAAACAGGTCGGGCTTGGAAAGGCCCAAGGTCCGGGCGCTGGTCTGCGGAAGCGAAGTCTTTGCCACGGCGCGCATCTATCACCGCCGCGCGCGGTGAGCAAAAAAAATGCCGGGCGCGTTTGGCGCCCGGCATTCCGAAGGTGGTCGAACGGTGCCGCTCAGAAGGTGAAGCGGGCGCCGATGCGGATCGAGTACAACGACTGGTTCGCATAGACCTGATCCGTGGGCGCGGTGAAGGTCGTCGAGCCGCCAGCCGGCGAGTAGCGATACTGAGCGCAGGGCTGTGCTGCACTGGTCGCCACCGTGCCCGCGCCATCGGGGTTGCCGCTGGTGGTGAGGCACTGCACGCGAACCACGGCCGCGTTGTACGGGAACACGTACTCGCGGGTCTGGCCCCAGTTCTTGTTGAGGAAGTTGGTGAAGTTTTCGATATCGCCGAAGATGGTCACGCGCGACTTGCCCAGGCCGGTCGGCAGTTCCTGTGCAACGTGGAGATCGATGCGGGTGAACCATTTCGAGTTGAAGGCGTTACGCGGTGCGATCTGGCCGCGGTACTTGCCAAGGCCGGACGCGTCGATGAACGCGTTCACCGCATTGCGCACTTCGGAGCTGCTGTACGACACGAGCGGATCGTTCACTGTCGGAACGTACATCAGATAGCGGTTTCCGCCAGCGCCGGTGCCTGAGCTCACGCCGGTCGTGCCGAACACCGAGGATCGGCCGCTGCCGAAATCCTGGAAGGTATAGCTGAACGGATGGCCGATGCGCGTTTCGCCGAACAGGGAGAAGGTGGTCTTGTAGTCCCCAACGAAAGCGCGTTCGAAGGTTGCGCCATATTTGAAGAAGTACTTCACCTGATCGTTGGAGATGCCATAGGCCACGTTGTTCGGATCAACGAACGCGCCGTTGCTATAGTTCGAACCTGCGGTTGATGACGTCGCCGGCGACTGGTCCTTTACGTCCTGATAGGTGAAGCTGCCGTTGATGTTGACGCCGAAGTCCCAGCTTTTGTCAAAGCGGGCGATGGCGATCAGCGCGCGACCCTTGTTGGTGTTGGTCAGGAAGATGTCGGTGTTGGTGTTGGTGCTGCCCGCGCCATCGATGATGTTCTGGTAGCGTTGGCGGCCGTCCGGCGTCAGCGAACCGGCGATCGGCTGCGAACGGATGTCGGTGAAGTACACTTGGTTGCGAACCTTCGAGTACAGGAAGTCCGCGCCGAACGTCCATCCGTCGACCGAGTATTCACCGGTCAGCGTAGCGCGCCACTGTGACGGCAGCTTGAACTGCGGATCCAGCGCGTTGACGGTGGCGTTCGTCGCGACCGTCGCGTTGGTGAGCAGCGTGTTGACCGCCCCCGGGATCGAGGTCCCGCTCACGTTCGACAGCGCCGCGTTGCCGATCGCGGCGTTGGTAGTGGCGCCCGAGAAGCCGGTCGCAGTGCGGTTGATCTGCACCGAGTTCGTCAGAACGCCGGTGTTCGAGAAGCTGTTCGACACATAAACGTCGGGCGTGCCGCCGCCGAAGATGCCGCCGCCGCCACGGATGCTCACCCGCGGAACCGGCTGCCAGTCGAAGCCGATACGCGGCTGGAAGAGGCCCAGACCGGAGAAGTTGGCGTTGTTCGACCCGATTGTGCGATACTGACCATTAACGATCGCGCCCGAACCGAAGCGCGCCGTGTACGCAGCGCTACGCGCCGGCGTGCTGTGCATCCCGTACAGATCGTAGCGCATGCCATAGCTGACGTTCAGCGTGGGGGTGACGCGCCACGAATCCATGATGCCGAACGTGTAGCTCTGGTACGAGAAGTTCGCTGCCGCATCGTTCGGAACCAGGGACGGGATCGCATTGCCATAGGACATCTGGTTGGCAGTGCGATTCTGCAGGTCCGCGATCGAGTCGAAGTAATAGTTGCCGGCGCTGTTCTGCAGGAACGAGTTGAAGACGCTGACGAACTGCATTTCGGTGAAAAGCCGCAGGTCGTGGTCGTTCTTGGTCACGCGAACCTGGAACAAGCCGCCCCAGGTATCAGTCTTCAACTGATTGGTCTGGCGCGAGCTGTCGGGACCGAACGACACGATTGCCGCGTTGTTTTCACACGCCGTCAGCGACGATCCGCTGACAGTCAGCGGAGTCGACGTTTCGTTGGAGCAGACGCGGAACTGCGCGAAACCGCGACCGAACAGCGGATCCTGGATGCGCGTGTAGTTCTTGTAGAACACGCGAGCTTCGGTCGAGAAGTCGTCCGACCAGTCCGAGTTCAGCTGCACGACGCCGGTGTGCAGACGGTTGCCCTGAATATAGGCGTTCGAAGCGAGACCAAGGCCGTACGGCTGGTTGGTGAAGGTGTTGTTGAGCAGGTTGATGGCGTCGTTGGCGTAGGTGTACGTCACCGACATGCGCTGCTTGTCGCTAATGTTGGCGTCGATACGTGCAACGACACGGTCGTCCTTGTCGCCCGAATCCCGCAGCACGCCGCCGGTGTTGTAGTTATAAACGCTGTTCGCGATCGCGCTGATGCGATCGATCTGCGCCTGGGTCACGCCCGGGATGACCGTGCCACCGTTGTTCCCGACGGGACCTTCGACGATGGGGCGGCCGCCGCGCAGACGCTCGCCGGCGACCATGAAGAACACCTTGTCCTTGATGATCGGACCGCTGAGCTCGGCGCCGAAGTTGTCGACCTTGAAGTTCGGGACATTGACCGTCACGCCCTTGGTCTTGTTGCCGACGAATTCGTCACCCGAGCGTGCGTAGAAACCGCTGCCGTGGAACTCATTGGTGCCGGACTTCAGTACGATGTTGATCGCGCCGCCCTGGAAATTGCCTTCGCGCACGTCATACGGCGCAACCTTGGCTTGGAACTGGCCGATCGCGTCGAGCGGAATCGGCGAGCGGCGGCTGGGCAAACCATCGGTGTTAAGGCCGAAATTGTCCGTGATCGGCACGCCGTCGACCGTGAAGCGGTTGTAGCGCGCATTCTGGCCCGCGAACGAGATCGCGCGGCCGCCCGTGGGGGTATCGTCCAGCCGCGCGAACGGATCGCGCCGCGACAGGTCGCGAATGTCACGGTTAAGGCTGGCGACGTTGGCGATCTGCTCGGCGGAGAGCACAGTTGCCGGCCCCTGCGAGATCGAGCGCGCACCGCGGACGGTGCTGGCGGTGACGACGATTTCCTGGCCTTGGGCAACCAGTTCGATCGGAAGATCGAACGACTGGGCGGCGATGGTATAGATGTCCGTCACCGACGAATTCGAATAGTTCGCCGCGGTTACTTCGACCGTGTACGGGCCGCCCGCGCGCAGACCGGTAAGCGTGAACGTACCGGTGGAATCGGTGCGGGCCGTGGAGCGGGTTCCCGATGCTGCATTGGTCGCGACAACCGTCGCATCCGGTACCGGAGCGCCATCAGCCGTCACGGTACCGCGGATGGTGGAGGTGGTTTCCTGCGCGTGCGCGGCAACCGGAATGAGCAGCGCGGCAGCTGCCACGCCTGCAAGATAGTGCGTTCGCATCGAGAGTTCCCTTTTTGAGCCTGTGGCTGCCAGTCGCGGCGTTTAACGCCATCTGTCTGGCTGCCCCCTGCTCGGCTTTGATTGCGGAATTGTGACAGTCAATACGCGCGGAACGTTCCCCAATGGTGCGTTGCAAAAACGCATCACTCCGAAGCGGTTACGATCGCCAACCAATCCGCTTCGCTGATCACCCGAACGCCCAGATCAGCAGCCTTTTTCAGCTTAGAACCGGCCCCCGGGCCGGCGATGACAAGGTCCGTCTTGGCAGATACCGAACCGGCGACGCGTGCGCCGAGGCGTTCAGCCTGCGCCTTGGCTTCGTCGCGGCTGAGCGTTTCCAGCGTGCCGGTGAACACCAGCGTCTTGCCGGTCACTTCCGAGTCGCGGGACTCCACCAGGAAAGGCGGCGGCGCCACTTCCCCCAGCAGATCGGTCCAGGCGGCGCGATTGTGTGGCTCATGAAAGAAGTCGGCGAGTGCATGGCCGACGGCGGCGCCGACATTCTCTACACCGATCCGCTCGGCGATCGCTTTGTCTAGCCGGGTGCGGTGCCGAGCCTCGGTTTCTCCGATCGCCGGCGGAGTCGCGTCGCGCAGCGCGATCAGTTCGTCTGCCAGCGTCTCCAGCGCGGCAAGCATCACATAGCGCTTAAGCAGGTCGCGTGCGGTGATCGCACCGATGTGGCGGATGCCGAGGCCGAACAGCAGTCGTGCGGCATCGGGTGCCCGCTTCGCTTCGATTGCAGCGAGCAGGCCGTCGACCGACTTTTCCTGCCAGCCTTCGCGACCCAGCAGCGCTCCCCGGTGACGGGCTAGGCGAAAAATGTCGGCGGGCTCGGCAATCCAGCCGAGGGCGATCAGTTCGATCAGCGTTTTTTCGCCCAGCCCGTCGATATCCAGGGCGCCGCGGCTGACGAAATGCTTGAGCCGCTCCAGCCGCTGTGCCGGGCAGATCAGCCCGCCGGTACAGCGGACATCGACCTCGCCTTCCTCGGCCACCGCTTCGGAGGCGCAGATCGGGCAATGGGTCGGGAAATGCCAATCGGAGCGTGGCTCGTCGCGCGTAAGGTTCTCGATGATCTGAGGGATCACGTCGCCTGCGCGCTGGAGGATCACGCGGTCGCCGGGCCGCACGCCGAGGCGGGCGATCTCGTCGGCATTGTGCAGCGTCGCGTTGCTGACGACGACGCCGCCCACCGTCACCGGCTCCAGCCGCGCGACCGGCGTGAGCTTGCCGGTGCGGCCGACCTGGATGTCGATCGCCTGCAGCGTGGTCTGCGCCCGTTCGGCCGGAAATTTATGGGCAAGGCCCCAACGCGGCGCACGGCCGACATAGCCGAGCCGCTCCTGCCAATCGAGGCGATCAACCTTGTAGACCACGCCATCGATATCGAACGGCAGGTCGGCGCGGCGCGTCTCGATAGCGCGGTACTGGACCAGCGCATCCGTCAGCGTGGGGGCGCGGACGAACAAGTCGGAGACCGGGAAGCCCCAGACCCGGATACGGTCGATCGCTTCGTACTGCTTTTCCGCGAGCGGTTCGCTCAGTTCGCCCCAACCCCAGGCGAGGAAGCGCAGCGGCCGCAGCCCAGTAACCGCGGAATCCTTCTGGCGAAGCGACCCGGCGGCGGCGTTGCGCGGATTGGCGAACTGGCGCGCCTCCTTGCCCGTCTCCAGCGCTTCGGCAAGCAGTCGAGCGTTGAGCGCCGCGAAATCGGCCTTGGCCATATAGACTTCGCCGCGCACCTCGCACACCGGCGGCGCCCCTTCGATGTGCTGGGGAATGTCTCGTATCGTGCGGACGTTGGGGGTCACATCCTCCCCGATCCGGCCGTCTCCGCGAGTCAGTGCCTGGACCAGTTCGCCATTCTCGTAGCGCAGCGAGCAGGAGAGGCCGTCGATCTTCGGCTCGGCGGTGAGCTCGACGGGCGCGTCTTCCTGCAGCTTGAGGAAGCGGCGGACGCGGCCGAGGAAATCGGCAACATCCTCCTCCGAGAAGCCGTTATCGAGGCTGAACATCTGTCGGGCATGGGCAATCTTGGCGAGCGGCCCGGTGGACGGGGCACCCACCTGCCGCGAGGGCGAGTCGGCACGGATCAACTCCGGGAAGGCGGCTTCGATCTCGGCATTCTGCCGGACGAGCGCGTCGAAGTCCGCGTCGCTGATCTCGGGCGCATCCTCGTCGTGATAGCGACGGTTATGGTGCGCGATCTCGGCAGCGAGGCGAGCGAGTTTGGCGGCGGCATCCTCTGGCGTGCGGGGCAGCGTCATGGCTCTGCGCTAGGGGATGGGGGCGGTTGATCGCAAGGGGCTTTGCGGCCATCACGTAAACCCATGCGTATTGCGATGATGGTGAAGGTAATTTTTGGGGCGCTGCTCTGGTTCGTGGTGACGCTGTGCTTGTTCCTTACGCTGGTGCCCCCCTTTCTGGACCGCATCTACTATCGCGGCGCTGAGACCGGGCATTTCGATGGGGAGCGTTTTGCCAACCCGGACGGCGGGACGGCACCCGCACCGGCGCTCGCTTTCGTGTTCCTCGCCCATCGCATTTCGAGCGCGGGACGCCAGCCGCCCTGGCCCACACATGTGCCGGTGATCCCCAGCCGGCCCCCGGCGCGGGTGGCCGGACAGGCGATGAGGGTGACTTGGATCGGTCATGCCACCGTGCTCATCCAGACGCAGGGCCTCAACATCCTCACCGATCCGGTATGGAGCGAGGCTGCCGGGCCGTTCGGATACGGCCCCCGCCGCGTTGCGGCCCCCGGCGTCAAGCTATCCGATTTGCCCGCGATCGATCTGATTGTCGTCAGCCACAATCACTATGACCATCTCGATCTGACTACGCTGAAGGCGCTGTGGCAGCGTGATCGGCCAATGATCGTTACCGGCCTGGGCAATGACAGCGTGATCGGGCAAGCGGGCCTGCCGGCGCGCGGGCTGGACTGGGGACAGCGGCTGACGCTGCGCCCCGGCATCAACGTGGTGGTGACGCGTAATCACCATTGGAGCAGTCGCTGGTTCGCCGATCGCAACCGCGCGCTCTGGTCCGGTTTCGTGGTAACGCTGCCGGGTGGCAACCTGTTCTTCGCCGGCGATACTGGGTGGGGCGACGGCAGATGGCCCAAGGAGGCGGCGGCATTGGGCCCGGTGCGGTTCGCTGCCATTCCCATCGGCGCGTTCCGCTTCAAGCCGGGACAAATGGCTTCAGACGCGCATATCGGCCCGCGCGATGCGATTCGGGTCTGGGAAGAGCTCGGCCGACCCTGGGCTCTGCCGGTCCATTGGGGCACCTTTCGGCTCTCCTGGGAAGCCTATCGCACCCCGCCGAACATGCTGGCAGCGATGCTCCGTTGTGGCGGGGCCAACTCTAGGCACTTCGTCGATCGCACGATCGGGCAGAGTTTCGAGGTACCAGCGATCGGCGTCCGCGGCGCCCCCGCGAGCGATCAAGGTATCGCGAAATGCCGTGCTGAGGGCGCGTTCGACCGGTTCCGCTGATCTTGAGCGCTCTGCTTGGCGGTCCTAAAATGCCCTCAAGGGTGCGGGGCATATGGGCGGCGACTATCAGACAACTATCGATCGCGCGGGCAGGGCGATAGCGGCGGGCAGTGTGCTGGGCGGATTGCTGATCCTGGCGCTGCTGCTGGCCAGCGGCCAGCGTTCGCCAGCCGGGCTGCTTGCCGGCGGGATGGTCGGCGCTCTGTGTGTCGCGGTTGCGCTGACGGCGGTCGCCGGACCGATCTGGTTGGCGTTGCACGCGTGCGGATTTCGCCGCGGCCGTCATGCCGCCTGGCTCATTGGTCTGCTTGGCCTGGGCCTTTTTGCTGGCGTGCAGGGGCACGGCACCGGCCTGTTCACTATCGCCCCTATCGATACGCGAAGCTGGTTGCTGGGACTTGCCGCCAAGACCGCACTTGGAATCGCCGTCGCAGCGGCGGCGGCGGGTATCGGGATAGTGATGTGGCGGATCGCCTATAGCTCGATCAGATCCTGAAATAGGACTCCGCTGCAGATATTTAGGATTCGATCTGCAGATGTTTCTCATGGTAAACTAGCCATGCTCGACAGAGAAGATGAGGGGATATCATGCGACAATTGCTTGCGCCGATCGCGGCGGCTTGTCTGGCGCTGCCCATCGCCGCGAACGCGGCGGAGGTCATCACCTTTACGCCACTTACCAACGCCGCCAACCACAGTGTTAGCGGGCCTTATAGTGAGAAGGGGCTGAAGTTCGCGATGTCGAACACGTTCGGTTTCTTCACCTGGGGGGCTGGCGCGGCGGCCAATGCCAATCCCGGTGGCGCGACGCTCGCTCCCTCTTTTACCGGCGATCTTACGATCAGCGCAGTCGGCGGCACCGCCTTCGATCTGCTGCGCTTCGACATCGCCGATGTGATGAACGCCGGCAATGGCGGGCCGATGACGTTCAGCTACGAGACATTGAGCGGCTCGGGTTCCGGGCTGTTCAATCTCGATCTCACGCCTGGGCTGCAGACCGTCTCGCTCAACCTCACCGATCTGACGCGCTTCACCGTCCAGGTGACGGCGCCTGGTATCCAAATGGACAACGTCACCTTCGCGCTTGGTACGACGGCGGTGCCCGAGCCGGCGAACTGGGCGATGCTGATTGGCGGCTTTGGGCTGGTCGGTGGTGTGCTTCGCCGCCGCCACGCGGGTGCGGCCGTCACTGCCTGAACAAAAAGGGGACGGGGCGCGGCTTTTCAGCTCTGCCGCGTCTCCCCATATTGGCTGCCATGGCCATTCAGATTCGGACCAATCTCGCGGAGCCCGAAACCGGGCAGAGCTTCATCCCTCACCGCCCGCAGCGCCCGGAAAAGGCCGAGGGCGGCAAGACATTCAAGCTCGTCTCCGACTATCAGCCCTCCGGCGACCAGCGCTTTGCTATTCCGGAACTGGTCGAGCAGGCGCGCGCCGGCGAGCGTGATCAAGTGCTGCTCGGCGTCACCGGCTCGGGCAAGACCTATACCATGGCCAAGGTGATCGAGGAATTGCAGCGCCCCGCGCTGATCCTCGCGCCCAACAAGATCCTCGCCGCGCAGCTCTACGGCGAGTTCAAGAGCTTCTTCCCAGAAAACGCGGTCGAGTATTTCGTCAGCTATTATGACTATTACCAGCCCGAAGCCTATGTGCCGCGGTCGGATACCTATATCGAGAAGGAAAGTTCGATCAACGAGGCGATCGATCGGATGCGCCACTCGGCCACCCGCTCGCTGCTTGAACGCGATGACGTTATTATCGTGGCCTCGGTTTCATGCCTCTATGGCATCGGCTCGGTCGAGACTTACTCCGCGATGATCTTCGACCTGAAGAAGGGCCAGGTGGTCGACCAGCGCGAGATCATCCGCAAGCTGGTGGCGCTCCAGTATAAGCGCAACGATGCCGCCTTCGGGCGCGGCGCGTTCCGCGTGCGCGGCGACAATCTTGAGCTGTTCCCGTCCCACTATGAGGATACCGCCTGGCGGATCAGCTTCTTCGGCGACGAGATCGAAGAAATCGTCGAGTTCGATCCGCTCACCGGCAAGAAGGTGGCGAGCCTTAATTCGGTGCGCGTCTATGCCAACAGCCATTATGTGACGCCGGGGCCGACGCTCAAGCAGGCAATGGAGGGCATTCGCCACGAACTTGCCGAACGGCTGAAGGAACTGGAGGCTGAGGGCAAGCTGCTGGAACTGCAGAGGCTGGAGCAGCGCACCAATTTCGACCTGGAGATGATCGCAGCGACGGGTTCCTGCGCGGGCATCGAGAATTACAGCCGCTTCCTCACCGGCCGCCTGCCCGGCGAGCCGCCGCCCACGCTGTTCGAGTATCTGCCCGAAAACGCGCTGCTCTTTGTCGACGAGAGCCACCAGACGATCGGCCAGATCAACGGCATGTCGCGCGGCGACCACAAGCGCAAATTGACGCTCGCCGAGTACGGCTTCCGGCTGCCGAGCGCGATCGACAACCGGCCCTTACGCTTCAACGAATGGGACGCGATGCGGCCGCAGACCACCTATGTCTCGGCCACCCCCGGCGACTGGGAAATGGAGCGCACCGGCGGCGTGTTCGTCGAGCAGGTGATCCGCCCCACCGGGCTGATCGATCCGCCGGTGGAGATCCGGCCGGTCGAGGAGCAGGTGCAGGACTTGATCCAGGAGTGCAAGGCGACCGCGGCCAAGGGCTATCGCACGCTCGTCACCACGCTTACCAAGCGGATGGCCGAGGACCTGACCGAATATATGCACGAGGCGGGCGTGAAGGTCCGCTACATGCACTCGGACACCGAGACGCTGGAGCGCATCGAGCTGATCCGCGACCTGCGGATGGGCGTGTACGACGTGCTGATCGGCATCAACCTGCTGCGCGAGGGCCTCGACATCCCCGAATGCGGGCTGGTCGCTATCCTCGATGCCGACAAGGAAGGCTTTCTGCGTTCCGAGACATCTCTGATTCAGACGATCGGTCGCGCCGCGCGTAACGTTGAGGGCCGCGTGATCCTCTATGCCGATCGCATGACCGGCAGCATGGAACGCGCGCTTGCCGAGACCGGCCGCCGACGCGAGAAGCAGATGGCGTATAACCTCGAGCATGGGATCACGCCGGAGACGGTGAAGAAGAATATCGGCGACATCATTGCCCATGTCGCTTCGAAGGACGGCGTCACCGTGGAGATAGATGCGGACCGTCCGCACATGGTCGGCCACAATCTGCGCGCGTACATCGAGGAGCTCGAGAAGAAGATGCGCGATGCGGCTGCCAACCTGGAGTTCGAGGAGGCCGGCCGCCTGCGCGATGAGATTCGATCGCTGGAGGCGGAGGAACTCGGCCTGCCCGAGGGCGAGCGCAAGGCGCCGATCATGGGACGCTCGAACGAGGGTAAGCCGGGCACGCGCAAGACGCGGTTCGGCAAGCAGACCACGACGAAGTTCGGAGGTCCACGACGGGGGTAGTGCTGCGGCAAGCCGTTGATTTTCGCCGTCGCTTCAGCGACACTGCGACTTAGCAGCCGAAGCAACCGGCCGATCAGGGGAGATGCCGGATGAAACAGCGTGCAATGATCGCGTGCGTTGCGCTTGCGGTGCTGGCGGCATGTGGCGGCGGCGGAACTGCTGGCGGCACCATTACGCCGCCGGCCCCGAGCCCGACACCCACGCCGTTGCCGACACCGAGTCCTTCGTTGACGCCCGCGGCCCCGATGGCGAGCTACACCCCCGCCGCCGCGTTCCGCCCCACCGCCGGCGTGGCGATCCCTATCGGCAAGTGTGTCAACTTGGGGAATCATCTCGAGGCGCCGGTCGAAGGCGCCTGGGGACGCGCGATTGTCGACGGTGATTTCGCGATCATCAAGGCAGCCGGCTTCGACACGATCCGCCTGCCGGTGCGCTGGTCGAACCATGCAATGGCTGCAGCGCCCTATACGATTGATGCGGCGTTTCTCGCGCGCGTGCGGCACGTGGTCGACACCGCGCGAGCTGCCAAGCTCAACGTGCTACTCAATCTTCACCATTATGACGAAATGGCCACTGCGCCCGCTGCCCATGCAGAAAGGTTTGCGATGTTGTGGAAGCAGATCGCAGCGAGCTTCGCTGACGAGCCCGAAGCCAGCGTTTGGTTCGAGCTGATGAACGAGCCCAATGGCGCGCTCAACGACAGCAACCTGCTCGGCATCCTAACCCCGGCGCTGGCGCAAGTGCGCGCGACCAATCCGACGCGCGCGGTCGTCGTCGGCGGGCAGAACTGGAGTGGGGTGTCGTCGCTGGCGACGCTGCAACTACCGGACGACCCGCGGCTGGTGGTGACGATCCACACCTATGATCCGTTCGATTTTACTCACCAGAATGCGACCTGGCTTGCCCCGGGCCGGGTGCCGCCGCTCGGACGGAGCTTCGGCAGTGCGGCCGATCTGCGCGAGCTCGACGCCAATCTGGCGGCAGTTCGCGCCTACATGCAGCGTACCGGTCGGCAGGTGTTCGTCGGCGAGTATGGCGCCAATGACGATCCTGGCGTTCCGCTGGCGCAGCGCATTCTCTATTACGGCACCGTTTCCGCCGCCTATGCGTCGATCGGAGTGCAGAGCTGCGCCTGGGCCTATGCCAACACCTTCCGACTGCGTGACGGCGCGTCCTGGCTGCCCGGCATGATGGAGGCGATCCGCACTACGACAACGCTGCAATAGCTGCGCGTCTGCGGCGGGCTGCGGCGCGCGTGCGGGGGGTAGCGGTTGAGGTGCTGCTCACACTCGCCCATAAGCCGCGCATGCGTTTGCTTTCCCTGCTCGCCGGTGCCGGCATCCTTGCGATTGCCGGTTGCGTGCCGGCGCCTTCGACACCGCCGCCCGCACCCGCGCCGCGACCCGTTATCGTGCCCACTCCGACGCCGTCTCCCACCCCGGCGCCGGCCGCAGATTGGCGCGACTGGCCGCTCACCCCCGGCGACTGGCGCTACCGGGCCGCTTTCTCGGGCGGCAGCGCAACCTATGGTATCGCGGGGATAACTCCCGTTGCCATCCTGCGCTGCGACCGACCGGCACGCCGCGTGACGCTCTCCCGAACCGGCACCGCGCCCGCGACCCTCACGCTGCGCACCACCAGCGCCGTCCGTGTCATTCCTGCCGCCCCGGACCCGAATATGGCCGGCATGTTAGCCCTCCACTTCCCGGCGAACGACAGTGTCCTCGATGCGATCGGCTTCAGCCGCGGACGGTTCGTGATCGAAGGCGGGGGGCTGCCGGTGTTGGTGATACCGGCCTGGCCGGAAATCCTGCGCGTGGTGGAGGATTGCCGCCAATAGGACGATGTGGCTCGCCAGTTTGGCCCAGACCCCCAGAATCGCACCGATAAAAATCTTTTACAAGACTTGTTCTGCGACTCAGGGTCATCCTACATGTCAAGTGTGTCGAGAGGCACAGGCTCTTCAACAAGCGAAAGGAGGTGATCCGATGTCTCATGGTTCAGCAGTGAGGTCGGTTCAGTTCGTTCGGGAGACGCGCCGCTGAGCTTGTCGCGCGGACGGAAGTCCTCCGTCCGTGGTGTCGTGCGGGAGGTATCCTCCTCCAACCAACGCCGGCAGCTGCAAGCAAAGCGGTCCGCATGGTCTCCCGGGCTGGAGCTCTCCGGCCGCTGACCATGTCGGGGGTCGCCGGGTACCCAGGAGTGGGGCCCGGCGGCCTCTTTCATTTTTAGCCACATCCTTTCCGCCATTTTGGTTGGTTAGGAAATCCTTACGCTTCCGATATGGACTTGCCCCAACTTGGCTGAGGCCGAGTCGGGAAGGCAGAGATGCACGCTCCAGGGAACGTCGGAGCGGAGCACCGCATGGGGCATACAGGTCAGGGAGACGCGAGCGTGGTGCGCGACACCTGTCTCCGCACCATGCTGGAAGCACTGCCTTCGCCGGTCCTGCTCATCGACCGCGCGGACCGCGTGGTCGAAGTCAACGCGGCGTTTTGCGCGCTGTGCGGCAATGACCGCAACTATTGGATCTCCACGCCGCTTGACGCCTATCTCCCGCCTCATCAGGTGCAACGCTTCCTCGCCGAGCACGCGCAGGTCTTCGCGACCGGTGAGGATCTCGAAACCGAGGAAATTGTGCGGGGACAGGACGGACGGTATCGGTACGTCGTTACGCGTCGCCGTTTGATCGATCTTCACGGCGAGTTGCTGGTGCTGACGATCCTCACCGACGTCACCACCTTGCGCGAGGCCGAAGCACGCGTCCGCCATCTCGCCTATCACGATCCGCTTACCGGGCTGCCCAACCGCACTGCGCTGAACGAGCAGGTGGACGCGATGCTGGCTACGCAGCCTTCAGCGCATCCCGCGTTGCTACTGATCGACCTTCATCAATTCAAGGACATCAACGACGCTTTCGGCGATAGCGTCGGCGATGCTCTTCTGCAGGCTTTCGCCAACCGACTCGCGGGCGTGGCCCGCGAGTCGGACCGAGTTGCCCGCACCGGCGGGGACACATTCGCACTGCTGATCGACGACTGCCAGGGCGTCGCGGCGGCCGAAGCGGCGTGCCACCGGCTGCTGACGCTGTCCGAGACGCCATTTGCAAGCCCGGCGGGCGCAGTGACGCTTGGCCTATCGGTCGGATGCGCTTGGGCCGAGCCGGGCGTGGGGGCGGCGGAACTGCACCGCCGTGCCGAGTTCGCATTGTACGAAGCCAAGCAGCAGCCTGCCAACGAATTTCGGTTGTTCGATTGTGCATTGGCTGCCGAGGTACAGGCCCGCCGCACCATGGAAGCGGATCTTCGCGCGGCGCTAGCGGCGGGGAACCAGCTTGACGTCCACTATCAGCCGGTGATCGATGCGAGCGGCCAAAGGGTCGTCTGCGTGGAAGCGCTCGTGCGCTGGAATCATCCACAGCGGGGAACGATCCCCCCTGCCAGTTTCATTCCGATCGCTGAAACGAGCGGTTTGATCGTCCCGCTGGGCGAATGGGTGCTCGATCGCGCGGCGGCGATGATGGCCAAATTCCCGAACATCGCGCTCGCGGTGAACCTTTCGCCGATTCAGCTGCGGAGCCCGGAGATCGACACCCGTGTTTTGACGATCTTGGCGCGACACGGCATGAACCCGGCGCAATTGCAGCTGGAAGTCACCGAAAGTGCGATGCTGGCGATGGACGCATTGGTGCAAGCGCGTCTTTCACGCCTGCGCAGTGCGGGCGTGCAGCTGGTGCTCGACGATTTCGGCACCGGCTATTCCAGCCTGTCGCATCTGCACAAGCTGGCCATAGACCGGGTGAAGATCGACCAGAGTTTCGTGCGCGATCTAGGCAGCTCGCAGGATGCACGGGCGATCATCCAGGCAGTGCTCGGCATCGGACAGTCGCTGGGCATTGGGGTAACCGCGGAAGGGGTGGAAGACGAGATGCAGCAGCTGTTCCTGCGCGCGTCCGGCTGCAACGAATTCCAAGGCTACCTCTTCTCCCGCCCACTCAACGCGCCAGATGCGGTGGCCTTTCTCGAAGCCCATCGAGCGCGCGAAGCGGCCTGAGCCGCGGCTATCCCTCGCGGGCGAGCGCCTTTAGCCGATACAGCGCCTCCAACGCGTCGCGTGGGCTGAGCGAGTCGACGTCGAGCCCGTCCAGTTCGGCGCGCACGGCATCCACCGTCTCGGCCTTAGCCTGAGCCGCCGCTGCGAAGAGCGGCAGATCGTCAAGGCCGGCTGCTAGCCCCCCGGTCTTGGCTCGGCCTGCTTCCAGCTTGTCCAGCACCGCCTTGGCCCGCTTTACCGTCGCCGGAGACATGCCGGCGAGCCGAGCGACGGCGATACCATAGCTGCGATCGGCCGGCCCCTCCGCCACTTCGTGCAGCAGGACGAGATCGCCCTTCCATTCGCGGGCACGCACATGGTGCAGGGTCAAGGCATCGCAGCGCTCCGCCAGCCGAGTGAGTTCGTGGTAATGCGTCGCGAAGAGGCAGCGGCAGCGGTTTTCCTCGTGGATCGCTTCCACTACTGCCCAGGCGATTGCCAAACCGTCATATGTGGAGGTCCCGCGGCCGACTTCGTCCAGGATCACGAAGCTGCGTGGCGTCGCCTGGGCCAGGATCGCCGCGGTTTCGACCATCTCCACCATGAAGGTGGAGCGACCGCGCGCGAGATTGTCCGACGCGCCGACGCGGCTGAACAGTCGGTCGACCAAGCCGAGTGTCGCTTTAGCTGCCGGGACATAGCTACCGGCCTGGGCTAACACGGCGATCAGCGCATTCTGACGGAGGAAGGTGGACTTACCGCCCATATTTGGGCCGGTCACAAGCCACAGTCGCGAGCTTTCCGACAATTGGCAGTCGTTCGCCACGAACCGGCCGCCCGCGCGGGCCACGGCCGCTTCGACGACGGGATGGCGCCCGCCCTCCACATCGAAGCAGCTATGATCCACCAGCGCCGGACGGGTCCAGCCGCCTTCGGCAGCGCGTTCGGCCAGCCCTGCCGTAACGTCGATACGCGCCAACGCATCGGCTGTCGCGGCAATCGCTTCGCGGCGGGCGAGCGCCTGGCCCGTCAGGTCTTCGAGATGCGCTGCTTCGGCGGCGAGGGCATGAGCGCCGGCCTGCGTTACCTTGACGGCGACGTCGTGCAACTCGGGCGCATTGAAACGGACGACGCCGGCAAGAGTCTGCCGATGGGTAAAGCCGCTGTCCGGCTTCATCAGCGCATCGGCAGACCGCGCAGGCACCTCGATATGGTAGCCGAGCACGCCGTTGTGCCGGATCTTGAGCGCCGAGATGCCGGTCCTAGCCCGAAAGGTGCCTTCCAGCGCAGCGATCGCCCGTCGACCGCCCGCGCCGGCGTCGCGAAGATCGTCCAGCGCGGCATCATAGCCCTCGGCGACATAGCCGCCGTGCGAAGCGTCGACCGGGGGCTCGGGCACCAGCGCACGGTTGAGCAGATCAATCAGCGCCCCATGTCCGCGGAGCTGGGGCACCAACTCCCGAAGCAGCAGCGGGGCATCGGCGATCGCACCGAGCCGTTCGCCGAGTCGCCAAGCGCCGTCGAGGCCGTCGCGGAGCTGGCCTAGATCTCTCGGCGAACCGCGCCCCGCAGCAAGCCGACCAAGCGCGCGACCGAGATCGGGCAGGGCGCGCAAGGTCGCGCGAACGCTTTCCCGTAGGCCGGAATCGTCGTGGAGATACTGGACAAGGTCGAGCCGAGCGTCGATCGTCGCCCTGTCCATCAAGGGCGCGGCAATATCGGTGCCGAGCAGCCGGGCGCCGGCGCCGGTGACGGTGCGGTCCACGGCGTCGAGCAGGCTGCCCTTGCGCGTCCCAGAGGTGCTGACGGTCAGCTCCAGGCTCTCGCGTGTCGCCGCGTCGATCGCCATGGTTGCCTCGGCGCGGCTGACGCGGGGCGGTCGGAGGAAGGGTAGCGATCCCTTGGCCGTGTGCTCGAGATAAGCGACCAGCCCGCCCGCCGCCGCGAGCCCTGCGCGCGAGAACTGGCCGAAGCCGTCGAGCGTGGCGACGCCGAACAGCCGCTTCAGCCGAGCCTCGCCGCCGGCGCTGTCGAAATCGATCCTCGGCCGAAGTGCGGTCGCGAGTTCGGGGAATTCGGTAGCATCGCCGGCGATCGTCTCGGCGGGGTTCAGCCGGGCGAGCTCGGCGTCAAGCCGCGCTGCCTCGGTCTCGATCAGTTCGAAGCGGCCCGTCGAGATATCGGCGCACGCAATCGCAACGCCACCCCCAGCCTCCCCTACCGCCGCGCACCAATTGGCGGAGCGGCTGTCGAGCAGGGCTTCCTCAGTCAAGGTCCCCGCGGTAACGACGCGGATGATCGCGCGGGCCACCAGCGCCTTGGAGCCAGCACGCTTCCTCGCTTCTTCGGGCGTTTCGGTCTGATTGGCGATGGCGACCCGGTGACCCGCCTTGATCAGCCGCGCGAGATAAGCTTCCATCGCGTGCACCGGCACGCCGCACATCGGGATCTTCTCGCCGTCATGTTCACCGCGCGCGGTGAGTGCAATATCGAGCACCGAACTGGCGACCTTCGCATCCTCGAAGAACAATTCGAAAAAGTCGCCCATGCGGTAGAACAGCAGGCAATCCCCCGCCTCTTCCTTGAGCGCGAGATACTGGGCCATCATCGGAGTAGGGGCGGCGGAAGACATCGCGTCTCGCTACCGGAAGCACGGGGGGCGGCACAACCGCCGCCATGGGGTGACGCTGGTGGAAACTGGGGATAAGGCGCGCGCCATGCAGAGCTTTCCATCCTCGCAGATGCCCCGCGTCCTGCGGTGGCGCTGGATCGTGGCGATTGCGCTCGTATCTGCGCTGCCCTTCCTGTTCGTCCGCATACCGCCGTTGGTCGACGTGCCGGGCCATATTGGCCGCTATGCCGTGGAACTCGCGCCGCCGGCCAGTCCACTGCTGCGGTACTTCACCTTCCGTTGGGTAGTTGCGCCAAACCTTGCCGCTGATCTGCTGGTAGTGCCGCTTGCTCCGCTGATGGGGCTTGTGCCGGCGGTCTGGCTTCTCTGCGCGGCAGTTCCCGTCGTGATAACCGGCGGCGTACTCGCCTTGGTGAGGCAGCGCAACGCGAACGGAGCAAGTGCGCTCCCATGGGCGCTGCTGTTCGTGTACAATTTGTGGTTCCTATACGGCTTCCTGAATTTCTTTCTGGTCGCCGCGGTCGCGCTTTGGGCTCTTGTCGCCTGGTCGGCGCTTGAGACCAGACCCCGCCTGCGCGCGGTGCTATTTATCTTCCTCACGCCTGCGATGGTTGTCGGCCATGCCGTCGCGGCTGCTTTGATGGCAGCGTGGATCACCGGTGTGGCAATTGTCACGCACTGCGAGGGAAGGCGGCCGTGGCGATCCGTTCTGCCGCTGTGGCCGCTGGCGGCCGGCTTGGTGCCGCTGGCCTTTGCTCCCCGCGCCGGTGGGTCTACCCGGTGGGATTTCCTCGATAAGCTCGACGCCATCGCAACCGCATTGCAGGACCAGAGTCAGTTGCTTGACATCGGCACGGTGGGAGCCGCGCTGCTCGTGTTTCTGACGGGGCGCTTTTGGGGCGCACGGTTGCGTGCCGGCAATCGGGCGCTGGTGCTGGGCACATTACTGCTCTTTTTTGCGGCCCCCAGCATCCTGAGCGGTGCGACACGCATTGATGGACGATTGGTCCCGTTCGTTCCACTGCTCGCCCTCGGTCTTCAGGACTGGCGTTCAGTAACTCCAACGCGCCGTCGATGGGTATCGATACTTGGATGGACGCTGCTGGTGCTGCGCTTCTCCGTTACTACGGTAAGCTTTGCGGACTACGCGCGGGAGTATCATCGCGAGCTTGCGGCGCTGGAGCATGTCCGGCCAGGTTCGCGGGTACTCAATCTCAGCCTGATGCCCTGCAAAGGTGATCGATGGCGCCGGGGCCGCACCGAGCATCTCGCCAACCTCGCTACGTTGTTCCGCCAGGCCTGGGTTAATGCACATTGGACCAATGGCGCCGTCCATCTGTTGCAGGTTCGCTATCGCCCTCGAGGCTATTGGCAGGACCCGTCCCAGATGGTGACCGTGCCGCCCTGCGTGGATCCTGCCATCCCGTTTGAAGCGCGCAGCCGCCACGGGATAGCAGAAACCTTGCCGCGCCTGCCGCTCGATCAGGTCGACTATCTCTGGCTGATCGACGTGCCGCTGCCGCCCGGTCCGCGTGACCCGCGACTGGTGCCGGTCTGGCAGTCAAACGACAGCGCTCTCTACGCAATTCATCATATTAAAGCGACGTAGGGGAATGCGCGGAAAACGCCTTCTGCGGTTTGCAATCGCTGCTTCGGGCTGCTTTAGGGGCGGAAACAGTCCGAGAAATTAGGAGCCGAACGGATGGCCGAAGAGAGCAACGTCCAGTTTTCCGATCGCGAAGCACTTCGCTACCACGCCGAAGGCCGGCCCGGTAAGATCGAGATCGTCGCATCCAAGCCGATGGCAACCCAGCGAGATCTGGCGCTTGCCTATTCACCGGGCGTCGCGGTGCCGGTGCTGGCCATCTCCGAAAATCCGGCAACCGCCTATGACTATACCGCCAAGGGCAACCTCGTCGCGGTCATCTCCAACGGCACCGCGATCCTGGGCCTCGGCAATCTCGGCGCGCTGGCGTCCAAGCCGGTGATGGAAGGCAAGGCGGTGCTGTTCAAGCGCTTCGCCGACGTCGACTCGATCGATCTCGAGCTGAAGACGGAGGATGTCGATCGCTTCATCGACGCGGTGGAACTGATGGAGCCGAGCTTCGGCGGAATCAACCTGGAGGACATCAAGTCCCCTGAATGCTTCGTGATCGAGCAGACGCTGCGCGAGCGAATGAACATCCCCGTGTTCCATGACGACCAGCACGGCACCGCGATTATCGCCGCCGCTGGCATCATCAATGCGCTGTATCTCACCGGCCGTGACCTCAAGACGACCAAAATCGTCGTCAACGGTGCCGGCGCCGCCGCGATCGCCTGCACCGAACTGATCAAGGCGATGGGTCTGCCGCAGGACAACCTGCTGATGTGCGACCGCACCGGCGTGATCTATCAGGGCCGTGAAGGCGTCAACCAGTGGCAGTCGGCTCATGCCGCCAAAACCGACCGACGCACGCTGGCAGAAGCTTTGGAGGGCGCGGACGTGTTCCTTGGCCTTTCCGCCGCGAACGCGCTGCCGGCCGAGCTGCTCGCAAAGATGGCACCGAAGCCAATCATCTTTGCAATGGCCAACCCGGATCCCGAGATCACCCCGCCCGAGGCCAAGCGCGTCCGCCCGGACGTGATCATCGCCACCGGCCGTTCGGATTATCCGAACCAGGTCAACAACGTACTCTGCTTCCCGTTCATCTTCCGCGGCGCCCTCGACGTGCGTGCGACGGGGATCAACGATGCTATGAAGGTCGCCGCCGCGCGCGCGCTGGCCGAACTCGCCCGTCAGCAGGTGCCCGAGGAAGTGGCGACCGCCTATGGCACGTCGCACAGCTTCGGCCCCGACTATATTATTCCGACGCCGTTCGATCCGCGCCTCATCGAGATCATTCCCGCCGCCGTCGCCCAGGCGGCGATGGATTCGGGCGTGGCGACCCGCCCGATCATCGACATGACGGCATATCGCCAGCAACTGCGCGCGCGGATGAACCCGACCACGTCGGTGCTCAGCATGGCCTATGAGGGCGCCCGCGCTCGGCCAAAGCGCGTTATCTTCGCCGAGGGCGAGGAAGAAGTGGTGCTGCGCGCGGCTATCGCCTTCCAGGAGGGCGGCTATGGCACGCCGGTGCTGGTGGGCCGCGAGTCGGTGCACGATCGCCTGCGCGAGCTCGGCGCCAACCCGGATCATTTCGAACTGCACAACAGCGTCAACTCGCCGCTGGTCGAGGAAATGGTGGAGACGCTGTACACGCGGCTCCAGCGCCGTGGCTATCTGCGCCGCGATTGCGAGCGCATGGTCAACCGCGACCGCAACATCTTCGGCACCTTGCTGCTTCGCCTGGGCCATGCCGATGCGATGATTACCGGCGTCACTCGCACCTATGCCGAGACGATGCGCCAGGTGCGTCGCGTGATCGATCCGGTCGACGGTCGCACGCCCTTCGGCATCCATGTTCTGGTTGGCCAGTCGCACACGGTGTTCATTGCCGATACCACGGTGAACGAACGCCCGAGCGGCGAGGAACTGGCAGATATCGCCGAGCGCACTGTGCAGGTCGCCCGCCGAATGGGCCACGAACCGCGCGTGGCGCTGCTCAGCTACTCCACCTTCGGCAATCCCGAAGGCAAGTGGGTCGACAATATCCGTGACGCGGTGAAGGTACTCGACGCGCGCGGCGTGACCTTCGAATATGAGGGCGACATGGCGCCGGATGTGGCGCTGAACCCGAAGCTGCTTGCTAATTATCCGTTCGCGCGCCTGTCCGGTCCGGCGAACATCCTGATCATGCCGGGTCTGCAATCGGCCAACATTTCGGCCAAGCTGCTGCGCGAACTGGGCGGCGATTCCACCATTGGGCCGATGCTGATCGGCATGGAGCAATCGGTGCAGATCGCACCGATGACTTCCACCGCCAGCGAACTGGTGACGCTGGCGGTGCTCGCCGCGGGCGACATCGCGCGCTGACGACAAGGCGAGCATCGGCGGATCAGCCGTCGATGCTCGCCCCCAGCGCGGCATTGACCAGACCACCATCGACCGTGACGGTTTCGCCCACCAGATAGTCGCCCGCCCGACTGGCGAGGTAGATCGCCGCGCCGGCCATGTCCTCGGCCACGCCGATCCTCTTGGCGGGGATCGCCTGGGCGACGGTGCCGCCATGGTCGCGTGCGGCCTTGTTCATGTCGCTGGGGAAGGCGCCGGGGGCGATCGAGGTGACGTGGATCTGATCGCGCACCAGTCGCGCCGCCATGCGCCGGGTAAGGTGGATCAGCGCCGCCTTGGAGGCCTGATAGCTATAGGTTTCCCAGGCATTGAGCCGCTGTCCGTCGATCGAGGTGATGTTTATCACCTTGGCCGGGCGCTCGCGCGTGCCGCTGGCCTTGAGCAGGCCATGCAGCGCCTGGGTTAGGAAGAAGGGTGACTTGACGTTTAGGTCCATGACCTTGTCCCAGCCCTTCTCGGGGAAGCTCTCGAACGGTTCGCCCCAGGCGGCACCGGCATTGTTGACGAGGATGTCGAGCTGCTGCTCCCGGGCGGCCAGATCGGCGGCAAGCGCGCGGCAGCCGTCGACGGTCGAAACATCATGCGGCAGGGGCACGCAGTTCGGCCCGAGCGCTGCTGCGGTTGCTTCGCAGGCATCCGCCCGGCGCGACGACACGTAGACCTTTGCGCCCGAGGCGACGAAGCCCTCGGCGATCATTCGGCCGATGCCCCGCGAGCCGCCGGTTACCAGCGCTACGCGGCCGTCTAGGCGAAACAGCGAAGATACGTTCATGCCAAACTCCCTCTCCGAACCCTCTTCCTCGTGGAGGAGGGGCGTTGTTACCCACCCCGCTTCAGCATCTCGCGGGCGATGATCAGCTGCTGGATCTGGCTGGTGCCTTCGTAGATGCGGAACAGCCGGACATCGCGGTACAGTCGCTCGATCCCATAATCGGCGATGTAGCCTGCGCCGCCAAAGATCTGGACGGCGCGGTCGGCGACGCGGCCCACCATTTCGCTGGCGAAATACTTTGCTGCCGCCGCCTCCATCGTAGTGCTTGCCCCATGTGCGGGGCGGTATGCCTCCCGGGCAGTCCGCTGATCCAGCGCATCCTTGGCGGCGGCAGTTTCCAGTACCAGCGCACGCGCGGCCAGCGATTCCGTTTTCGAATCCGCCAGCATCGCCTGGATCAGCTGGTGCTCGGCGATTGCCTTGCCGAACTGCCGGCGCTGGCTGGCATAGGCCACGCAGTCGGCGATCAGTCGCTCGGCCACGCCGACGCAGACGGCAGCGATATGGAGCCGCCCCCGGTCGAGCACCTGCATTGCGATATGGAAGCCTTCGCCCTCCGCCCCAAGCCGGTTCTCCGCAGGCACAAGCACATCGTCGAAGATCACGTCGGCAACGCGCGCTCCCTTCTGGCCCATCTTCTTCTCGGGCTCGCCGATTGACACGCCGGGCAGGTCGCGCGGCACGAGAAAGGCCGAGACTCCGCGTCCGCCCGCTTCGCTGCCGGTGCGTGCCATCACCGTGAACAGCTGGGCTTTATCGGCATTGGTGATGTAGCGCTTGGTGCCGCGCAGCCGATAGGCATCGCCGTTGCGATCTGCCCGGGTCTTCACCGAAGCGGAGTCCGATCCCACGTCTGGCTCGGTAAGGGCGAAGCTGGTGATGATTTCGCCGCGAGCGATGCGCGGCAACCAGGCAGCCTTTTGTTCTGGCGTGCCAGCGATCACCAGCCCCTGGCTACCAATGCCTACATTCGTGCCGAAGGCCGAGCGGAAGGCGGGTGTGGTGCGCCCCATCTCCATTGCTACGCGACACTCTTCCGCCATGGTGAGGCCCAGGCCGCCATATTCCTCGCTGATAGAGAGGCCGAACAGGCCGAGCGCTTTCATTTCCTCGACTATCGATTCGGGCACGGCATCGGCCGCCTCGACCTCCGCCTCCAGCGGGCGAAGCCGCTCCGATACGAACCGGCGAACGGTGTGGAGCAGTGCGTCGAAGAGCTCCGGTTCGAGCGCCATGGCATCCTCTCTATTCAAACCACCAGCCCTCATACCGTAAGTTCCTGCGTCTGCAACCATACTGGATCTTCCAAATGGTTTCGTTTGCCCGGTGGGGAGCCAGTCTGTATCGGACGGGCAGGGGGCGCAGAGGAGAAGAATGCCATGGCCGGTCGCACCGCCGCCGCACCTGCACCCGTTCCGCCGAGGCGACGGGTGGCGACGCCGACGATGCTCGCCTATGGCTTTGGGGCGGTCGCCTATGGCGTGAAGGACTTCTGCTTCGTCACCTTCCTGCTGCTGTTCTACAACCAGGTGATCGGGCTGCCCGCCGCGCAGGTGGGTTTCGTCATCATGTGTGCGCTGCTGCTCGACGCGTTCATCGACCCGCTGATCGGTTTCCTTTCGGATCGGACGCGCGGCCGCTGGGGGCGGCGGCATCCCTGGATGTATGCCTCGGCACTGCCGATCGGCATCGGCTGGCTGCTGCTGTGGAACCCGCCGACCTGGTCGCATACGGCGCTGCTCGGCTGGCTGTTCGTCACCGCGGTGCTGGTACGCACTGCGATTTCCGCTTTCGAGGTGCCGTCGCAGGCGCTGAGCCCCGAACTCTCCGCCGATTATGAGGAGCGGACCCGGATCATGGCCTATCGCTTCCTGTTCGGCTGGGGCGGAGGGATGGCAATGCTCGTGCTCTCCTATGCCTGGTTCCTGGCCGAAGGCCCGGGCCAGCCGAACGGCCAGTTCGATCGGGCAGGCTATCCCGGCTTCGCGCTGGGCGGCGGGCTGCTGATGGTGGTGGCGATCCTCGCCTCGGCCCGGGGCACTCACCATGAGATCCGCAACCTGCCCAAGGTGGAGATCGAACGGCAGCCGCTGCGCGAGAGCCTGGGCGAATTGTTCGCGGCGCTCGGCAATCCGGCCTTCCTGGTGCTGATGGCGGCCGGGCTTTGCTATTTCACCGCGCAGGGCATCAGCTTTTCGATGTCGAACTATCTTTACGCCCATGTCTGGCGGTTCGACAATGTCGCCTTCCAGCTGCTTGGCGGCACGCTGTTCCTGGGCGTCGTGCTCGCCTTCCTGATCGCTCCCCGGATGGCCCGGCGCTTCGGCAAGCCGGCGGCGGCGACCACGTTCCTGGCGGCTGCGGTGATGCTGTTGACGCTTCCGTATCTGCTGCGGCTCGCCGGCGCATTTCCGGCGCCCGGCAGCCCGTGGCTGATCCCCCTGCTGTTCGCCATCTTCACCACCAACGCGACCTGCGGCGTTTCCTCGACGATGCTCGGCGCCTCGATGCTGGCCGATGTCGTCGAACATTCCGAGGTCGACACCGGCCAGCGATCCGAAGGCGTGTTCTTCGCCGGATTCTTCTTCGTCCAGAAATGCTCGAGCGGGCTCGGCATCTTCCTCACCGGGCTGATCCTCAGTCTCTCCGGCTTCCCCGACGGCGCCAAGCCGGGAACGGTGCCCGAGGGCGTGATCGACCGGTTCACCCTCATTTTCTGCGCCGTGTACCTGCTGCTCGGCGGCATCGCGGCGTTCTTCTACCGGCGCTTCCCCTTCGGCAAGGACGAGCATGCCGCCCGGCTGGCGCAGCTCGGCGCGCGGACCGACTGAGCGCGGAAATGCCCGCCAGGTCCTCGACCCGGCGGGCATCCTTTCCTCCCCAGGAAAGACGTCAGGCCACGCGGCCCAAGCGGTGGTAGAGGTTGGAGAACTTCACCGATTCCGGCTTGTCCTTCACCGCCTGCAGATGGGCCCCGACGGCCTCCCGGAGCAGGCGGAAATCCTCGGTGGAGAAGACGGCGCGGCTGCGCTGCGGTTCGTTCGACATCACATACTCTCCTTACGCTGCTTCGCTGGTGAACTGGGCGGCCTCGGTGCTCTCGGCGAGCGCGGTGGTGGAGCTGGCGCCCCCCGCCACCGTCTGAGCAATGGCGTCGAAATAGCCGGTGCCGACCTCGCGCTGGTGGCGCGTCGCGGTATAGCCGTCGGCCTCCGCCGCGAACTCGGCCTGCTGCAGCTCCGAATAGGCCGCCATGCCGCGATCCCGATAGCCGCGCGCCAGTTCGTACATGCCGTAGTTGAGGCTGTGGAAGCCGGCGAGGGTGACGAACTGGAACTTGTACCCCATCGCGCCGATCTCGCGCTGGAAGCGGGCGATGTCGTCCTTGTCGAGGTTCTTCTCCCAGTTGAAGCTGGGCGAGCAGTTATACGCCAGCATCTTGTTGGGATGCGCCTTCTTGATCGCCTCGGCGAAGCGGCGGGCATCGTCGAGATTGGGCTTCGACGTTTCCCACCACAGCAGGTCGGCATGCGGGGCGAACGCCAGCCCGCGCTGGATGCAATGGTCGACGCCCGTCCCCTCCTTGAGGCGGAAGAACCCTTCGGGGGTCCGCTCGCTGGTGAGGAACGCATGGTCCCGCTCGTCGACGTCCGAAGTGATCAGCTTGGCCGATTCCGCATCGGTGCGGGCGCAGATCACCGTCGGCACGCCGCACACATCCGCCGCCAGCCGCGCCGCATCGAGGTTGCGGATGTGCGCCTGAGTGGGGATCAGCACCTTGCCGCCGAGATGCCCGCACTTCTTCTCGCTGGCGAGCTGGTCCTCGTAATGCACGCCCGCGGCACCCGCGGCGATGTACGCCTTCATAATCTCGAAGCAGTTGAGCGGCCCGCCGAAGCCGGCCTCGGCATCGGCGACGATCGGGGCGAACCAGTCGCGGGTCGCGCCGCCTTCCATATGCTCGATCTGGTCGGCGCGCTGGAGCGTCGCGTTGATCCGCCGCGCCAGCTCCGGCCCGGCATTGGCCGGGTAGAGCGACTGATCGGGGTACATCTGCCCGGCGGTATTGGCATCCGCCGCGACCTGCCAGCCCGACAGATAGATCGCCTTCAGCCCGGCCCGGACCATCTGCATCGCCTGGTTGCCGGAGAGCGCGCCGAGGGCATGGACATAATCCTCGGTGCGCAGCAGCTCCCACAGCTTGAGCGCACCGCGGCGGGCGAGGGTGTGCTCCACCGGCAGCGAACCGCGCAGCCGGGCGACATCCTCCGGCGTGTACGGCCGGGCGATGCCGTCGAATCGGCCGGCGGGCGCGGGGACGAGATCCTCGAAACGCTGCTGCTGAGGCATTGTGAATTCCTTGACTAAACCATCCGACTTGTGTGGCCTAAGTTTAGGAAGTTTAGGATCGCGATAGATAGCGCCATCAGCAAGCTTGCGAGGTGTAGCTGTGCGAAGTCCGCCGCACTGTCATTGTGTAGATGTAAATCCTTTACTCTCCCCATTCACCCGAACAGTGAGTACATATACAGAACAAGGCGTGTGTAGGAAAGACCGCCCGCGCGGCTGGCTCTCGTCGCGCTGCCGAAGGCGGCGAATGGTGCGCTACGCGAGCATCGCCGCGAGGTTGCGCACCGTCCGCAAATTGCGGGTGGTCCAGACGCCGCTGGAGGGGCCGACCCCCATTTTCGATCGGCCGGATCCGTCGCCGAAATAGAGCCAGAGCGCGTCGCCCTGCAGCACGACACGTTCGTTGTCGCCGGCCCGAGCCTGCAGGGTGGCGGCGTCTTCGGATGTCGCAGGCTGTTTTCCGATGCAGAGCATGACGAGGTTGGGTGTCTGCTCGCCTTCGGCAGTGAACGGGTTGCTGTCGAGATAGTCCGCCCATTGCGCGGCGGACCGCGCCACCACGTCGACCGCGAAGCCGAAGCGGGCTTCGAGGGCGCGCTCGAACGCCGCCTCGACGCGGTGCGCCGGTTCGTCGCTTGTACATAGGAGATTGCCGCTGGCCACATAGGTCTGCGCATCGCGGCAGCCGAGTTCGGCAGCGAGCGCCCGAAGCGCCTGCATCGGTACCCGGCGATGCCCGCCGACATTGATGCCCCGCAACAGGACGACATAGTGGGACATGGCAGCTTCCTCTGCGGTGGTAGCGGACATGCTTATCAGCCTTGCCCGGCGCTGCCAGGGCCATCCGGCGGGCAGCGGCATGGGGCAAGGCGGGCGCAGACCGGCCGATACAATGCGCGGCGCGATGCTTGGCTGCCGCTTGCGGGCAGGCACCTACCTCAGGCCCGCCGATAAAGCTGGTCGCGGACCTTCAGGAGGTAAGCGCCGACATAGGTGATCGATGCCGCCTTGGTGCTGTCCGCGTAGAACCAGCTATCGAACGCGTCCGCTTCGTGCGTCGGCGGCGGCACAAAATCGAACAGCCGTTCGCCGCCGCTGCGCAGCTTCCCGGAGAACACCGCGCGCTGATATTCCAGCTCCAGCCGCCATTCCGGATAGAGCTGCTCGACGAATGCCAGACTGGCCTTGCTCGTCGGCTTCCACCACGGCTTGCCCCGGCGGGCGAGGTGGCGGATCAGCCGCTTGCGACTGGCGCGCCATTTCTCGGGATCGTCGGTCAACGCGACCGGGCCGACCCATTTCGGCGCGCGCGTGTCGCCCGCCTGTTCCTCCATGGCGCGGGCGAAGCGTTCGCGCAGCTCGGGCCACTCCAGCGCATCGACGGCGGCGACCCCCAGCGCGAGATCGTCGGCGTAATTCTCGACATATTGGGTGAAGCCGCCGTTGCTGACCTGCCCCACGATATCGGCCCACATCATCAAGATGCGCTGCGCGGGCGTAAGCAAGAGATTGCCCGGGCTGCCATAATATTTCCAGCCTTCGACGTTCATCACCGCCGGGACATGGATGAGGTTCTCGCCCGTCATCCACCAGCGTTCGTCGACATAGCGGGCCGCTTCTTCGAATGCAGTATCGGTAAGGATGGGGCGGGTGTCGGTCACGCTTGCTCCGGGCAGGGCCGCCGGTCCTCGCGGACGGAGGACGGGCAGCGTTCGGCTTCCGCCGGGATGACGGGGTGACGCAGCATGCGTTTCTGCCAGCGCACCCCGGCCTTACCCGCGCGTCGTTACCGCATAGAGCGCCACGGCGGCGGCGTTGGAGACGTTGAGGCTTTCCACCTTGGCCGAGATCGGGAGGCGGGCGAGTTCGTCGCAATGCGCTTCGGTGTTCTGGCGCATGCCTTCGCCTTCGGAGCCGAGCACCAGCGCGATGCGGCCCTGGTTCGCCACGTCCTTCAGCGTGCCCTTGGCATGGCCGGTGAGGCCGACGCGCCAGAAGCCGGCTTCGGCGATCTCGTCGAGCGCGCGCGACAGGTTCACCACGCGGACCCACGGCACTACTTCCAGCGTGCCCGCCGCCGAGCGGGCGAGGGTGCCGGTTTCGGGGGGCGCGTGGCGGTCCTGCGTGACGATGCCGAGCGCATCGAAGGCGGCGGCCGAGCGCAGGATCGCGCCGACATTGTGCGGATCGGTCACCTGATCGAGCACGAGCAGCGGGCGCTGATCCTCCGCGCCCTGATCGAGCAGATCGCCCAGCCAGATTTCCTCGAGCGGCTCGACTTCGGCGACGAGACCCTGGTGGGGCGCGTCGGCAGGGACGAGGCGGCCGAGATCGGCGACATCGGCATAGGTGATCGGAATGACCGGCGGCAGATCGAGCGCGGACAGCGCCTCGCGCGTGCCCCAGATCTTGCGCACGGTGCGTTCGGGATTGGCGAGCGCGGCCAGCACCGCGTGGCGGCCGTAGAAGCGGGGCCGCGATGCCGGTGCCTGGCTGGGACGATGTCCGCGACGTTTCATCAGTGAGCGGCCTCCGAGGGGAAAGGATAGAATCGATCGGCCGGCGTCGGCGCGGTCGCAAGCGGCGCGCGCGGCAGCGGCTGATCGCTGTTGGCGGCGTTGACCAGGAACGCGGCGAGAATGATCGCGCCCTGGCGCAGATCGTCGGCCTTCAGATGATCGAACGTGTCGACGTCCGTATGGTGCACCATCGAGCCATAGTCGAGCGGATCCTGGATGAACTGGAACGCCGGAATGCCCACTGCATCGAAAAACACATGGTCGGTGCTGTCGGTGCGCCGCGCCGAGACGCTGGTGGCGCCCATCGCGCGGAAGGGAGCGAACCATTGCTCGAAGATCGGCATCGCGGCCGTGTTGCCCTGCGCATAGATGCCGCGAATCTTGCCCGAACCATTGTCGAGATTGAAATAGGCGGCGAGCTTTGCGTGATCGGGGCCCGGGGTGATCGGGAAGGCGTCGCTCCACGTCAGGTACCGGACGATGCCGGTGGCGCTGGGATCGACCGGACGACGGGCGATATGGTTCTCTACATAGGCCATCGAGCCGAGCAGGCCCTGTTCCTCGCCGGCCCAGAGCGCGAAGCGGATGGTGCGCTTGGGGCGGATCCCCGAAGCCTTGATGATGCGGGCAGCTTCCATCACCATCGCCGAGCCGGCGGCATTGTCGGCCGCGCCGTCGCCCATGGCCCAGCTATCGAGATGCGCGCCGGCCATGACATAGCCGGCCTTGGCATCGGTGCCGGGGATGTCGGCGAGGATGTTATAGGCCTTGGTATCGCTGTCGTCGAAGCGGCTGGCGGCATCGATTTCCAGCTCGGGCTTGGCGCCCATCTTCGCCAGACGCGCGAGGCGGCGATAATCCTCGGCGGCGATCTCGATGCCCGGCAGCAGGCCCGACTGGCCGACCTGAAACTGGCTGTTCTGGCCGTGGACCAGCTTGCCGTTGCGGCTGGACATGGTGGCATAGCCGAGCGCGCCTTCCTCCTTCAGGAACGCGTCGCGCTTGGCGGCGAAGGCGAAGCGGGCGGCATAGTTGCCGGATGCGGGTTCGCTGTTGGGCAGATCATAATAGTTGCGCTCGGCAAGCTCGGCGTCGGTCCAGCGCTTGAACGGCGGCTGGAGCGCGTCCTTGATCTCCTTCGGCTCGGTGAGCAGCACGATCTTGCCGCGCAGCTTGCCCTTCAGCGCGGCGAAGGCGGACGGATCGGCCATCGGCGCCAGCACGACTTCGCCGCGCACGGGGCCGCTGGTGCCCGGCGTCCAGGCGAGCGGGGCTGCGACCAGCTGGAGCGGGCGGGGGGCGACCATGCGCACCGACAGCCGCTCGTTCGACCAGCCGCGGCCGAAATCGAAGCCTTCCTTGTGGACATTGGCGAGGCCCCATTCGCGGAACTTGGCCTGCGTCCAATCCTCGGCCTTGCGCATGCCAGGCGAGTTGGTGAGCCGCGACCCGATCACATCGGTGAGATACTGCGCGATTCGCATCACTTCGGAATGGTTGGTGCCCTGATCGACGATGCGATCGGTGGGCGCGGCGGCGGGCACCGTCTGGGCGGCGATCGGCGCGGCGGCGAGCAACGCGGCGGTGATGACGGTGATGGAACGGCGCATGAAACCCCCTTGAAACGCAGCGGCGGACGCTATGCATGCAAATCGTGCTGCGCAAGGCGTTGACAGGGGCGCGTGGCTGCGGCATTGGGCCGCCCTCGCTCGCAAGCGGCGGTCTCCATGGATAGGTGGCCGAGTGGTTAAAGGCAGCAGACTGTAAATCTGCCGGGCTTCGCCCTACGGTGGTTCGAATCCATCCCTATCCACCACCGCCGCTGCGAGCGATCCCTCCCGATCGCCGACCCCTGCACGCGGCCAGCGCCGCCGCATCCCCGTTCAGCCCCGGCCGTAGACCGCCAGGGTACGTTCGCGATATTCGATGAGCTGCAGGATGTGATCCAGTTCGCGGATGCGCTGCACCGGCGTCCCATCGCGGATCGCGGCCTCGATCTGCTCGAGCAGATAGGCGGCACTGCCTGCACCATGGGTCAGGTAAATCGCTTCAGCGCGCTCGATGAGCGTAGAGAGCGGTGTCACCGGCAGTTCCTAGCAAGGGGGAACCGGCCTCATATCCAAATTGAACTTATCGGCGCAATTACCAATCGCGTTCCAACCCCGGAACAACATTGCTTGCCTGTCCCGCACCGGGATTATTCCTGACTTGTCCGCGCCACCACAAATAATCCAATGTGGACATAAGGGTACGCGGATGATTGAACAATGAACAAACGGGGCGACGGGATCGAGACGGTGTGCAGGCACCTTGTGGACGCGATCGCGTTGCTCGACCGGGTGGGGGAAGACGCCGAGGCGGCGCACCTGTCGCTGACGCTGGAGCGGCTCAGCAGCAAATACGGAATCAGGGCTGCAGCCGGGCCCTCACGCGATCCAGGATAAGATCGAAATAGCGATCCAGCGCCGCGCGCGTCTGCGCCGAGAGCTCGAGATAGGTGAAACGCCGATCGCTGGGCAGGTTGCGCTTGTCGATCATCCGGCGTTCCGCCAGCGCGTTGATCCAGCGCAGCGCGGTGGTGGTGGGCACACCGGCCGCGGTGCAGGCGGCGGAAGTGGAGACGTCGGTCCCCTCGCCCCCGGCGACGTACAGGGTGATGAGGATGTTGAGCGCGGGATCAGCGAACAGATCCGCGGCGACTTCCTGTTCGAGCAGCGCGCGGCTGTGGAGCAGCAGCCGCGCGATTTCGAGCCGGCCGATCGGCGGCAGCGCCGCGCCGGAAGACGCGGGCTCCGCCTGGCCGGCAAGCTGCGTGAATAGCCGCTTGATATCGCTGAGCCGCGCGTCGACTTCGTCGAATAACGTGGTGCGATGCGCCCCCAATTTGTCCTCCATCGTTGCCCACGCTTAAGGCAACTGCCGTCACCGGATCAACACATGGTCGTGCTTACGCGGGCTTAAACCTTCGCAATCGCGAATATGTGCCAGGTTGGACGCAAATATCGTCAGAAAACCGCGGCGACCAACTGCCCGAATGCATCGGCGCGGTGGCTCATCGCATGTTTTTCGACTGGATCCATTTCGCCGAACGTCATGGCATGGCCTTGCGGCACGAACATCGGATCATAGCCGAAGCCCTGAGTCCCGCGCGGCGGCCACACCAGGGTGCCGTGCACCCGGCCCTCGAACCATTCGACATGCCCATCCGGCCAGGCGAGCGCGAGGGCGCAGACGAAGTGCGCGGCGCGGCTGGTTTCCGGCGGCAGCGCTTCCAGCTTTTCCTGCACACGGCGCATCGCGAGGCCGAAATCGCGACCTTCGAACGGCGCGACGGGTTCGATCCCGTCCATGCCCGGCGCGGCCATGCCCCAACGCGCCGAATAGATGCCGGGCGAAAGGCCCAGCGCCTCGACGCAGAGCCCCGAATCGTCGGCCAGCGCAGGCAGGCCGGACAGGTCGGCCGCCTGCAGCGCCTTCAGCTCGGCATTGGCGACGAAGCTGGTGCCGGTCTCCTCCGGCTCGGGAAGGTCGAGCTCGGCGGCCGAGACCGGCTCGATCCCATAGGGACCGAGCAGTTCGCGGATCTCGCGCACCTTGCCTTCATTATGGCTGGCGATCACCAGCCGGCCGGGCGCCAGCTTGCGGATCGCCTGGGGCGCGTCGCCCTCGCCGCTCATGCGATCGCCTTTCGCTGCGCGTCAAAGATGCGGCCGCAGCCGATGCGGGCGAGGCGGAGCAGGCGCAGCAGGCCTTCCTCGTCATAGGTCGCGCCCTCGGCGGTGGCCTGCGCCTCGGCGATGTTGCCATTGGCGAGCAGCACGAAGTTGGCATCGGCATCGGCCGCCGAATCTTCGGGATAGTCGAGGTCGAGCACCGGCGTGCCCTGGTAGATGCCGCAGCTGACCGCCGCCACCTGGGTGAGGATCGGATCGGTGGTGATCGCGCCCGCCGCCATCAGCTTGTCGACCGCGAGGCGCAGCGCCACCCAGGCGCCGGAGATCGCCGCGGTGCGAGTGCCGCCGTCGGCCTGGAGCACGTCGCAATCGAGCGTGATCTGGCGCTCGCCGAGCAGCTTGAGGTCGGTGACCGCCCGGAGGGAGCGACCGATCAGCCGCTGGATTTCCTGGGTGCGGCCGGACTGCTTGCCCTTGGCCGCTTCGCGCTGGCCGCGGGTATGGGTGGCCCGGGGGAGCATGCCATATTCGGCCGTCACCCAGCCTTCGCCCTTGCCGCGCAGGAACGGCGGCACACGCTCTTCGACACTGGCGGTGACGAGCACGCGGGTGTCGCCGAAGCCGATCAGCACCGAACCTTCGGCGTGGCGGGTGAAGTTCGGGGTGATGGTGATTTCCCGCATTTCGTCGGGGGCGCGGCCGGATGGGCGCATCTGCTTCATTCTCCTGAAAGGTCGAACCGGGCACCTAGACCGGGCAGGCGCGTTCCGCCAGTGTCGCACATGCTTGGGAGAAAGACACGAATGCGCGTGTTGGTTGCAGCTTTGGTGAGCACGATTGCGCTGAGCGGGTGCATTCCGCAGGGGAGGGCGCCCGTTACCGCCCCGCGGCCGGCACCCGCCACGCCCGCACGCCCCGCTCCGCCGCCGACCGCCGAGGCGCCCATGCCGATCGTGCGGGGCGAAATGCTCCGCTACACCACCAGCCCCTGTTTCGGCGCATGCCCGGTCTATACCGTGACGGTGCGGCCGGACGGGACGGGGACATTCGAGGGGCAGCGCCACACCGCCGTCACCGGGGTGCGCGACTTTCGGGTAACGCCGGCGCAATATGAGGCTTTCCTCGCCCGGCTCGCTCCCTATCGGCCGCGTAGTGGGACGGTGCGCATCGCCCCAGGCGAGCCCGGCTGCGGCCAGGCGGCGACCGATCTGCCGAGCGTGGAGGTGCAGTGGGACGGCAAGGCGGGGCACCGGGCGCTTTCCTATTATTTCGGTTGCGATCGCGAACGGAACCAGCGCATGGCCGATGCCCTTGGATCGGCGCCGGACCTGCTGCCGATCGCCAGCCTGATCGGTGCGCGGCCTTGAAGCGGGCACCCGGGCCTGCCTAGATTGTACCAGCCATGATCACCCCGCCGATCCACGAGCTGACCGACCGGGCCCGGGACGTGTTCCGGATCGTGGTGGAATCCTATCTGGACAGCGGCGCGCCGGTGGGATCGCGTACCATCTCGCGCATCTCCACGCTCAACCTGTCCCCCGCTTCGATCCGCAACGTGATGCAGGATCTGGAAGAGCTGGGCCTGCTCGCCGCACCACATACCAGCGCCGGACGGATGCCGACCGAGAGCGGGCTGCGCCTGTTCGTCGACGGCATGATGCAGGCGAGCGAACCCTCCGCCGAGGAGCGCGCGGCGATCGAATCTCGGGCTGGGCGGGGCGGGCCGGTGGAGGATGCGATCGCCGGCACCACGGCGGCGCTGTCCGGGCTTTCGGCCTGTGCCGGGCTGGTGCTGGTGCCCAAGGCCGAGACCGTGCTGCGCCAGTTCGGCTTCGTGCCCCTGAGCCAGGACCGCGCGCTGGCCGTGCTGGTGGGCGAGGACGGATTGGTGGAGAACCGGGTGGTGGAGCTGCCCGGCGGCGTCGACCCGATGTCGCTGCAGCGCGCCGCCAACTATATGAGCGCGACGCTCGCCGGGCTCACCCTGGCGGAGGCGCGGGGTCGCATCGAGCGCGAGTTGCGCAGCCAGCAGGCGGCACTGGACGCCGCCGCCGCCGATCTGGTGGAGCGTGGGCTGGCGGTGTGGAGCGAGGACAGCGGGCGGCGCCCGGTGCTGATCGTGCGCGGCCAGGCCCGGCTGATCGATGCCGCCGCCGCCGAGGATCTCGATCGCGTCCGCCAGCTGCTCGACGAGCTGGAGGGCAAGGAGGAGATCGCCCGCCTGCTCGACAGCGCCCGGGAAGGCGAAGCGGCACGGATCTTCATCGGATCGGAAAACAAATTGTTCGCGCTTTCCGGCTCCTCCGTCATCGCCAAGCCGGTGCGATCGATGGACGGCCGCGTCGTCGGCGTTGTCGGCGTGATCGGGCCGACGCGGTTGAACTATGCCCGCGTCGTGCCCATGGTGGATTTCACGGCGGCCACATTGGCCCGTTTGCTGGCCTGAAGAAAACAGGGAACCATGTCCGAACATACTGAAAATACCGAACCGACCCAGGGCGAAACGCTGCGCGACGAGACCGCGCAGGCAGCACCGGAAGTGGCGGAGCACGACCGTGTCGCCGAACTGGAGGCGCAGCTGGCCGAGGCCAAGCAGGCGCATCTCTATGTCCAGGCCGACATGCAGAACCTCCGCCGCCGGACCGAGAAGGAAGTGGCGGACGCCCGCGCCTATGCCGCGACCAATTTCGCTCGCGACATCCTGTCCGTGGCCGACAATCTCGGACGGGCGCTGCAGGCCATTCCGGCCGAGCTGCGCGAGGACGAGAAGCTGAAGGGTCTCGTCACCGGCCTGGAAGCCACTGGCCGCGAGCTGGAGGCGGTGTTCGGCCGCAACGGCATTTCCAAGATCGTCGCGCTGGGCGAGATGCTCGATCCCAACAAGCACCAGGCGATGATGGAAATGCCGGTGGCCGACAAGGAGCCCGGCACCGTGGTGCAGGAGATCCAGGCGGGTTACCTGATCAAGGACCGGCTGCTGCGCCCGGCGCTGGTTGCCGTCGCCAAGAAGCCCGACTGACCGGCGACGCCGTTCGTCGCATCGCGGCACATCCATGCCGCCGCCTTCGGTTGACACCGGGCGGGGCCGGGGCCATCTGGCGTCCGGCCCCGCCGAAGGTGCGGCCATTCGCCAACGGATCCGAGAAGGAACCATGCCAAGCAACGATCAAAGTAGACCGACCGCGCCGTCCAGGGCCGCCGCCGCGCTGATCTGATCGTTGCCGATCACCTTGCGCACCGGCCCCAGGGCGGCCGGTCGGCAGTGAGGTGTTCCCATGAATGCAGCCATTCGTTTCCTGAACGACCTGCGCCGGATCGGCGGCGCGTCGCGGGACCTCAACACGGTGTTCGACGAACGCCTGACCTTCGGCGAGCGCCTTGCCGACCGGGTTGCGGCGGTCGGCGGATCCTGGGGGTTCATCATCGGCTTCGGGGTGTTCCTCGGCGCCTGGGCGGTGCTCAACACCGTCATCCTGGCGGCGCACGCCTTCGACCCGTTCCCGTTCATCTTCCTCAACCTGATGCTGTCGATGCTCGCGGCATTGCAGGCGCCGATCATCATGATGAGCCAGAACCGACAGGCGGCCAAGGACCGGCTGGAGGCGCGGCTCGATTATGAGACCAACCTGCGCGCCGAGGCGCAGATCGAGGAACTGCACGCCAAGATCGACGCGCTGCATGCCGATATCGCGCGGCTGGCGGCAGCCGCCGCGCCGCGCTGAACGGCATCAACAGGCGACGGCGCGCGCCTCTTTTTCGGCTTCGTTGAGCGCGCGCTGGGTGGCGACGCGCTCGGCGCGGACGGCCATGGCTTCCCAGGCGGCCTGGGCGCGGAGATGGCGGTCGCGGACATTGTCGAGATCGCTCTGGGCGGCGGCGGACCCGGCTTCATCGGCGCGGGCGCGGAACAGTTCGATTTCGGTCATCGGCGGGCTCTCTCTCGGCGCTGGAGGAAAGAAGGACATGTGAAAACGGCGGCCCCGGATGGGACCGCCGTTCGCATTTCAGGTCAGTCGGCCGACTGGAGGTTCACCGCGGCCATCTTGCCGCGACGATCCTGTTCCAGCTCATAGGTCACGCGCTGGTTCTGCTGCAGCGTGATCATGCCGGCGCGTTCCACCGCCGTGATGTGGACGAAGGCGTCGTTGCCGCCGGTATCCGGCGCGATGAAGCCATAGCCCTTGTCGGCGTTGAAGAATTTGACGGTTCCGGTGATGCTCATAGCGTTTCCTTACATTGTCGGCGCGCCCCGTGCGGGCGGACCTCGCGCTTCAGGGGCAGGGATGGAAGGAAAGCGGAGCCGCAAAGCACCAATAACCGTCGATTTGCGACTGTAGCAGCCCCTATGTGGGCGCATGCCCCCCCGAATGCAATGGCGCCGACCGCCCCTGCGGCAGGGCGGGCGCTTTGCGGGACCTGCCGCGCGCGCCGCCGACGCCCGGTTTTCCGCGGCTTTTTCCGGGACCGGACGCGCCGCCGGACTTTCTTTTGCGCGCGGGAGCATCGGCGGATGCCGCCGGCAAGGGCAGGGCCGTGGCGGGGGCGCCGATTTCCCCCTCCTCCTTCCTGCTCCCACAGGGGAAGAGCGGGTCCGAATGCTCCGGCTCCTTCGCCTCTTCCGCCTCTTCCGCGCCATACGCCTCCGTTGCCGCTTCCGCCGCTTCCGCCTCCGCCGCCGCTTCCTCTTCCGCGAAAAAGGCGTCGCGCAGTTCGGCCTCGCGGGCGCGGCGCGCCGCCAGTTCGGCGCGGATCGGGGCTTCGATCACGTCCTCTTCCTCGAGCGTCAGCGTGCGCGCATAGCCTTCCTCGCCATAATGGCCCTCCTCTTCGCCGTAGAAATCGTCGGGCGGCGGGAAGCTGGTGCGCCATTCCTGCGCCGCGCTGTTCCACCACACCGGATCGCCACTGGGATTGTCGCACGCGTAAAGTTTAGGAAGTTTAGGCTCGTGCACGGTTTCCGCCGGGGGCGGCGGCGCGAGGGTGAGCAGGCCCGCCGCCTCGGCCCGCGCCCATTGCTCCGCCGTCCAGCCCGCCCGCTGCGCCGGATCGAGATCGGCGATCGCCACCGCGTCGCCCGCCGCCGGATCGGCGCGGGTGCGCAGCCAGGCATCGGCGCGGGCGAGCAGGCGGACGGGGGCGAGATCGTCGGCCGCGCCGTCCACGCCCTCGGCCCCCAGCCGGCGGGCGAGGAACAGCCCGGCGCGCGCCGCGCCGCCTTCCTGCTCGACCAGATCGAGAAACGGTTCGAACTCGCCCGCGACGAGCCGGGCGGCGGCATGATCGGCCGGGCCGCTCTCGCGCTCCGACAGCCGATCGAGCCGCGTGAGCATGTGCATCGCCAGCCGGTTGTCGTGGCGCTGGCGAGTGATGCACGAGCCATCGGGCCGCGTGATCGTCTCGACGCTGCCATGCACCGCGCGTTCGAGCAGCTTGTCGGCCAGATGTTCGCGCGCGAGCAGCAGCGCCGCCTGCCAGCCGAGCGCGAACGCCGCCCCGCGCGCCGAGCGGCGCAGCGCATAGGCGGCGGTGACCGACATGCCGAGCGCGTGGCAGATATTGGTGATGGTGTGCCCCTCCGCCAGCATTTCGAGGAACTTGCGCTGTTTGACCGGCGTCCAGCCATCATGCCGCGGCGCGCGGGTGGGCAGCGGCCCCTTGTCCGCCAGCATATCGAGCGAATGCAGGTCGTCGCCATCGGGATGCAGGGTGAGAAGGTCGGCAGAGTCGGTCATCGTGCGTCTCCTGGAAAGCCCAAGCCGACTCGCCAGATATGCCGGAAGCGGGGCTGTAGGAAAGCGTTTTGTTTTCTGTTTGTTCTTTTTTCGGGGGTGGTGTCCCTCGGCATCGCTGTCCCCCTCACCCTTCCGCGCCTTCGGCGCTCCCTCCCTCTCCCACAGGGGGAGCGGGAGCCGGGCAGGCAAACCCCTCTTGCCTGGTGGGAGAGGGGGGGGGAGCCGCGCGGCGGGAGGGTGCGGGGGATGCGGGGGGAGACGCCGCCGGCACCGCTCAGCGCGGGCGGTGCGTGGTGCCCATGCCGGGGGTGATGAAGATCGCGGTGCAGCTTTCGCCCGGCGCGACATCGGCGATGTGCCAGGTGCCCGCCACCCCGCAACGTACTACGTTGCGGGGACCCCGGAAGACGCGTTGATGGCGTAATCGCCGGGAGCGAGCGCTACGCTTTCGGTGCTGCCGTCGGCATGTTCCTGGTGGAGCGTGCAGGCACCCTGGGTGCAGATCACGCGTTCCGCGCCGTGCGGGTGCATCTCCCACGAATCCCAGCGTTCCGAAAAGGCGAACTGCGAGACCAGCCGGCCCTCCTGCCCATCCGCTTCATGGCGGGCGGCATAGGCCTCGAACCAGTCGGGGCCGGTGAAGTCGGGCTCGACGGTGGCGCTGGCGGCGCGGCCGAGATGGGCGGGGTTGGTGGGGAGGTGGGGCATGCGGGCGTCAGTCGTGCGGCTTTTTGTGCCGGTCGAGGATCGCTTGCACCTGCGCCATCACGACTTCGTGCGGGATGCTGGGTCTGGGGTCGGCGAGCGCCTTCTCGATCTTGGCGCGAAACCATGCGTCATAGGCTTCCGGCGAGGGGATCGGCCCCGGCGGCGCGTAATCGGAGTCCGGGATGTCGGAGTCGTCCTCGGGCATGGCCGGAGGATATCGCGAACAGGGAGAAGGAAGAAGGGTTTTGCGCGCGGAGGCGCGGAGGCGCGAAGAAGGGAAGGCGCGAAGAAGCGTTGGCTTCGGCCGCCCCACACCGTGCTCCTGCGAAAGCAGGAGCCTAGGGTTGCGTAGGACCGCCCTTGTGACTCTGGGCTCCTGCTTTCGCAGGAGCACGGGGAGGGATCTCGACGAAGGGATCAGCGCACTTCGATCACCCGCTCGCCTTCGTCGAGGCGCGCTTCGATGACCGGCCACAGCGGATCGAGCCAGAGCCGAAGGCCGCGATTGCTGATGTTGCCGCAGCGCAGCCAGAGCAGCCGCGAGCGCACCGGCGGATAGCGCAGCAGGAAGTCGTCGTCCTTGGTGACGAGGATCAGCGCATGGGCTTCGACATGGTCGTGGATCGTGCGGTCCGGCGTCTGGCCGCCGAGCAGGTCGCGCACATGCGCCGCTGCGAGGCCACGGTCTTCGAACCATCCGCAGAGCGCGGGCGGAAGCTGGGCATCGACCAGCAGCCGCATCAAGCGGCGCGCACCACCGTGTGATCGACGGCACGCGCGGCATAGGCGAGGCAGGCATGGACGTCTTCGCGGACGATATAGGGAAAGTCCGTGAGCAGTTCCTCGACGCTGACGCCATCGGCCAGCGCATCCAGCACATCGCTGACGCGCATCCGGGTACCGGCAACGATCGGCCGGCCGCCGCAGACTTGCGGGTCGATGGTGATGCGCGAGGTCATGGGAGGAAGATGCGGAGTAAGAGGCGAAGCGTCAAGGGAAGCGGCATCGGCGTAGCCTGAGTTGGATATAGTATCCCCGGAATTCCCATCGCCGTAGCATCAAGCGGCGCGGACCACCGTATGATCGACGGCACGCGCGGCATAGGCGAAGCAGGCACGGGCGTCTTCGTGAAAATTTCCAAAAGATCAGCAAAGTCTTTGAGTTTTCAAATTTCTAAATTTGGCATTACCGGAATGATGTATTCTAGGTTTGTAAAACCCATTCATTTTCATCGATAATTTCTAATAAAGCCGAAGATAGGGAGTGGATAAGTTTCGAAACGTAATCGATATTTGATATTTTAAGTTCTTGTAAGTAACTTAAGAGGTTTCCAAGCTCTCTATCATTATGCGCGCCAATTTTATTGCCAATTGAGTCTATGAGGTTCTGATTTGAATAGTCATGTCCTGCGACGATGCAAGAGTTAATGCCAAGCCAGGCCTCTAAATTTACCTTAACGGGGAATCGCTCGCTTGAGCCCTTCGCCAATGAAACGGAGAATTTGTTACCGGGGCGCTTAGGGGGGGTTACGATTGGGGAAGTTGATACTTCGATAGTCCTATTTTTTAGGGCGCAAATATCTAGCAATATTCTGTCCTTGGAGCCTAATAATTTTCTTATTATGTTCGCGCAGCCCTCAAGATGGTGGAGTTTTCCTTCTTCAACTAAGGTGCGTAGTTCTAGCAACTGATCATATTGAGATTTCGCTGCACAAGTTCTAGAAGAAATAAATTTCGCAATATCGGATTTGTACAGTTTTATGAAGTTTCGCCGTCTGTCGGCTCTACTCATGTCTCCCAACTTGTTTATATTATCAGTATAATTATAGCTAGAGATGGCTCTGTCCGGACGTCCTGAATTGACCACCAATTTGATTAGATTTTTTCCGCTTAAAATTATACCAATTATACACACAAAAGGTGGTTGCTGGTCAATTTCAAATTGATGATTCTTTACGGCAGAATCGTCATTGAAAATTGTTAAATTGCAGTATCTACCTTCGAATCTAATCTTTATTAGTGCCCCCTCATGAGGAATATTTATTTCACGAAGGTCTATTGTGCTTTGAATATCTATGATGGAGAAAATCGTGCTGCCCTCGGAGGAGGCGTTTTCATTGAGGTGCATATGTCTCTCATCCAAAGCCGGAAGATGTCGCTCAACTGTTTGTTACCTTCCCCCGCGGCTTAAGCAACGGCGCCAGATACCGCCCGGTATAGCTGCCCGCCACCTTCGCCACCTGCTCCGGCGTGCCTTCGGCGACGATCTCGCCGCCTTTCACGCCGCCCTCCGGCCCCAGGTCGAGGATCCAGTCGGCGGTCTTGATGACGTCGAGATTATGCTCGATCACCACCACCGTGTTGCCCTGTTCCACCAGCGCGTGGAGCACTTCCAGGAGCTTCCGCACATCCTCGAAGTGCAGGCCGGTGGTGGGTTCGTCGAGGATGTACAGCGTCTGCCCGGTGGCGCGGCGCGCCAGTTCCTTGGCGAGCTTCACCCGCTGCGCCTCGCCGCCCGACAGCGTCGTCGCCTGCTGGCCGACCTTGACATAGCCGAGGCCGACTTCGGCGAGCATCGCCATGCGGTCGCGGATCGGGGGCACGGCCTTGAAGAACTCGACCGCGTCTTCCACCGTCATGTCGAGCACGTCGGCGATCGACTTGCCCTTGAACTTCACCTCCAGCGTCTCGCGATTGTAGCGCGCGCCGTGGCACACGTCGCAGGTGACATAGACGTCGGGGAGGAAGTGCATCTCGATCTTGAGCACGCCGTCGCCCTGGCACGCCTCGCACCGGCCGCCCTTGACGTTGAAGCTGAACCGGCCGGGCTTGTAGCCGCGCGCCTGCGCCTCGGGGAGGCCGGCGAACCAGTCGCGGATGTTGGTGAAGGCGCCGGTATAGGTCGCCGGGTTCGAGCGCGGGGTTCGGCCGATCGGCGACTGGTCGATGTCGATCACCTTGTCGCAATGTTCGAGCCCGGTGATCTTGTCGTGCTTGCCGGCGAGCAGGCGCGCGCCGTTGAGCTGGCGCGCGGCCGAGGCATAGAGCGTGTCGAGCGTGAAGCTGGACTTGCCCGAGCCGGAGACGCCGGTGATGCAGGTGAAGGTGCCGAGCGGGATGCTCGCCGTCACGCCCTTGAGGTTGTTGGCGGTGGCGTTGTGCACCGTGATCTTCTTGCCGTTGCCCTTGCGGCGCTTGGGCGGCACGGCGACCTCGCGCGTGCCGTTGAGATAGTCGGCGGTGACGCTGCCTTCGGTGGCGAGCACCTCGGCCAGCGTGCCCTTGGCGACGATCTCGCCGCCATGGACGCCGGCGCCCGGCCCCATGTCGATCACATAGTCGGCGGTGCGGATCGCATCCTCGTCATGCTCGACGACGAGCACGGTGTTGCCGAGGTCGCGCAGCCGCTTGAGGGTGGCGAGCAGCATGTCGTTGTCGCGCTGGTGCAGGCCGATGCTCGGCTCGTCGAGCACGTAGAGCACGCCCGACAGCCCGCTGCCGATCTGGCTGGCGAGGCGGATGCGCTGGCTCTCGCCGCCGGACAAGGTGCCCGAGGTGCGATCGAGGTTGAGATAGTCGAGCCCGACATTGTTGAGGAAGCCGAGCCGCTCGTCGATTTCCTTGAGGATCGCGCGGGCGATCTCGCGCTGCTGGGGCGTGAAGGTCTCGGGCAGCGTCTGGAAGAAGGCGAGCGCGTCGACCACCGAGAGGCGCGTGGCATGGGCGATGTCCTGCCCCGCCACCTTCACCGCCAGCGCCTCGGGCTTGAGGCGGGCGCCGCCGCAGACCTCGCACGGGTGGCTGGCCTGGTACTTGCCCAGCTCCTCGCGCATCCAGGCGCTTTCGGTCTGCAGCATGCGGCGGTTGAGGTTGCCGATCACACCCTCGAACGGCTTCTTGACGTCGTAGCTCTTGCGGCCGTCGATGAAGGTGAGGGTGACCGGCTTGCCGCCGGTGCCGTGGAGGATGATGAGCTTCACTTCGCCGGGCAGGTCCTTCCACGGCGTATCGAGGCTGAAGCCGAACTCGCGGGCGAGGCTGCCCAGCACCTGCATGTAATAGGGCGAGGGCGGGTTGGACTTGGCCCAGGGCACCACCGCGCCCTTCTTGATGCTGAGATCGTGGTTGGGGACGACAAGGTCCTCGTCGAACTCGAGCTTCTCGCCGAGGCCGTCGCACGCCGGGCAGGCGCCCTGGGGGGCGTTGAACGAGAACAGCCGCGGCTCGATTTCGGGGATGGTGAAGCCGGAGACCGGGCAGGCGAACTTCTCGGAGAAGACGATGCGGTTGTCGGGGATGCCGGTGTTCTTCATCCCCTTCTTGGCCTTGGGGGCCTCGCTTTCAGCGGCGGGAGCGTCGCCTTCCACCCGGAACGCCTGGGGCGCCTCGCGCACCGCATTGCCCTGCAGCGCCTCCACCGTGGTGTCCACCAGGTCGACATAGGCCAGCCCCTCGGCCAGCTTGAGCGCGGTTTCGAAGCTCTCGGCCAGGCGCGTGCCGATATCGTCGCGCACCACCAGGCGATCGACCACCACTTCGATGTCGTGCTTGAACTTCTTGTCGAGCGCCGGGGCTTCCTCGATCAGATACATCTCGCCGTCGATGCGGACGCGGCTGAAGCCGGCCTTCTGCCACTCGGCGAGTTCCTTGCGATACTCGCCCTTGCGCCCGCGCACCACGGGGGCGAGCAGCAGCAGTCTTGTGCCTTCGGGCAGCGCGAGCACGCGGTCGACCATCTGGCTCACCGTCTGCGCGCTGATCGGCAGCCCCGTGGCGGGGGAATAGGGCACGCCCACCCGCGCCCAGAGCAGGCGCATGTAATCATAGATCTCGGTGACCGTCGCCACCGTCGAGCGCGGGTTGCGGCTGGTCGTCTTCTGCTCGATCGAGATGGCGGGGCTGAGGCCCTCGATATGCTCGACATTGGGCTTCTGCATCAGTTCGAGGAACTGGCGCGCATAGGCCGAGAGCGACTCGACATAGCGGCGCTGCCCCTCGGCATAGATGGTGTCGAAGGCGAGGCTCGACTTGCCCGAGCCCGACAGCCCGGTGATCACCGTCAGCGTGTCGCGGGGAATGTCGATGTCGACGCCCTTGAGGTTGTGCTCGCGCGCGCCGCGGACGCTTATGTGAGTCAGCATGCGGAACACCTTTGCTGCGGGATCGTGGTGAGTGCCATAGGGGAGGGTTCTAGCTTTGTTCTGAATGGTTTTCCAGAGGGGGAGATAGGAAGCGCAGGCGCCCTCCGCCACCTGTCCGCAGAGCCTTTGCCACCGCCGGCGAAGACGCCGAAGAAACGACTTGCCCAGCGGAAGAAAAACAGCCTATCCAGATAGTAACGGCAGCCCGTGGCTTTGCGCTGCACCGACCTTTATTTAGGGGTGGAAGCAATGAAGCGCGCAACGGCACTGCTGGCGGCAGGAGCGATCCTGCTGACGCCGGCTTGTTCCATGATCGTGAAGGAAACCCGACACAGCGGCGGCTATCCCGGCTATCTGCTCGACCAGCGGACCTTCGACGCATCCTATTCGAAGAAGCTGCAACTGCTGCGCGCCACGATCATCCTGGCGATGGCGGCCGATATCGGGCGGACGACGGTGAACGGCCAGGATGCCGACGGCTTCGCCCAGCTGCTGGCCGGTGCCGCGAAGGAGATCAACCACGCCGCGGCCGATCTGTACGATGCGAGCACGACCCAGAAGGTCTGCTGGACCCGCGACGAATCCCAGACGCCGCCCATTCCCAACCCCGTGCCGACGCCCACCAGCGCCGACGACCGGAATTGCAGCGGCTTCTTCGAGAATTTCGAAAGCAACGTACCGCTGATCGAATCGCGGATCGTGAAGGTGATGCTGGCGGCGCTGCCCACCGACAAGGCGCGCAAGTTCCTGGAAGACGTGACCAAGGGCGACGTGCTGGGCGCCGCATGGAAGGCGGTGGGCGCGGCGGGCGACATCGTCGGCGGCCTGCATGTCGGCTTTGCGCGCTATCGCAGCGGGCTGGAGACGGTGGCCAGCACCAGCACCGAGTGCAAGGCGACCAATCTGCAAGGCACGAAAGAGCGTTTCCGCGCCGACACGATGACGATCCTGCAGGCGGCTTCGTGCCTGGGCCTTTCGGAGAAGGATCTGTTCCACAATCCGAACGAGTTGAAGGGCATGGATCTGGCCCAAGGCACGGTGAACCCGCGCGCCTTCCTGATGCTGATGCGCGGCGTCGCGGCGGATTGCGTGGCGCTGAACTTCAGCGGCAAGGGCGCGGACCTGACCACCAGCCAGGAGATCCGCGAAAAGGCATGCAACAGCATCGGCTTTGCCCCGACCGCGCGGCCCTATCGCTTCAAATCCGGTTCGTCGCCGCGGGCCGAATCCGCGCCGACGGACCAGGGATCGGGACCGGACCCCGCGCCCACACACGCCGGGGCTGTCGCACCGGCCGCAGCTGCGGCTCCCGCCGCAGTGCCGCCAGCGGCAGCGCCGCCCGCAGTGCCGCCCGCAGTGCCGCCGGCAGTGCCGCCGGCCGGCCCCGCCGCACCGGCCGTTCCACCGGCAGCGCCGGCCCCGCCCGCAGGGACTTGATGCGGGGGCCGCTTCCCGACCAAAGAGGGGCGGGGGAGTGACCTTATCCGTCTGCGTTGCCGGGAAATCAGGACGCGCCCGCTGCTTTTCGGAGCGATGGGCGGATGCCCATTACGAAAAGGGCTAGACGCAGAGACTGCGTAGCGCGTTTCTCGACATCTCAGTAATGATAAGGCGAGCGCTTTGCCCAGATCGTGCCTGGATAGCGGGCGTGGAGCAGGCGGAAGGCGCGCTTGCTCAGCTGGTTGGTGTTGGTGCTCCAGCGGCCAACGCGGTTTAGCCGGTACAGCGCTTCACCGGCACGGGGATCGCGCGGGTGCGCGGCGACATAGGCGAGTGCTTCGTCCCATACTGTCAGGCCGATCGTCCCGCCCTTTTCGACCTCCGAGGGGGTACGGAAGGCGTTGCGTTCGCGCAGCGCCGCAGCCTGGACCGGTTGGGCAAAAGGGGCAATGTGGACCGGGAAAGCGCCGCCGCACTTGTTATCGCAGACAAGATCGGAGCGGGCGTAGCCGTTCTCGGCGGCGGGATTCCACCAGCTGCCAGGTGCATAGGCGCTGGCGGGCGGAAATTCGGGCGGCGCCATCCTGCGCGGCGCCCGCACCAGCCAAGTGTCCCAATAGCCGCCGAACGAAGGTTCCGGGCCATGGGGGCGCGTGTAATTGGCGAGATCGGTGCGCAAGCTGGGGATCTTGGCCATCACGAACAGTTCGGCGAAGCGCTTTTCCGGCCCCGGCCGCGTGCGCAGGATCCGGCGCCAATCCGCTTGGACCTGCGGTAGAAGCGGGGTGAGCGTCCGCGCGCTTTCGTCCACTGCCGTCTCGTTGCGGAGCAGTACGGCGCGGACGAAGTTGGTTAGCGCGAGATCGAGGCGGAGTTCGGCGGGCAGTTCGGCCATGCGCGCCAATGCAAGCCGATCGGGCAGCGGCAGGCGATCAATCAGCATCCGTGCATCGTTGCCCAGGCCGACCCAGGCCTGCCCGCGCCGGCCGAGCTGCTCGGCGCTGATCGCTGAGGCATAGCCGAGGCAATCGCTGGCGCCCGAAACGCAATAGGGCTGGCGCAGCGCATGGGCGGCGAAATCGGCGAGGCTGGTGGCGAGCTGCGCGCGGACGGATAGGAAAATGTTGCGATCCGACGGGGTGAGATCCGTGCGGGCCAGAAGCGCATCGACCCGACCACGCAGCGTCGCATCGGGCTCCTGGCCGATGCGCAGCCGCAGCAGATGGTAACGCGCGGTGAGCCAGGCAGGATCGTCGGCCGCGACGCGATCGGCGGCTTGCGTGAGAGCAGCGGCGGTGGCGTCGCTTGGCTCGACGAGACTGAGCGCAGCGACCAGCCAGGCCGAGGTGCGAGTCGCCCGCCAGCGTTCAACGGCATGGGTGAGCCCATCGGCGCGGTTGCGGGTGCCGAGCGTCGCGATCCAGTCCGCCGTTTCGGGCTTGTGGGGCTTGTCGGCGGACAGGCTCCAATAGTCCTTGAACTTGGCGGCGATGTCGGTCGTCGGCGCCTTTTCGTTGAGCGCCTGGTCGAGCCGATCGCGTAACGCGGCGGGATTCTCGACATAGTCGAGCACCTGCCGCATCCGTTCCACTTCGCCCTTGCCATAGGTGCCGTCCGGCGCGGCGGCGAGGGTGTCGATCGCGGCATGGGCCCGGGCGAAGGCGGCGGGATCGCGGGTGGTGCGCGCGGCGCGCTGGATGGTACGGGTCTGGAGGTACAGCGCCAGCTTCTGCCAGGGCGACGCGGGATCGCGGCCGATCGCGGCGAACGTCGTTTCGGCATCGTCGAGCCGGCCATCGTACAGCGCCAGCGCGGCTTGCTGGTACAGCCGATCGGCGCGCAGCCAGGCGGGGGCGGCGGGATCGAGCGGGGGCAGGGAGGTGTGGGGCTTGCTGCACGCCTCGAACACGGCGTCCTGCCCGTCCACCCAGGCACGCACCCAGGGGGAGCTGGCGCCATAGGCGGCGATGCGCGCCTTCAGCGTCGCGGTGGCGGTGGTGAAAGCATCGGCGAAGCAGGTGGGGATTGTCGTGTAGTCCGGTCCCGGGCGTTCGGTGGCGATCCAGTAGATATCGGTGTCGACGCCGGGCACCTGCCGCCGTGCCGCCAGCCAGACCCCCGTCAGGTCCTGCCAGTCACCGCAACAGGGGGTGGCGAGCGCCTCTGCGGCGTCCGTGCCGGTGCGCAGCCCGGTCAGCAGCCGCCAGTCGAGATAGCGAACCGCCTCCGGCGCGTTGGGCTTGACGATGCCGACCCGCCCCGCCGCGAAGGCGGCCCGGTCGATCGGGTGCAGCGCGTGGCTGGTGACATAATCCAGGATCGGGCCATCCCCGCCGCCCGATCCCGATGCCTGCGTCCCCGCCAGCATCGCAATGCCGATCACCGCCGCGAACGACCACCCGCGCTTCATCGCCACTGCTCCACCTGCTTGCGTACCGCGTCGAAGGTGGAGGGCGTCCAGCTTCGCGGTGCGAACAAATAGATCCTACGGCCTGTCGGCGCGCGGGCAATGGGGGTGTCGGCGGAAATTGCGAGTGCCTTTCGGCAAGCGGGTTCCGACCAGTCGCTACCGCCTTCGATCCGGGAGCGGATCGCCGGATCGCCGCGGCCCATGCGGAACAGCATCGGCACGATCTCGTCGACCGGCAGGGCGTTGAGCCAATCTTCCTGACACCAGCTGGCGATGGCGGTCATTGATAGCGGAATCTTGCGAGGCAGGCCGGCGCGAACGTCGCGCAGCACGTCGACCAGGATCTGGCGCTGGGACTGGCGAACCTCGAAGTCGATTTGGACCCGCGGCGTGGGCACGACCCGGGCGAGATTGAGCGCGGCAGCGGCAACCCGCGCCCGCAGCGCGGGCGTCCAGCGCAGGGGGACGCTGTCGTCGATCTGGATATGGACCACCGCGGTGTTCGGCGGCTGATCGGTTCGCAAAGGATAATGCCGGCCGCGGGCGAGGAAGCCGTCACCCGCCAGCTCGATGAAGCCGGTCTGGACGGCGATCTCGGTGCCCTTGGGCAGGAAGCGCAAATCTTCCGGGCGCTCCCACGCCCAGACGACAAGCTGTGGCGCGGGTGCGGCGGGCTTGCAGGCGGCGAGGACGAGGAGGGAGAGAAGGAGCGCGTGGCGCGCGATGGGGCGGGAGGTTTGCATGCCCGCGCAGGCATAAGAGGACGGGCGCGGGCAGGCCAGCGTTCGGTATGCCAGGGCGGACGGCGCCCCGCGGCATTCCGTTCAGGCTTACGTTATGCCCGCTTCCTGCACACGGGCAGCGAGGGGCCCCTCGATCACCCCGCCATCGCCGCCAGCGCCTTCACCGTGGCGCGGGCGCCCTGGCCGGGGGTGGTGCCGGCGTCGTTGAAGCTGCTCGCCTGGCGGGCGAGGCGATCGACTTCGCGGGCGAGGTTCTGCGCGGCGGCGGTGGTTTCCTCCACCATCGCGGCGTTCTGCTGAGTGGCGCGGTCCATTTCGCCGATCGTCGCCGAGACTTCGCTGATCGCGCCGGCCTGGGCCTGGTTGTCGCTGGCCATCTGGGTGAGGAGGTCGTTCACCGTCGCGACGTCGCCCGAGATGTTGGACAGGGCGCCATCGACCTTCTCGACCATGCCGACCGCGGTGACGATATCGGCCTGCGTTGCGGTGAGCTGATCGCGGGCGCGGCCGGCCTCCTCCTCGGCGCGCATGGCGAGCGCCGAGACGAGATCGGCGACCACCGCGAAGCCGCGGCCCGCCTCGCCGGCGCGCCCCGCTTCGACCGCCGCGTTCATCGCGAGGACGCGCGTCTGGAAGGCGATCTTGTCGAGGCCTTCGATCACATTGTCGATGCCCTTGGCGCTTTCGGCGACGCGCTCCATCGCGGTCACCGCCTGTTCGGTGATGGTGCGGCCGGTGTCGACGGTGGCCTTGGCGCCGTCCGCGCGCTCGACGGTGCGGCGGGCGCTCTGCGCGGTGGCCTTGAGGCGCTGGTCCATCTCCTGCACCGAGGCGGCGGTTTCGGCGAGGCTGGCGGCATTGCTTTCGGTGCGCCGCGCGAGATCGGTGGAGGCCTGGGCGATTTCCTGCGAACCGGTGCGGATCGCGTCCACCGTCTCGTTGATCGCGCCGAGCAGGCTGGCGAGCGACTTTTCGCGTTCCTGCAGCGCCGCCATCGCGGTGGCGCGGCTGGCCTGTTCCTGCTCGAAATAGATGGAGACCGACATCTCCAGATCGATCAGCGCGGCAGTGACGATCGCGCGGAGCTGATCGAAGCGGGGATCGGCCTTGGCGGGGAAGAAGGGGAGGCGCGGGCCGGCGGGGGCGGCGCCGATGCTCTGGATGAGCGAATCGAGGATGATCGCGTAGGAGCCGATATACCATTGCGGCGTGAGGCCGATCTGCGCGTGGCGGGCGCCGATCCGCTTGACGCGGGCGACATAGTCCCCGTCGAACGCGGCGCCGGCGAGATGGCCCCAATGTTCGGACTGGAGCTGCTTGGCCTTTTCGATGTGGCTCGGGCCCGAGAACATGTTCGCGGTTTCGGGATAGGCGGCGATCTGGCCGTACAGCCGGTCGAGCGCCGGACGCATCGCGGCGAGGATGGTATCGCGCGCGTCCGCGAGCAGGGCGCGCTTTTCGGCGGTGTAGCCGACGAAATCGAGGCGGGTCGCGAGTTCCGGATGCAAGGGGCGTTCCTTCCGTTCAGGGCCGCGCGGACGCGGAATGCTAAGCGGCGTTATAGAAAGCCGGCCGCGCGGCAGGCCGCGTCAAGTGCAACGAAGTATTGCGCGCACCCCTGTACTTTGGGACATTCAGGGCCGGCCCAGAGTGGCACCCGAGCACTGTGCGACGCAGCTTCGCCCGCAGTTTTCACCGTCCGATCGCGCGGAAAAAGTGGACTTGAAGCGCCGCGCCATTCCCGCGAGACGTGGAATGCCGGAATATCATATCCAGAAATCTTTAAGCGCGTGGCGATAGGGTGCGGATCATGGAAGCGTTGAACGCGAACTTCGATCTGTCGACGATGTTCTTCGTGAATGCCCTGACCTGTGCTTTGTCGACATTGTGCTTCGTGGCGGTGGCGCGGCACCAGCCGCATGGGCCGGTGCGGACCAGCCTGGCGATCTGGGCGGGCGGCAACGCGCTGCTGGCGCTGGGTTTCGTGCTGCTGCAACTGCCCTACGGGCCCGAGGGCTTTCCCCATCTGACCTTATGGGCGAACCTGACGGTGGATGCAGGACCGGCGATGGGATTGGTGGCCGCGAACGCCTTTTTCGGCCGGCCGGCGCGCGAGAATTGGCCGCTCGGCTTGGCGCTGGCGATCGCGCTGGCCCAGATCGGCTATGGGCTGTCGACCGCGACGCATTACGACTGGGTGATGATGCTGCTGGGCTGCCTGACGCGCGGATCGATGGTGCTGGCGACGGCGCGGGTGCTGTGGCGGCATGCCGATGCCGAGCAGCGCGGCCCCGCGCGGATGGCCGCGATGTTCCACCTGATCTGGGCAGGCGTGCTGGCGCTGCGGATCATGGTGCTGCTGGACGGCGACACCAGCGACGCGGCGCTGGAGGCCAGTTCGATCATGGGGCTGACCGCCCGCTTCATGCTGACCTGGGTAATTGCGATCTGCCTGTTGTGGATGATCGCGCGGCAGCTCAACGCCCAGCTGATCCAGCACGCCACGCGCGATCCGCTGACGGGCCTGCTCAACCGGCGGGTGATCTGGGAGGCCGGGCTGGCGCGCGGCAACCGGGCGGCAGCGGTGATCCTGCTCGACATCGATCATTTCAAGGCGATCAACGATCGCTGGGGGCACGGCGTGGGAGACCGGATGCTGGTGATGGTGGCGCGCCAGATCGCCGCCACGGTGCGCGAGGACGACCTGGTCGGCCGGATCGGCGGCGAGGAATTCCTGGTGCTGCCGGCCGCGACCGGCGCCGAGCAGGTGGCGACGCTGGCCGAGCGGATCCGCACCGCGATCGCCGGGGCGACGCTGTCGCTGGACGAGGGCGGGACGCTGCAATGCACGGTCAGCATCGGCCATGCCCAGGGGCAGGGCGGCGAAGGACGCTGGGACCGGCTGGTCGCGCAGGCCGATTCGGCGCTGTACACCGCCAAGCGGGACGGCCGGAACCGCGTGGTCGCCGATGCCACGCCGGAGCCGCGCGCGGCGGTGCATCAGAACGCGCGGGTGACGCCGATCGCCGCTGCCGTGCGGGCATAATCATAGATGCCGATCGACGATCGGTTGCGTTCCCATTCGAACCGCACGATCGGCGCGAAGCCGCGCACCTGCAGCCGCCGGAAGGTGGCGCCGACGCCGAGGCTGACGTTCCAGTCCTTGCGGCGATCGGCGAAGAGGAACAGCCGCGCATCGCCTTCCAGCCGCCGCAGCCCGGCGGTGGCATAGACCGTGGTGCGGCCGAATTCGCGCCAGCCGAGCAGCGACGCACTGCCCGAGGCGGTGGCGAAGCCGGGATCCCGGGCCGTCTGGCGCGTGGCCGAAAGGGTGATGCTGCCGCCCGCGCGGGGCGAGAAGGCACGCTCGTAGGCGACCGCGCCGTTCAGCAGCAGGCCGTTCTGAAGCGCATTGTCGCGATAGCGGGTATCGGCGATCGTCGCGCTGGTGGTGAGCTGGGCCCGCGTGCCGAGCGGGTGCTGCCAATCGATCGCGGCGGTGGCGGTGCGGGCATAGGGATGGTTGCCGTACCAGCGCTGGGTGCCGCCGATCGACGGCCGCAGCCGATCGCGCCCCAGGCTCCATTCCAGGCCGACCAGCGCCGAGGCGGAGACATCGTTGAAGCGGCTCTGACGATACAGATCGGCCTGGGCGGCCGCGCGCGGAACGAGCGCGAGGTTGGCGGCGAGGGGCACGCGGGCATAGAGCTGACCGGCGGCGCGGGCGCCGATGCCCGATTGTTCGCGAGCATCGCGCGAGAGCTGGAGCGGAGCGAGCACGGTATCGAGCGTGGCGGCATCCGTGGCGCGGTTGACGTTGCTGTCCGGCATCAGCGCGACTTCGAGGCTGGCGCCCCAAGGCTTGCGCGAGCGCAGCGCCGCGGCGAACTGGTCGACGATCTGCACCACCTGCGGCGGCAGCGCGCCGGCCTGGGCCTGGCGGAGTTCGCGACGAGCAGCGCCCTCATCGCCGAGCTGGGTGAGCAGTCGGGCCAGTTCGAGCCGGACGCGGGCGGCATCGGGCTTTTCGTCGAGCAGCGCGCGATACTGCGCCGCCGCCTCGCGCGGGCGACCGCCGCGTTCGAGCAGCTGGCCGAGGCGGAAGCGGGCTTCGGCGCGAACCTCCGCATCCGGATCGCGGGCGAGCGCGCGGTACATCGTCTCGGCCTCGTCCGGGGTGGCGCGCGCGGCGAGGGCGAACAGCTCGACCGCCGAGACCCGGCGTTGTTCGGTCGTCTGGGCGAAGGCGGGGAGCGGCGCCAGCAGGGCCAGCGCCAGGGCCGCCGCGATGCGCTGGGTCACGGCGTCTTCTTGGCGAGGGTCGCGCCCGAAAGCGTAGCCCGATCGCCGTTCGCCAGCGTGCGCACGGCATCGAACGTCGCGCCGATCTCCTGCGCCTGCGGGCCGAAGAACCAGCCGGTAAGGCTGCCCGAGCCGCCGGACGCAGTGAGCGCGCCGGTGAAGCCGCCGCTCGACAGCGCCGAGGACTGGAAGCCGAAGCTGCCGAAATCGCGGGCGCCGGCGGCGCCACTGCCGGTGATCGCCAGCGTGCCGGTGGCGTTGGAGCGCGCGAAATCGACTGCGAAGCTGCTGCTGCCGGAAAGCGCATAGCCCGCGCCGGCGACGCTGCCCGATCCGAAGACCAGGCCGGCATAGCTGGCGGTGCCGGTGCGCGGCATCTGATCCGCCGTGGTGCGCTGACCGAAGGGCAGATACCAGCGCTGCGCATCGGCCGTGCCGGCATTGGCGGCGAGCATGCCCAGTTCGGCGAAGCTGGCATAGCTGAGCGCCAGCGGGCCGGCGGCGGCATCGTAGATGCGCGCCTCCACCGTGCCGGCGGCGAGCGTGCGCCGATAGACGTCGAAGCCGGCTGCGCTGGTGATCGCCTCGCGATCGGCGGCGGTGAGCAACAGGCTGGTCTCCGCCAGGCCGGGCAGGCCGGTAAGAGCATAGCCCCCGACCACGGCGGCGATGTCCGGCGTCACCGGCGTGCGGCCGGCGGCGCTGGCGCTGGCGGTGCGGCCGCCGACCAGGCTGACGGCGGCGCCTTCGCCCGCCGCATCGGTGAGCGCGGCGCTGGCGCCGACTTCCTCGGCCGCGGGACCATAGAAATGGCCGGTCAGCGCCCCGGTGTAGCTGCCGAGCAGATCGAGCGTCAGGCTGCCGCCGAACGCATTGGCGGCGCTGGCGAGCGTGGCACTGCCGGTGAAGCTGCCGTTGGTGCTGGTAGTGGCGTTGGCGGCATCGGTGAAGCTGGCGGTGGCGGTGCCGCCGGCGGCGATCGTGCCTGTCGCGAAGTTGGCGCTGAGCGTGCCGCTGCCCGACAGGGCGAGCGGGCCGGCCTGGCTGGCATCGACCAGCACGCCGGCCAGGGTGAGCGCATAGCTGGCCGATCCGGTGCGGGGCAGAGCGCCGTCCGCGGTCTTCAGCCCGAAGGTGAAGGCGTCGATCGTCCGGCTGGTGATGCCGTTGGTGCTGGTGGTGGTCGCCCAGCGACCAGCGCGGACATAGCGCAGCGCGCCCAGCGCATCGAGCGTGAGCAGATCCGCCGCGCCCGAGGTGCCGCCGGTGGAGAACAGCGCGCTGCGCGGGCCGGCAATCACGGTATAGTTGCCCGAGGCGGCGTCATAGCTGACGACCAGCGCCTGTGCGGTGCTGGACAGCGTCGCGGCGGCGCCGCCGGCTTCGGTATAGTCGACGCGCAGCGTGGCGGTTTCGCTGCCGAAGATCTGGCTGGCGGCAAGGTTGTCGAGCGTGGTGTTGCCCAGCTGGCTTCCCGATTGCCGGCCGATCAAGATGCCGGAGGCGGCGCGACCATCGGCGTTCGACGCGGTCCAGGCGGCGCCGACTTCCTCCGCCGCGGGGCCGTAAAAGCCGCCCTGAAGCGCGCCGGCGAGATCGCCGCCCGAAAAGGCGAAGCTGCCGGTGAAGCCATTGGTCGCGCTGTTCAGCTGTGCCTGGCCGATAAAGGCGGAGCTGGTGACGACGTTGCCGGTATCGCTGGCGACCTGCTGGACGGTGCCGCTGGTGACGAGCTTGCCGGTGGCGAAATCGACCTGGAGACTGCCGCTGCCGACCAGGCTTTCGAGCACGCCGAAGCCGAGCGCGCCGATCAGATCGACGGCATAATGGCCATTGCCGGTGCGCGGCACGGCCGCATCGGGCGTGCGCACACCATAGGTGAAGGCATCGAAGCGGAACGCGCCGCTGCCGTCCGTCGCGAAATCCACGCGCTGCCAGAACCCCGCCCCGACATAGCGATAGGTGAGCGCGCCGCTGGTGCCCGGCAGAGTGAGCGACAGAGTATATTCGCTGTTCGTGCCCGCATGACGATAGACGCGCAGCGCCGCGCTTGACTGGGCGGCATCGACGTCGCCGGGCACGAAGGTTTCGGTGTTGATCCCGTCACTTACGGTATAGCTGCTGGTCGCCGCGTCGAAGCGGATGGTGAGACCGAGCGATGCCGTGAGGCACCCGCACGCCCGCGCATCCGGATAGAAGGTGCCGGCAAACCCCGTCGCATCGCTGCCGAAGGTCTCGCTCTGCGTAAGCGCGAGCAGGGAGGCGTTTACCGGCGTCGGGGCTGGAGTGGGGGTGGGCGTGGGCGTCGGCGTCGGTGTCGGTGTTGGAGTCGGAGCCGGCGTCGGCGTCGGCGTCGGTGTGGGTGTGGGTGTTGGTGTTGGTGTTGGTGTTGGTGTTGGAGTCGGAGCGGGCGTTGGCGTCGGAGTGGGCGTCGGTGTCGGTGTCGGTGTCGGTGTCGGTGTCGGTGTCGGTGTCGGTGTCGGTGTCGGTGTCGGTGTTGGAGTCGGAGCCGGCGTCGGCGTCGGTGTTGGAGTGGGCGTCGGCGTCGGAGCCGGGGTGGGCGACGGAGCCGGCGTTGGAGTCGGCGTGGGTGCCGGGGTCGGCGTAGGGGTCGGGGTTGGCGCCGGCGTCGGGGTGGGGGTCGGCGTCAGGTCAGGGGCCGGGCTAGGGGCGGGCGCGGCGGGCGAACTGCCGACTCCGCCACCGCCACCGCCACCGCTGCAGGCAGCAACCAGAGCGAGGGCCGAAGCCATGGTGGGCAGCAGGAAAGTGCGCTTCATCCCGAATTCCCGAATACGCGTGCAACAACGCCTCGGGCTATGCAGGTCCCGCCGATAAGTTTTGGTTAACGCGACATTATTTCTAATTCTGCATAGAATGTTTCCAGGCAGTCATGCGCGGTTCAGAGGCACTGGCGGACATTGCACCCATAGCAAGGACGAGGATTTTCGAATGGCGCGGACGAACTGGATCTTGGGCGGAGCGGCGGTGGTGCTGCTCGGCCTGCCCGCCGCGCCAGCCGCCGCGCAGGGCGGACAGGTCGTGACCGCCAGCAGCATTGGCGAACCCGTGGAGGAAGGCGACTATCGCTGGATCGATCGCGCCCAGGCGATGTGGGACGCGGTGGGCGACGCGCCGCCCGATTACCGCTTCCGCTTCGACGGCGGCGAGCCCTGGGCCTGGGAAACGCAGGACGGCTTCTGGGTGGTGGTGGAGGAGCGCGCCGACGGCACCCGCACCTATTTCTTCGCGCCGGGCGAACGGGGGCCGTTTCTGGTGCGCGAGTCTGCGCGTAGCTTCGGCTTCGAGGGCAGCCATGTGGCGGTGATCTATGATGCCGGCGGCATGGTGCTGCCTCGGGCGCAGGGCGCGCGCTTTCTGGACGAAGGCGAGGACCTGTACCGGCGTGGGCGGCGACTCCGCGACGCGCTGGTCGATCGCGAATGGGAGCCGGTGGACACCGGCGGATGGACCGAACTGAACCTTTTCTTCCTGGGCATGGACCAGGGCTGGAATACGGGCTGGCGACGCGTGGAATATGATTCTTTCGCGCGCGCCGAGCAGCAGCGCTGGGCCGCCGAGCGGGCGCGGCGGGCGGCGATGGCCGCGGCGTTCGCGCGCTGGCGCAGCGGCGGGTTCCAAGGGCCGCCACCGCCGGGATATGGCCGCAACTGGGTGCATCGGCCCGGCAGGCCGGGCGCAGCGCCGCGGCCGCCGTTCGGCGGGCAGCCGGGGCTGCCGCCGGGCACCGGCTGGGGCGGACGGCCGGATCGACCAGATCGTCCCGATCGTCCCGATCGTCCGAACCGACCGGATCGCCCTGATAGGCCCAATCGCCCCGACCAGCCCGGAACGCCGCAGCGACCCGCCATGCCCGACGCCGGCACGCCGGACGCCACGCCGCCGGTGGCGCCGGGCAGGCCCGGGTGGCAACGGCCCGAACGGCCCGGCAACTGGCAGGGCGGCCGCCCCGGCTGGCCCGGTGGCGGCCGTCCAGACCGCCCCGGCCGACCCGATCGGCCGGCCTCGCCCTCGCCAGCGCCATCGCCCCCCGCTGTCGAGCGGCCCGAGCCGTCCGCGCCGCGGCGGGGCTGGATGACGCCGAACTGGGTGCGAGATGCGGCGACGCCCCGGCCGTCTGCGCCGGTCGCCCGGCCGGAGCCGCCGCGCGCGGTGGCACCTTCGCCGCCGCCCGCCGCGCCGCAGCCCGCGCGGCCGCAGTTCACGCCGCCGGCCGCACGCCCGGCGCCGCCCCCGCCGCCGCCGCGTCCCGTCGCCCCGCCGCAGCCGCACATGGAGCGCCGCCTGAATCCCGAGAACTAGCGGCAGGCTTGGGTGTCGAACGGCAGCAGCGTCGCCCAGGCCTCGATCGGCGGAGCGCCGGGCACGCACACGCCGTGCCGCGCGAGAAAGGCGTGGCGGACGAGCTCGGCCTGCTGCTCGATCCCATAGCGGGTGAAGCGCCGCACCGGATCGTAGCGATAGCGATAGCGGCAGAAGGGATGGCGGCTGAGCGGGAGGAACAGCCCGGACTGGTGCTGCCAGACATGCGTCATCTCGTGCAGGAACAGCGCCTGCAGATCGAGCGAGGCGGTGGCGAAATCGTCGCGATAGAGGCCACCGTCCGGGTGGAAATGGATGGTGCCGAGCGGTGCCATCACCGTGTTCCTGGACTGGAAAAATGCCCATTTGCGATTGCGCACGCCGGCGCGCGTATAGTCGATCGCATCGCCGAAGATCGTTCGGGACAGGCGGATTTCACCTTCGGTGAGGGGGCGGCGGTGCATCGCCTTCTAGATAGGGCGGCGGTCAGCCTTCGTGCAGGTCTTCGCGCACCATATCGAATTCGCGCACCCCGCGCAGGCGCCGGGCGTTGCTGACCAGCTCGCGCAGCTTTTCGCGGCGTTCGCGGGCATATTCGACGTCGCGGATCACCAGCGGGCCGCCGCGCGTGGTTTCGTCCGACGTGGTGATAGTGAGCGTGCCGATGCCCGAGATCTGGTTGACGATCGAGTAATCGAGCCGGACGTCCTTCACGCGGTACAGTTCGACCTCGTCGATCGATTTGCGGATGATGCCGCTGTAGAGGATCAGGCGATCCTCGGTCACTTCGTACAGCGCCGAATGGTTGCGGATCCAGCGGACGGCAAGGATCACCAGCCCCACGCCGACCAGGCAGAGCAGCAGGGTGCCCCAGCCGGCGAACGAGCCCTTCAGCCAGCCCCGCGTCGAACCGCGGAATCGATCGATCAATTGCGCCATGGCGCCATCATAGCTGCGCCCGGCGCGGCCGCAAGGCAGGGGCGCGGCGCTCGGTTGCCGCTATGGCCGGTCCTTGCTAGGGGCGGCCGCGTCGTTTCCGCCCGGACGTGCCGGGCGCCAACCTCCCGCACGAAGGAACGCCATGGTCCCCCGTTATGCCCGCGCCGCGATGACCGATATCTGGTCGCCGGAGACGCGCTTCGCCATCTGGTTCGAGATCGAGGCGCACGCCACGCAGGCGCTCGCCGACCTGGGCGTGGTGCCGCAGAGCGCGGCCAAGGCGCTGTGGGACTGGTGGGCGACCAAGCCGGCGATCGACGTCGCCGCGATCGACGCGATCGAGGCGGTGACCAAGCATGACGTGATCGCGTTCCTGACCTGGGTGGCCGAGCAGGTGGGCGAGGAAGCCCGCTTCATGCACCAGGGCATGACCAGCTCCGACGTGCTCGACACCTGCCTCGCGGTCCAGCTCGCCCGCGCCAGCGACCTGCTGCTCGCCGATATCGACGCGCTGCTGGAAGTGCTCGAGCGCCGCGCCCGCGAGCACAAGATGACGCCGACGATCGGCCGCAGCCACGGCATCCATGCCGAGCCGGTCACCTTCGGCCTCAAGCTCGCCGAGGCGCATGCCGAGTTCCAGCGCAACAAGGCGCGCCTGCTCGCCGCCCGCGCCGACATCGCCACCTGCGCGATTTCGGGTGCGGTCGGCACCTTCGCCAACATCGATCCGCGCGTCGAAGCGCATGTCGCCGAGAAGCTGGGGCTGAGCGTCGAGCCGGTGTCGACCCAGGTGATCCCGCGCGATCGCCATGCGATGTTCTTCGCGACGCTGGGCGTGATCGCTTCGTCGATCGAGCGCCTCGCGGTGGAGATCCGCCACCTGCAGCGCACCGAAGTGCTGGAGGCGGAAGAGTATTTCTCGCCCGGCCAGAAGGGCTCGTCGGCGATGCCGCACAAGCGCAATCCGGTGCTGACCGAGAACCTGACCGGCCTTGCCCGCATGGTGCGCGGCTATGTCACCCCAGCGCTGGAGAATGTCGCGCTGTGGCACGAGCGCGACATCAGCCACTCCTCGGTCGAGCGCTATATCGGCCCGGACGCGACGATCACGCTCGACTTCGCGCTCGCCCGCCTGACCGGCGTGGTCGACAAGCTGCTGGTCTATCCGGTGCGCATGCAGAAGAACCTCGATCGCATGGGTGGCCTGGTCCATTCGCAGCGCGTGCTGCTGGCGCTGACCCAGGCCGGCGTGAGCCGCGAGGACGCCTATCGCCTCGTCCAGCGCAATGCGATGAAAGTGTGGGAATCGGACGGCGAACTGTCGCTGATGGAATTGCTCAAGGCCGATCCGGAAGTCACCGCGGCGCTGAGCCCGGACGTGATCGAAGAGAAGTTCGACCTGGGCTATCATTATCGCCATGTCGACACGATCTTCGCCCGCGTGTTCGGCGCGGCGTGAAGCAGCCGCATCGGCCCTAATGGAACGGATATAGGACAGGCGCTTTGTGTCCGTCGTGTATCCCCTTCTGCCGATCGAACTGCCCGCGTGACTCCGACGCATCGCCGTTTGCGCGAGGCGACCAGCGCGGCGCATGAACGCGTCGATGCGCTGTTCGGGCGGTTCGACCTGCAGCGGCGCGCGGACTATGCCGCGCTGCTCGCCGCACATGCCGAAGCGCTGCTGCCGGTGGAGGCGCTGCTCGATCGCGGCGGCGCCGAGGCGCTGACGGCAGACTGGCCGCAGCGGCGGCGTGGCGACGAGATCCTTGCCGATCTGGACGCGCTGGGCATCACGCCCGCGCCGGCCGAAACGGGCGATTCCGTACCGGAACCGGCCGCGATGGCGGGCATGCTCTACGTGCTGGAAGGATCGCGGCTCGGCGGGCGCTTCTTGGTGCGATCGGTGCCGGAGCACTGGCCGAAAGCCTATCTGGCGAGTCCTCAGCCATCGCATATGTGGCCAGAATTGCTGGCGAAACTTGATTCGTTGTTATACGATCCGACATTAGTGGACGTCGCCGTCACTGCCGCCAACCAGACCTTCGGTCGGTTCGAGGCCGCCGGGGCAAGGTGGCTGGGCAAGGTGAGTTGAGTGGCGTTAGACGACGGCGTATTCCAGGTCGACCTGACCAATTGTGATCGCGAACCGATCCACCAGCTGGGAGCAATTCAACCCTTCGGCTTCCTGATCGCGTTCTCGAGCGATTGGCTGATCCAGCGCGCCTCGGCCAACATGCCGCGCTATTTCGACCTGCCGGCGGAAGAGATGCTGGGCACCCATGCCAGCACCTATTTCGAGGACGATGCGATCCACGCGCTGCGCAACCGGCTGACGCTGCTGCGCGGCGAGGATGCGCTGGAGCGGCTGTTCGGGATCAAGGCACTGCGCGGGCACAGCCAGGCCTATGACCTGGCGCTGCACGTCAGCGGCGATTCGATCATCGTCGAAGGCGAGCCGTGCACGGCGGACTCGGCGGGCGATACCGCCAGCACGCTGCGCGCGATGATGGGCCGGCTGGACGAGAAGGCGACGCTGGCCGATTTCTTCCGCGAAGGCGCGCGGCAGGTGCGGGCGCTGACCGGGTTCGACCGGGTGATGGTCTATCGCTTCGAACGCGACGGATCGGGCGTGGTGGTGGCGGAGGCGGCGCGCAGCGGCATCGGCAGCTTCCTGGACCTGCGCTATCCGGCGACCGACATTCCCGCCCAGGCGCGCAAACTGTATCTGCGCACGCCGTTCCGGATCATCGCCGACGTGCATAGCGAACCGGTGCCGATCCTGCCGCAGCGCGACGAAACCGGCGCGCTGATCGACCTGTCGCTCTCAGTGCTGCGATCGGTATCGCCGATCCATATCGAATATCTGAAGAACATGGGGGTGAAAGCATCCCTGTCGATCTCGATCATCGTCGAAGGGAAACTGTGGGGCCTGTTCGCCTGCCATCATTATGGCGGGCCGCGCTGCCCCGGATTCGAACGGCGATCGATGGCCGAGCTGTTCGGCCAGATGTTCGCGCTGAAGCTGGAGAGCCGCGAGCGCAAGGAGCTTTCCGCCTATGAAGCGGCGGCGCGCGCGACGAGCGACCGGCTGCTGGCGGCGGTGGCGAGCGACGGCGGGCTGCTCGACGATCCCGAATGGCTGGGCAGCCGGCTACGCGAAGTGGTGCCGTGCGACGGCATCGCGATCTGGATCGGCGGCAAGGTGGCGTATAGCGGCGTCACCCCGCCGCCCGCATCCTTCGCGACGATTGTGCGGCGGCTGAACGCGATGGCATCCGGCCGGGTGTTCGCGACCGACCATCTCGCCGATGTGCTGCCGCAGGCGGCGGACTATGCCGATATCGGCGCGGGGCTGCTGGCGATCCCGATCAGCCGGAGCCCGCGCGACTATGTGCTGCTGTTCCGTCAGGAAATGGTGCGTTCGGTGACCTGGGCGGGCGACCCGCACAAGCCGGTGGAACTGGGGCCGCACGGCGCCCGACTGACACCGCGGCAGAGCTTCGAGGCATGGAGCCAGGAAGTCCGCGGCCGATCGTTGCCGTTCACCGAGGCCGAGATGCGCATCGCCGAAGTGCTGCGCGCCTCGCTGATCGAAGTTGTGCTGCGCCTGTCCGACGACGCGCAGGAAGAACGGCAGCGTGCGTCCGAACGGCAGGAACTGCTGATCGCCGAGCTGAACCACCGGGTGCGCAACATTCTGGGCCTGATCCGCGGGCTGGTGCGCCAGTCGCGCGCGCCGGGAATCGATGCCGCCGCCTATATCCGACTGCTGGAAGGGCGAATCGAAGCGCTCGCCCGTGCGCACGACCAGATCACCGAGGATAATTGGGCGCCGGCGCCGATGGGCCGGTTGCTGCGCACCGAGGCCGCCGCCTATCTGGGCGAGCGTTCCGGCCGGCTGGAGCAGGATGGGCCGATGGTGCTGCTGCGCCCGGCCGCCTTTTCGACGCTGGCGCTGGTGTTCCACGAGCTGATGACCAACTCCGCCAAATATGGCGCACTTTCCGACAGCGGCATCGTATCGGTGCGCTGGTGGCTGGATGCCGACGGCGATTGCCGCATCGAATGGCGCGAGCGCGGCGGGCCGGCGGTGCAGCCGCCGACGCGGCAGGGTTTCGGCACGACGATCATCCAGCGATCGGTACCGTACGACCTGGGCGGCAAGGCGGTGGTGCGGTACCCGCTGACCGGGCTGGAGGCAGAGTTCTGCATCCCGGCGCGGCACGTGGTGCTGGACGGCGAAGCCACGGCGAAGCACGGCAAGAGCGTGGAAGAACCGGTGCCGGTGGTGAGCGACGGCACGCTGCGGCCGGTGCTGAAGGGCCAGGTGCTGCTGGTGGAAGACAGCCTGATCATCGCCATGGACGCCGAGGACATTCTGGCGCGGCTGGGCGCCGAGCGGGTGGTGACGGTGGCGTCGATCAGCGCTGCGATGGAGGAGATCGACGCCGGCACGTTCGATGTCGCGATCCTCGACGTCAATCTGGGTGCGGAGACGAGCTTGCCGATCGCCGACCGGCTGCGGGCGGAAGGCATGCCCTATGCCTTCGCCACCGGCTATGGCGAGCAGCTGCAGCTGGGCGAGGAGCATGCCGGCGTGCCGGTGCTGCAGAAGCCGTACACCGCAGTGAATATGGGCCGGATGCTGGAAGGCCTGCTGGAGCGGTAGCGGACGTCATGCTTCCCCCTGCACGGGAAGGTGGAACATTTGCGTGCGCACACGGGGCGGGACGACGCGAGACGCGGCGGCTCCGTCGGATGAACGAGCCCGCGCCTGGCGGCGTGGCCCCTCCGCTCTCGCTGGCAGCCGCGGTTCCCCTTCCCGAGACTCGCCCGGGGAGGAATTCGGGTCACTTCCCCTTGGGCAGCTTGATTCCCAGTAGCACCAGCCGTTGCCCGGTGATGCCGAACCAGTGGGGCACGCCGGCCGGAACGAGCAGGACGTCGCCGGGGGCAAGCGGGCGGCTGGTGCCGCCGTCGATGCGGCTCCCTTCGACCAGATCGGCGCGGCGCGTTTCCGGATCGGCGAGGGTGCCGCCGGAAACGAGCGTGCCAGCACCTTCCAGCACGATGGCATATTCGCCGTCGGCAGGGTGGACCGCGGGCTTACCGGGCTTCTTCCATATCTCGATCGCCGCGATCTGCGCGCCGTCGCGGACCAGCGGACGCCACATAAAGCCCTGGTCGGGCTTCATCTCCGCCAGCATGGCGCGAATCTGGGCCTGGACATCCTTGGCGCCGGCGAAGGCGGTCGCATCAGTGGCAGTCTGCGCAGAGGCCGAAAGGGGCAGCAGCGCCGCCGCGGCAAGGGCGCAGGCACAAACAAGGGTCTTCACGGCATCTCTCCCGATATCGGCTTGGAATGGCTGGCGGATCAGACTGCCATAGCCGGAGCACGCCGAACAGCGCGGCATGGTCTTATACCAAGCTGCGCTGATTAAGGACGTATGCTGTCTTACCGCGTCATCCCGGCTTTCGCCCGCGTGACGGTCCTCGCGCGATGCTGCCGGTTCCCGCCCCAAGCCTCAACCATCGCCGCGCCAGCGCAACCGATCTACCAGCAGCGCGAAGGCGGGGGTCGGCTGGCGGCGGCTGGGATAATAAAGGTGATAGCCGGCAAAGGGCGGCGAGAAGCGGGTCAGCACCGCTTCCAGCGCGCCGGTTGCCAAATGCGGCTGCACCACCGCATCGGGTAGGCAGGCGATGCCGAAGCCGTCGAGCGCCGCGCGCAGGATGGGGAAGACCGAGGAGAAGGTGAGGGGCCCGTCTACCCAGACCTTGCGTTCGCGGCCGTCCTCTTCGAATTCCCAGGCGTAGAGACCACCATAGGTGGGCAGGCGCAGGTTGATGCAGGCATGGGCGGTGAGATCCTCAATCGCCTGCGGCCGGCCGGCGCGATCGAAATAGGCCGGAGAAGCGATCGCGAGCATTCGCGCATCCGGGCCGATCGGCACGGCCACCATGTCCTTGGCGATGATGTCGCCGAAGCGCACACCGGCATCGAACCGCTCCGCGACGATATCGGTGAGGCGATAGTCGGTATCGATCTCGACCCGAATGTCCGGGAACTCGCGCAGGACCGGGGTGAGGCGCGGCCAGAGCAGCGTCTTCAGCGAATGTTCGTCGGCGCTGATCCGGACGAGGCCGGCGGGCTTGTCGCGCAACGCGCTGAGCGCCGCCACCTCCGCCTCGATCTCGTCCAGCCGGGGGGCGAGCGTGGCGAACAGCCGTTCCCCAGCCTCGGTGAGATTGACGCTGCGGGTCGTGCGGTGGAGCAGGCGCACGCCCAGCCGTTCCTCCAGCCCGCGCATCGCATGGCTGAGGGCGGAAGGCGTGACGCCGCTCTGCGCCGCCGCGCGGGTGAAGCTACGCTGGCGGGCGACGGCAAGGAAGGCAGCGAGTTCGGACAGTTGCTGGCGGTTCATTGCTGAACTCTATTCAACACTGCATGCAGATTCCAGCGGCTAATCGCAGGATCGCCGGCGCCCCATATCAGCGGACAGGGGCCGTTCGGCCCCGCGTTTTACCACCATCCAAGGGGATCCCGCATGGCCACCAAAGCCTATGGCGCCTATGCCGCCGACAAGCCGCTCGAACCGATCGACATCGAACGCCGCGCGCCGGGTGCGCACGACGTGCAGATCGACATTCTCTATTGTGGCGTGTGCCACTCGGACCTGCACCAGGTGAAGTCCGAATGGGAAGGCACGCTATACCCCTGCGTGCCGGGCCACGAGATCGTCGGCCGGGTGAGCGCGGTGGGCGAGCATGTCGCCAAGTTCGCGGTCGGCGACGTGGTGGGTGTCGGCTGCATGGTCGACAGCTGCCAGCACTGCGCCGCGTGCGACGAGGGGCTGGAGCAATATTGCGAGAATGGCTTTGTCGGCACCTATAACGGTCCGACGCCGGATGCGCCCGGCCATACGCTGGGCGGCTATTCGCAACGCATCGTCGTCAGCGACCAGTTCGTGCTGAAGGTGTCGCATGGCGAGGAGGATCTCGCCGCGGTCGCGCCGCTGCTTTGCGCGGGCATCACCACCTGGTCGCCGCTGCGCCACTGGCAGGTGGGGCCGGGCAAGAAGGTGGGCATCGTCGGCATCGGCGGGCTCGGCCATATGGGCGTGAAGCTGGCGCACGCGCTGGGCGCGCATGTCGTCGCCTTCACCACCTCCGAGAGCAAGCGCGCCGATGCGCTGGCGCTGGGCGCCGACGAGGTTGTCGTTTCGCGCGACGCGGAAGCCATGGCGGCGCACGCCAACAGCTTCGACTTCATCCTCGATACGGTCGCGGCAAGCCATGATCTGGATGCGTTCACCGCGCTGCTGAAGCGCGACGGCACGCTGACGCTGGTGGGCGTGCCCGAGCATGCCCATCCCTCGCCCAACGTCGCGGCGCTGATCTTCAAGCGGCGCTCGATCGCCGGATCGCTGATCGGCGGCATCGCCGAGACGCAGGAAATGCTCGATTTCTGCGCCGAGCACGGCATCGTCGCCGAGATCGAGATGATCCGCGCCGACGAGATCGAGGCCGCCTATGCGCGCATGCTGAAGAGCGACGTTAAGTACCGTTTCGTCATCGACATCGCATCGATGGGCGCGTGACCGCTCAGCGGCGGGTGAGCGAGGCCTGCGCCGCGGCGCGTTCGGCCGGGCTCATCCGCCGCTCGAGCGCGGCAACGGCGGCGGGTGCGGCCTGGTGCTGCAGCGCTGCCGCGCGCGTGAGCCAGACCCAGGCGTTGACCATGTCCTTGTCGCCGCCCTGGCCCTGGATCTGCATCGCGGCGAGATCGACCATGCCGTCGGCATCGCCGCGATGGGCGCCCTGTTCGAACCAGCGGCGCGCGATGGCATCATCTTTCGCCACCTGCTTGCCTTCGTAGAAATAGGTGCCGAGCGCGACCATTGCGGCGGCATTCCCGGCCAGCGCCGCGCGCTTGTAGAGGCCGATCGACTGTTCGGGATCGGCCTTCACCCCCCGACCGAGATCATAGGCACGGGCAAGCGCGTAAAGCGCGTCGGCGTTTTCGTGGCGCGCCGCGGCCTGGTACCAGGCGAACGCTTCGCGCTCGTCGCGCTTCACACCATCGTCGCCGGTTTCCAATATGCGGGCGAGCGCCACTTGCGCCGCGGGAAGGTCCAGCTTTGCCGCCCGCCGGTAATAAGCAACGGCCTTGGCTACATCCCGGCTACCGTCTGCTCCGTCGAAGTAGATATCGCCCAGCATCTTGGCGGCGGGCACATGCCCAACATCCCAAGCACGGTCGAACCACTTGCGCGAGGCTTGGGGATCCTTGGGGATGCCCCGATACCCGGTGCGGTAGAGGTTCCCGAGAATGACCGCGGCCTCGCCCGAAGCGGTGTTGAGCGCGGGCTGATCGGGATCGAATACAGGTATATCGGTGATCGGGTTGAATCGCGCCGTTGCCGCCCTTTCAAGCCAGCGCACCCCCTCCGCCGGATCGCTCTGTTCCCCCAGCCCCATCAGGTAGAGCTTGCCGAGATAGAGCGCGGCCTCGTCGCCGCCGGTCTGGAACGACAGCTTGTTTACCGCCTTTTTGAACCAGGGCAGCGATTCGGCGAAGCGCCGCTGATCGAACAACAGGAGCGCGATCGGCAGGCTGGTGTCGCGGCCGGTGCGGAACAGGCTTGCATCGGTCTTCTGCGTCGGGCCTGCATAGTCGACCGGGATGGTGAGCGGCCGGCCGGTCACTTCGGGACTGCCGCCGTTCGGCTGATAGCTGGCGCGACAGATCGCGGCGATATCGTCGAGCGACGCACGGGCCAAGGGATTTGCACCAGCATTGCTGTCGTCACCAATCGACGTCGGCAGGCTGGCGGTCGAATCGATGAAGCCGGAAAAAAGCGCTGCCGTGCCGAAGCGGCTTTTCGGCGGCGTCGGCAGCGGCGAACCCACCGGCACGAGCGGCGGCGCGCTGTAATCGGGATTGCGGGGCATGCGCGTTGGCAGATGCACGGGCGGGCCGAGCACGCCGTTCGCGACAGCCGTGGTGCTGAGCGCGGCAAAATACGGGTTCCGCGCCAGCGTCTCGCAGGTAGCGGATCGCGGCGCTTCGGCAGCGGGCATGCGCTCGCTGCGCACCAGAATGTCGCTCTGAAGCTCGTGTGGAATGTCGACCTGTGTCTGCGCCGCAGCCGATCCGCCAAAAAAAACCGATCCGCCAGCAAGTAGCAGCACAACAAACCGGCCGAACGTACAATCCTTCCCCATGATCCTGCCTCGCGTAGCGCAAATAGCGCAGTGGGCCTTCGCGTGGATTAAGTCAGACGTGGGCCGATTTGTCCAGAAGGTTCAGCGCCGCTTGCCGAACCAGATCACATGACGTGGGCCCTTACCATTCTGGCGGGCGCGGACGGCGACTTCTTCGACCAGAAAGCCCGAATCGCGCATGCGGCGGGCGAAGGCGGGGTCGGGAGCGGCCGACCAGACGGCGAGGATGCCGCCGGGGCGCAGCGCCTGACGAGCCGAATCGAGCCCGCGCATCGAATAGAGGCCGTCATTGCCGACACGCGTCAGCCCGTCCGGGCCGTTATCGACATCGAGCAGGATCGCGTCATAGGCGCCGTGGCCGCCGGCGATCACGCGTCCGACATCGTCGAAGATCAGCTGCACGCGCGGATCGTCGAGGCAGCCATTGGTGAGCGCCGCCATCGGCCCGCGCGCCCAGTCGACGATCTTCGGGACCAGTTCGGCCACCGTGACCCTGGCGTTGCTGCCGAGCACCGCCAGCGCGGCGCGGAGGGTGAAGCCCATGCCGTAGCCGCCGATCAGAACCCGCGCCTCGCGCTTGCCGAGCCGCTCGAGCGTCATCACCGCGAGCGCCTCTTCCGAACCGCTCATCCGGCTGTTCATCAGTTCGTTGCGTTCGAGCACGATCATGTGATCGTCGCCCCGGCGAAACAGCCGCAAGGGCTCGCCGCCGGGGACGTCGGCGGTGTCAAGCAGTTCGCGAGGGGTCATGCGACTAACTTTTTGCTGTCATCCCGGCGGAAGCCGGGATCCATTCGGCACTCCGGTCCGGCAAGAGCCGTGACGATGACCCCAATGGATTCCGGCTTCCGCCGGAATGACGGCTTGTAGGACAGACCCACTACTTCCAAACTCAACCGAGCGCCGCCTTCAGCTTGGCGAAGAAGCCGCTGGCCTGCGGGCATTCCTCGCCCGTCTCGGTCTTGCGGAATTCCTCGAGCAGCTCGCGCTGGCGGGCGCTGAGCTTGGTCGGCGTCTCCACTTCGAGCCGGACGACCAGATCGCCGCGGCCGCGGCCTTGAAGCACCGGCATGCCGGCGCCGCGTTGGCGCACTTCGCGGCCGGACTGGGTGCCGGCATGGATCTTGATCACATGTTCCTCGCCATCGAGGCCCGGAATGTGGATCTCGCCGCCCAGGGCCGCCGTGGTGAAGCTGATCGGCGCAGTGGCGTACAGCGTCGTGCCCTGACGCTCGTAGATCGAATGGCGGGTGACGTGGAGGAAGATGTAGAGATCGCCTGCGGGCGCCCCACGCGCGCCGGCCTCGCCTTCGCCAGTCAGGCGGATGCGGGTGCCTTCGTCGACGCCGGGTGGAATCTCGATCTTGAGCGTCTTGGTCTTGTCGGTCCGGCCCTCGCCGCGGCAGGTGCGGCAGGGTTCGGCGATCACCTCGCCGGCGCCGTGGCAGGCGGGGCAGGTGCGTTCGACCATGAAGAAGCCCTGCTGCGCGCGCACCTTGCCGTGGCCGGCGCAGGTGGTGCAGGTCTTGGCCTTGGTGCCCGGCGTCGCGCCCGAGCCGTGGCAGCTGTCGCAGGGGCCGGAGACGTCGATGGTGATCTCGGTCGAATGGCCGTGGAACGCCTGTTCGAGCGAGATTTCCATGTCGTAGCGCAGGTCCGCGCCGCGCCGCTGGGGCCGGCCGCCGCCGCGCCCGCCGCCCATGAACTCGCCGAACACGCTTTCGAAAATATCGCTGAACGCGCCGAAATCGCCCTGACCGCCATGATGGCCGCCGCCGCCGCCGTTCTGGAAGGCGGCATGGCCGAAGCGGTCGTACGCCGCGCGCTTCTGGGGGTCCTTCAGGCAGTCATAGGCTTCGCTGATCGCCTTGAACTTCGCCTCGGAATCCTTGCACCCGGCATTCTTGTCCGGGTGATACTTCATCGCGAGCTTGCGGTAGGACGATTTGATCGTCGCATCGTCCGCGGTGCGCTCGACTTCGAGCAGTTCGTAATAATCGACTTCGGTGGTCATCCAGCAAGCCCTCTCCCCATCAAGGGACAGGGAGAAAGACCAGGCCGATGCCGGATCGCATCGACCATGCCCGCTCCCCCCATCCCCGGCCCTCTCCCCGGCGGGGAGAGGGAGGGGCGTTCGTTACGCCTTGTTGTCGTCCACTTCCGAGAACTCGGCGTCGACCACTTCCTCGGCCCCGGCGTCGCCGCCGGCCGCGGCGCCCGCGTTCGGCGAGGCGTTTTCGGCAGCCTGCTTCTCGTAAATCGCCTGGCCGAGCTTCATCGCCACCTGGGCGAGGTTCTGAGCCTTGGCGGTCATCGCATCGGCATCACCGCTCTCGATCGCCGACTTGGTCTCGGCGATCGCCGTCTCGATCTCGCCCTTCAGCGACGCGTCAACTTTGTCGCCGTTTTCGGCGAGCTGACGCTCGGTGGTGTGGACGAGGCTCTCGGCGTTGTTCTTGGCTTCGGCCGCGGCACGACGCTTCTTGTCGTCCTCAGCGAACTTCTCGGCATCGCGCACCATCTGTTCGATGTCGCCATCCGAAAGGCCGCCCGAGGCCTGGATGCGGATCTGCTGCTCCTTGCCGGTGCCCTTGTCCTTGGCAGACACGTTGACGATGCCGTTGGCGTCGATGTCGAAGGTGACTTCGATCTGCGGCACGCCGCGCGGCGCCGGCGGGATGCCGACCAGGTCGAACTGACCCAGCATCTTGTTGTCGGCCGCCATCTCGCGCTCGCCCTGGAAGACGCGGATCGTCACCGCCTGCTGATTGTCGTCAGCGGTGGAATAGACCTGCGACTTCTTGGTCGGGATCGTGGTGTTGCGGTCGATCATGCGGGTGAACACGCCGCCCAGCGTCTCGATGCCGAGGCTCAGCGGGGTCACGTCGAGCAGCAGCACGTCCTTGACGTCGCCCTGGAGCACGCCGGCCTGGATCGCCGCGCCGATCGCGACGACTTCGTCCGGGTTCACGCCGGTGTGCGGCTCCTTGCCGAAGAAGTCCTTCACGACCTGACGGACCTTGGGCATGCGGGTCATGCCGCCGACGAGCACAACTTCGTCGATCGCGTCGGCCTTGACGCCCGCATCGGCCAGCGCCTTGCGGCACGGCTCGAGCGTGCGCTTGATCAGGTCGTCGACCAGACGCTCCAGATCGGCACGGGTGATGTTCTTCACCAGGTGCTTCGGGCCGTTCTGGTCGGCGGTGATGAAGGGCAGGTTGACCTCGGTGGTCTGGGCCGAGCTGAGCTCGATCTTCGCCTTCTCGGCCGCTTCCTTCAGGCGCTGGAGGGCCAGCTTGTCCTTGGTCAGGTCGATGCCCTCGACCTTCTTGAACTCGTCGGCCAGGAACTGGACGATCGTCGAGTCGAAATCCTCGCCGCCCAGGAAGGTGTCGCCGTTGGTCGCCTTCACCTCGAACACGCCGTCGCCGATTTCGAGGACGGAGATGTCGAAGGTGCCGCCGCCAAGGTCATAGACCGCGATGGTCTTGTTGTTGTCCTTGTCGAGGCCATAGGCGAGCGCCGCGGCCGTCGGCTCGTTGATGATGCGCAGCACCTCGAGGCCGGCGATCTTGCCGGCGTCCTTGGTCGCCTGGCGCTGGGCGTCGTTGAAGTAGGCGGGGACGGTGATCACCGCCTGCGTCACGCTCTCGCCGAGGTACGATTCGGCGGTTTCCTTCATCTTCTGCAGGATGAAGGCCGAGATCTGCGACGGGCTGTATTCCTCGCCGCCGGCCTTGACCCAGGCGTCGCCGTTCGAGCCGCGCGCGATCGTGTAGGGCACCAGCTCGGTGTCCTTCTTGGTCACGGGGTCGTCGAAGCGGCGGCCGATCAGGCGCTTCACCGCGAAGATGGTGTTGTCCGGGTTGGTCACCGCCTGGCGCTTGGCCGGCTGGCCGATCAGACGCTCGCCATCCTTGGCGAAGGCGACGATCGACGGCGTGGTGCGTGCGCCTTCGACATTTTCGATGACCTTGGGCTTGCCGCCTTCCATCACGGCGACGCAGCTGTTGGTCGTGCCCAGGTCGATACCGATAACTTTAGCCATGGTCCTCGTTGGCCCCCACAATCGAAACAAAAGGGTTCATAAGCGTTCTCCAGATGCCGGCCCCAGAAGTGGCGACCGCCGTCCAGATGTCCGAGGGGGGATATAGGTGCGTCGTGCCTTGCCGCAAGACGGCGGGGTTCCTACAAGATTTTCCAAATCATGATGAGGGAGGGTGCCGATGCGGACTCTGGCTGCGCTGGTTGCGGGAACGATACTGGCGGCCTGTTCGCCCCAGGCGGACGGCGTGAAGGTGGAGAACGCCTGGATTCGCCTTCCCGCGGTGGAAGGGCAGCCGGGGGCGGCCTATTTCACGCTGCAGGGCGGGCGGGAATCGGAGGCGCTGATTTCGGTTTCCACTCGCGCGGCCGATCGCACCGAACTTCACGAAAGCGTGCAGGGTGAAGGCGGCGTGATGACGATGGCGCCGCTGCAGCGCATCGATGTGCCGGTGGGCGGCGCCGTGAAATTCGCCCCGGGCGGCAAGCATGTGATGCTGTTCGGCGTGGTGCCCAATGTGCACGCCGGGGAAAAAATTCCAATCACGCTGCATTTCGCGAGCGGCCGGGCGGTGACGACCATGGCCGATCTGGCTGCGCCAGGCGCGGTGCGCTGAAAGCCCCGTCGGTGAAATTGCGCGTCCCTCCCTCTCTTGCCGGGAGGGGCTTGGTCTTCGCGATCGCGCGGGGTTCAGATCAGCCCCTTGGCGCGGAGACTGACATGACCTTCGCTGCCGATGACGACGTGATCGTGAACTAGAATGCCCAGCGGCTTGCCCGCCTCGGCGATCCGGCGCGTGATGTCGATATCGGCGCGGCTGGGGCTGGGGTCGCCCGAGGGGTGGTTGTGGACGAGGATCAGCGCGGCCGACCCCAGGTGCAGCGCGCGGCGGATGACTTCGCGGACATAGACCGGCGCCTCGTCCACCGAGCCTTCGTTCATCAGCTCGTCGCGCACCAGCATGTTGCGCGTGTTGAGATGCAGCACGCGAAACCGCTCGATCGTATGGGGTGCCATATCTGCCCGCAGATAGTCGAGCAGCGCCTGCCAGTTGGCGAGTACCGGCTGCTCGCGCACCCGCGCCTGAAGCAGGCGCAGCGCCGCGGCGTGCACCGCTTTCAGCGCCGCGATGTTGGTGTCCTTCATGCCCTTCACGCGCGCGATCGCCTCGGCATCGGCGGTGAGCAGACCGGCGATGCCACCGAACTCCGCCAGCAGCGCCTTGGCGAGCGGTTTGGTGTCGATGCGGGGGATAGTGAGGGCGAGTAGATATTCGACCAGTTCATGGTCCAGCAGCGCATCCGGCCCGCCTTCGAACAGGCGCTGGCGCAGGCGGGCGCGGTGGCCGTTATTTTCCACTTCGGGCGCGTCGGCGGGCATGGACGCGACTATGCAGGCGCGGACGAGGCGCTGCAATCGCGCGCGGCCCCAAGACGTCGTAGCGGCAGGCCGGGGCAGCATCGCCAAGTGCGACTGACGTCGCTCTCGACGCCCAAGAATCCGCACGAGCGAGGCGGGCGGCACAACGGTTGACTCGGTCGATTGGTCTTCCTAAAGCGCCCGTACATCGCAGCTTCTGGCTGTCGATGCTGTATGTCGCCCGCCCGATGCGCGGCGGCTTTTTCATATCTGGATCGCCGTGCTCGCTTTGTCTGACGACCCTGCCCGTACCGACCTCGACCGTCGCATCGCCGATGCGAAGGCAGCGGCGCGTGGCGAGATCGTGCAGGCGCCCAAGCCCCAAAAGGGCTATAAGCAGGGTTCGCGCGTGCTGGCCGAGCTGATCGGCGCGCCGCTGGGCGGGTTCGTGATCGGATATGCGCTCGATCGCTGGCTGGGAACGAGCCCCTGGGGGCTGCTGATCCTGCTGGCGGTGAGCGTGTTCGTGGCGTTTCGCAACATCTACAAGATTTCGAAGGAGCGCGCGGAGTGAGCGCCGGCAAAATCGATCCGATGGAGCAGTTTCAGGTCGAACCGCTGTTCGGCCGTCATATCGAACTGTTCGGCTATGACATCTCCTTCACCAATTCTGCGCTGTTCATGTTCGTCGTGGCAGCGTTGCTGTTCGTGTTCATGATCGGTGGCATGCAGCGCAAGCTGATCCCCGGCAAATGGCAGCTGATGGTGGAAGGCGCCGTCGGTTTCATCGATTCGATGGTGACCGTGAACATCGGCAAGGGCGGCAAGAAATTCGCGCCGTACATCTTCTCGCTGTTCTTCTTCATCCTCTTCGCGAACCTGATCGGCGTGCTGCCGCTGGCGATCCTGCCCGGCCTGCACACCTTCGCGGTTACCAGCCACATCACCGTTACCGCGGTGCTCGCCTTCTTCTCGTTCGGCATCGTGCTGGCGGTCGGCCTGATCAAGCACGGCTTCAAGTTCTTCTCGCTGTTCGTGCCGCACGGCGCGCCGGCGTGGCTGATGCCGGTGATCATCCCCGTCGAGCTGGTCTCGTTCCTGGTGCGCCCCTTCTCGCTGGGCCTGCGACTGTTCGTCGCGATGACCGCGGGGCACATCCTGCTCGAGGTGTTCGGCAGCTTCGTGGTGCAGGGCTTTGGCAGCGGCACGCCGCTGGGCGGCGTCGTCGGCGTGCTGAGCTTCGCGATGATCGTGGGCGTGAGCGCGCTCGAGCTGCTGGTCTGCGCGATCCAGGCCTATGTGTTCGCGCTGCTGACCTCGCTGTATCTCCACGACGCGGTGCACCTGCACTAAGTCGCCGAATTTTATCGTTTTGGTTTTTTCGAATTTTCTAGGGAGCTAGACATGACTGATCTGGGTGCAATGTACATCGGTGCCGGCCTTGCGGCGATCGGTATCGGCCTGGCCGCGCTGGGCGTGGGCAACGTGTTCGGTTCGTTCCTCGAAGGCGCGCTGCGCAATCCGGGTGCGGCTGACGGCCAGCAGGGCCGCCTGTTCATCGGTTTCGCCGCGTCGGAACTGCTGGGCCTGATCGCGTTCGTCGTCGCGATCCTGATCCTCTTCGTCGTCAAGTAAGCAGAACGGGGGCCTCGGCCGATGCCGCAGTTAGATCAGATCCCGGAGATCTACGCCTCGCAGCTGTTCTGGCTCGCGATCGTATTTGCCCTGATCTACTTCGGGATCGGCAAGGCGATGGTTCCGAAGATCGAGCGGACGATGGAAGATCGCTCCGCCCGCATCGCCGGCGACATCGCCGCAGCCGAAGCCGCGCGGGATGCCGCGCGCGCATCGGACGAGGCCTATCAGGCGGGGCTGGAAGCCGCCCGTGCCGAAGCGCTGCGGGTGACCGGCGGCGCCAAGGCGCAGGCTTCCGCCGCGACCGAAGCGGCGGTGAAGGCCGCCGCTGCCGCCGATGAGGCGCGCATCGCCAGCGCTCTGCAGGCGATCGACGTCCGCACCGGCGAGGCACTCGCGGAAATCGAAACCGCCGTGGTCGATTCCGTCGAAGCGATCGTGGCGCGCCTTTCCGGCGTGCAGGTCGACCGCGGCACCATCGAACGCAATGTGAAGGCTGCGCTGACCCATGGCTGAGGCAACCCATTCCCTGAGCGCCGAAGTGGGCACTGCAGAGTTGCACCACGAACCCGCCGTGCTTGGCATCACCGCGGCCGGCTGGGTCGCGCTGTCGATGCTGACGGTGGTGGTGATCATCCTGCTGGCGCGGGTGCCGTCGATGGTCTCCAAGGCGCTCGACAAGCAGATCAACGGCATTCGCCTGCAGCTCGATGAGGCTGCCAAGCTGCGCGCCGAAGCCGAGGCGCTGCTGGCCGACGCCAAGGCCCGGACGGCTTCGAGCGAAGCTGATGCGCGCCAGATCGTCGCCAACGCCGAAGCCGAAGCGGCGGCGATGAAGGCGAAAGCAGAGGCCGATGCGGCCGAGCTGACCGCGCGTCGCGCCCGGATGGCCGAAGACAAGATCGGCGCTGCCGAGCGCGCGGCGGTGCAGGCGATTCGTGCCAAGGCCGCCGACGCGGCGACGAGCGCTGCTGCGGCGATCATCGCCGAGAATCACGGCGCATCTGCCGACAAGCCCATCGTCGATCGGGCGATCGCCGGTCTCGGCCGACTGAACTGAACCGGCTGGCGCCGCCGCCTGCCGCCTGCCAAAGAGTGGCCATGCGCGGCGCCCAACCCAAATCCTATCGCTGGCTGAGCGTCGGTGCCCTGGTGGCGCTGGCGCTCGCTGCGTTCGTGGCGGTGGTGGCCGTGCGACGCGCGGGCGAGGAGCATCGCCGCGCCCATGACGTGAAGGCGCAGGCAGAGCGAGCGATCCAGCGCATCGAGGCACGGCTGAACGCGCTGGAGAACGAGGCGGCAGCCGACCAATAGGACGTGCACGTGCTTGCATAGGGCGAGGCGGCCCAGGGCACCCGCGACGATCGCTTTTCCTGATTGCAGTTGCGAATCGTTCGCGTTATGCGGATTCATCGAATCCCAAACCGAGATCGCGCCCTTCCAATGCATGCTTCGTCCCCGCCGCTTGCGCGCAAGCGCAGCCGCAAGAGCTTCTGGCTCAAGCAGCTCCATACCTGGCACTGGATGAGCTCCGCGATCAGCCTGATCGGGCTGCTGCTGTTCGCGATCACCGGCTTCACGCTGAACCACGCCGCCGATATCGAAGGCGCGCCGGCGACCCGCGATCGTGCGGTGCAGCTGCCGCCTGCGCTTGCCCGCAGCCTTGCCCCCGACGACCAGCCCGATGCCAAGAAGCCGCTGCCCGCCCCTGTCGCGACGTGGATCGAGCAGGAGCTGCAGCTGCCTGCCGCTGGCGTGGCGGAATGGTCCGCCGATGAGATCTACCTGGCGCTGCCGCGACCGGGAGGCGACGCCTGGGTGGCGATTGCGCGCGATACCGGCAAGGTGACCAGCGAAGTCACCACGCGCGGCTGGATCGCCTACCTCAACGACCTGCACAAGGGCCGCAACGCCGGGACCGCGTGGAAGTGGTTCATCGACATCTTCGCCTTTGCCTGCCTGGTGTTCACGCTCACCGGGCTGGTGCTGCTGTGGATGCACAGCAAGCACCGCCGCAGCACCTGGCCGCTGGTGACGGCCGGCCTCGCCATTCCTGCGCTGATCGCGCTGCTTCTGATACACTGAGGGGGACCGCATGTATTTTCGCCTGACCGGATGGACCACCGCTGCATTGGGGGCCGGCGCGTTGCTGCCGGGTTCCGCCGCGGCGCAGACGCTGGATCTCTCGATCGAGCTGCCACGCATGACCGTGGCCGAGTATCACCGCCCCTATGTAGCGGTGTGGCTGGAGAAGGAAGGCGCCGCGCCACACACGCTTTCGGTGTGGTACGATGTCGACAAGCGCGGCGGCGAAGGCACCAAATGGCTGCGCGACGTGCGGCAATGGTGGCGGGCATCGGGGCGGACGATGAACTTCCCGGCGGATGGCATAAGCGGTGCCACCCGCGCGCCGGGCGTCCACAAGCTGCGGCTGGTGGCGGGCAAGGGCGGCATGCCGGCGATCACCCCCGGCAATTATGTGCTCGTCGTCGAAGCGGCGCGCGAGGTTGGCGGGCGCGAACTGGTCCGCCTGCCGTTCCGCTGGAACGGCAGCGGCGCCACCGCCACCGCCAAAGGCAACGCCGAACTCGGCACCGTATCCATCGCACTCAAGCGCTAACCGGAGGCCAATCCCATGCAATTCCGCAAGCCGATCCTCGCCATGGCCGCCATCGTCGCGCTCGCCGCCCCCGCGGCATGGGCGCACCGCATGTGGCTGTTGCCGTCTTCGACCGTGATTTCCGGCACCGACAATTGGGTGACCGTGGATGCCGCGGTGTCGAACGACCTGTTCTTCTTCGATCACCGGCCGATGGCGGCGATCCCCACCATCACCCAGCCCGACGGCAGCGAGGGCAAGGTGGAGCATCACGCGGTGGGCCAGTTCCGCGCCACCTTCGACGTGCACCTGACGCAGCAGGGGACGTATCGGATCGCGGTGGTGAACGAAGGGGTGTTCGGCCGCTACACGCTGAACGGCGAAACCAAGATGCTGCCGCGCGGCACCACCAAGGCGCAGCTGGCCACCGCCATCCCGGCCGGCGCCACCAATGTGCAGACCAGCGAGACGCTGATGCGCAACGAGATCTTCGTGACGCAGGGCGCACCCACCAAGACGATCTTCAAGCCCACCGGCCGGGGCATCGAGCTGGTGCCGGTGACGCACCCCAATGATCTGGTGGCGGGCGAGGCCGCGACCTTCCAGTTCCTGCTCGACGGCAAGCCGGCCGCCGGCCTGTACATCACCGCCATCCCCGGCGGCATCCGCTATCGCGACAGCCTGAAGCAGATGGATCTGCGCACCGATTCGCAGGGCCAGGTGAAGATCACCTGGCCGGAGCCGGGCATGTACTGGCTGAACGTGACCCCCAACGCGCCGCAGGAACGCCGCGAACCCGGCGCCGGTGGCCCGCAGCCCGGCGGTGCGGCACCGCAGCCCGGCGCAGGCGGCCCGCAGCCGGGGCCCGGCATGGGCGTTCCTTCCGGCCGCCGAGTAAGCTACACGACGACGCTGGAGGTACTGGCACCCTGATCGCCGAACCACGTATCGCTCTGCCGGCCAACCTGTCTCCGGCGGCGTTCCAGCGCCGCCGGTCTACCGCGCCTGTCGCCACGCTGGGCGGGACGACGATGGGCACCAGCTGGCGGCTGGTGGTCGTCGATCCGCCCGAGGATGTGCGGGACTGCGTGGAAGCGGTGCTGGCACGGATGATCGGCGAATTCAGCCATTATGAGCCAAGCTCGCGGGTCGGCAGGTTCAACCGCATGCGGCTGGGCCAGTGGCAACCGCTGTCGCCCGAGGCGATGCGGGTGCTGGATGCCGCCTTCGCGGTTTGCGAACGGAGCGACGGCGCGTTCGATCCGGCCACAGGTGTGCTGGTGGACCTTTGGGGTTTCGGACCGGCCGGGCCGCGCCAGGACCTGCCCAGCGCCTATGCGCTGGGGGAGGCGCGGAGCATGTCCGGCGTGCGCCACCTGGAATATGACCGCGAGGAGCGGCGCATCCGCCGCCGCGAAGCCGCACAGATCGACCTTTCCGGCATCGCCAAGGGCTATGCCGTCGATGCGATTGCCGAACGGCTGGTGTCGCAGGGGATCGAGGACTTTCTGATCGAGATCGGCGGCGAACTGCGCGGCGAAGGCATCAAGCCCGACGGCCAGCCCTGGTGGGTGGAGCTGGAGGCGGTGCCGGGCGCGCGGCTGGCTCCGCTGCGGATCGCGTTGCACGGCCTGTCGGTAGCCACGTCCGGCGATTATCGCCGCTTCTTCGACCATGGCGGCCGCCGCTATGCGCATAGCATCGATCCGCGCACCGGCTGCCCGGTGGCGAACCAGGTCGTGTCGGTATCGGTGCTCCACCGCGAGGCGATGCTGGCCGACGCTTGGGCGACGGCGCTGACCGTGCTCGGCCCCGCGGGCATGTCGGTCGCCGAGCGGGAGGGGCTGGCCGCGCATCTGGTGACGCGCGAGGCCGGTGGTTTCGCGGAGCAACTGTCGCCGGCGCTGCAGGCGATGCTCGGCTGATCGGAGCCGCACCAGGAGACGTCTCTCGTCCCCGACACGATCGTCTATCCTATTGTCATCGGTTCAGGCGTCGGCCCAGCGGCGCAGCAGATTGTGGTACACGCCGGTGAGCGCGACGATCTGGGCATGGCCCTGGCCGACTTCGGCGGTAAGCCGCTGAATGGCCTGATCGAGATCGAACAGGGTGCGGCGGGCGGCATCGTCGCGCACCATCGACTGCAGCCAGAAGAAGCTGGCGGTGCGGCAGCCGCGGGTGACCGGCGTGACCCGGTGCAGGCTGGAGGAGGGATAAAGAATGGCGTGGCCGGCGGGCAGCTTCACCGATTGCGCGCCGAACAGCCCTTCGATCAGCAGTTCGCCACCGTCATAGGCTTCGGGCGGCTCGAGGAAGACCGTCATCGACAGATCGGAGCGGATGCGGAATTCGCTGCCGCGCTGGATGCGGATCGCGTTATCGACATGGGTGCCGAAATTCTGGCCGCCGGCATAGCGGTTGAACAGCGGCGGAAAGACCTTGAGCGGCAGCGCGGCGGCGACGAACAGCGGCGATCGGCCCAGTGCATCGAGGATCATCCGGCCGGCTTCGCGCGCGGCCGGGCTTTCTTCGGGAAGCTGTTCGTTGCGCTTGGCGAGTGCCGCCTGCGGGCCCGAGGTGATGTTGCCATCCACCCAGTCGGCCGCGTCCACCAGCGTGCGGATGCGGGCAAGCTCTGCCGACGAGAGCAGATCGGGGATCGGGATCAACATGCACGGGCCTCCTGCGCGGGGTACACTCGGCTTCTGGCGGCCGCGCGGTCCGCCGAACATGCGCCAGATCAAAGGCGAGGCGCAATCGCCGTAACGGCGCGGCCCCTCCCGGCGGGCGTGCCGGAAGGGGCCGCGCGAAAACCGCCAGTGCGATCAGAAGCGGTAGTTGAGCGTCAGCAGCGCAGAGCGGCCGTCGCCGGGCGTTGCCCAGCCATTGTTGCGGATGCGGGTGTAGTAGAGCGAGTCCGCCACGTTCTTCACGTTCACCTGCGCGGAGAGATTGCGGGTGACCTCGTAGGAGAGGAACGCGTTGTGCACCCAGAAATCGGGGCTGTAGATCACCTGCGGGGCGGCCGCGGTCGGCAGGTTGAACGCCGCCTTGCCCTGATAGGTAGCGCCATAGCCCAGCGTCAGGCCGAACGGCAGGCGATAGGTGGTGAACAGGCTGCCCGAATGGCTCGGCGTGTTCTGGAGCACGGCATTGCGCGCGGGATCGATCGTCCCGGCCGGGCTGTTGCGGGCGATGCTGCGGAGCACCTTGCCGTCGAGATAGGTGTAGTTGGCGGTGATCGACCAGGCCTTGGTGATCTGGCCGACCGCACCCAGCGCGACGCCGTTGACCCGCGACTTGCCGTCCAGCTGCTGCTCCGGCACCAGCGGATCGCCGGTGGCGACGCGGAAGTTGGTCCGTTCGTTGCGGAACAGCGCGGCGGTGAGCAGCAGGCGGCCGCCAAAGACTTCGGCCTTGCCGCCGACTTCATAGTTGCGTGCGGTTTCCGGTTCGACGTTGCAGGTTTCCACCGTGCACGAGCCGTTGACCGAGGTTTTCGACGGCGTCTTCGAATTGCCGAAGGCGACATAGAGGCTGACGGCCGTGATCGGCTTGTAGACCAGCCCAGCGCGGTAGGAGAACAGCTTGTCCTTGTTGAAGAAGGTTCGCCCGGTGGTGACCTGGCCCAACGTCGCGGTGGTGGTGGACACGGTGTCGGCACGGTAGCTGCCGTCGTTCGATTCCCAGCGCACGCCGCCGTTGATCTCGATATGCTCGCCGAGCTTCATCGTGTCGAACAGATAGACGGCATAGTTGGTCAGCTCGCCGGTCTGCCGTGCGCTTTCGATAAAGTTGATCGGGCCGGTATAGACGTTGCTGCCATAGACGCGCGCCACGCCGGAAGTGGCCGCCGGGCCGGTGACCACGGCGCCCGGATTTTCGATGCTCATCAGCGGATAGTAGCTGAACGGATTGGTGCCGTTCGCGGCGCGCAGCACGTTGCCGGTGGAGAGCTCGAACTTCTCCCACATCGCCGCCGCGCCGAGCGTGACCGAATGTTCGATGAAGCCGGTGTTGAACCGCGCCATCAGATCGACCTGATCATAGGCGAGCTGGTTACGGGTATCGCGGGTATTCCCGCGCGGGCCGGAAGGCAGGTAGTAGCCGGCCGGAACCGTCAGCGTTGCGGTACCGACGGTGGCCGTGCACGCGCCGCCCGTGGGCGTGCGGCCGTTCGCCAGGCACCAGGTGCCCTGCGGCGGATTGACCACCGCATATTGCGTCACATCCTGCCAGCGGGTGATGTTGCGCAGCGTCACCCGATCGTTGAAATCATGCTGGAAGGTGGCGGTCGCCTGATCGACGTTGGTCTGCTGCGTATCGACGTTGCGGAAGCCGAAATAGCTGGAGCGGCTGACGCCGGGCAGGCCGCCGCCGGCGACCTGATAATAGGGCACGCCATATTGCGGCGTGTTGTCGTCTTCCTGGTGAACATATTGCAGCGTGAGACGGGTGGGGCTTTCGATGCCGATCGTCACCGAGGGCGCGACGCCCCAGCGCTTCATTTGCTCGACATCGCGCGCCGGCACGTCGTTCTCGTGCTTCATCGCGTTGAGGCGGAAGGCGATCAGCTCGTTGACGCGCAGGTTCGCATCGACGGTGCCGCGATAGTAGTTGTCGGTGCCGATTCCGGCCGATGCCTGGACGCGGGTGTTCGCCTGCGGCTTCTTGGTGACGAGGTTGATCGAGCCGCCGACCGAGCCGACGCCGTTCTGGACGGAGTTGGGGCCGTTGACGACTTCGAGCTGTTCGAGGTTGAACGGATCGGTGCGGGTGTACTGCGCGCTGTCGCGGATGCCGTCGATCGTGATGTCGCTGTTGGCCGAATAGCCGCGCAGGTTGATCGAATCGCCATAGCCGCCGCCGCCTTCGCCGGCGCCGAAGGTGATGCCCGGCACGGTCGACAACATGTCGCGCAGGGTGAGCAGGTTCTGCTGCTCGATCACTTCGTTGGTGAGGATGGTGATCGTCTGCGGGGTGTCGCGCACCGGCCGGGTGGCCTTGGGCGATTCCTGATGCGGCGAATAGGGCTGGCCCTTGACGATGATCGTGTCGCGATCCTGCGTCTCATCCGACTTGCCGTCGGGATCCGCGCTGGCGGCGGGGCCGTGATCGGCCACATCGGCGGCGCGTTTGTCTTCCGCATGGCTGGGCGCCGAGACGATGAAGCCGACACAGGCGAGCGCCGCGAAGGTGGAAACGCGCGAAAGCGGCGCGGAACGATCAGTCACTCACAATCCCCTTGGATTTTCGTTTTGCTGCCGGCGCCTTATTGCGAGCCGCTTGCAGTGTCAATGCTAATGCGATCTTGTCGCAATAGCACAGTCTGCGTGGCATTTGGATCGGCGTGCGGTGCCGGAAAGCGGCGCGGCCGCATGCGTTTACCTGCATCCGAAAGGCGCGTATGTTCCGGAAAAAGGGGAGAGAAACGATGCGCCTGATCGCTGCACTTGGGATTTGTGCGGTTGCCCTGCCTGCCTGGGCGCAGCAGCAGCCGCCGCTGCCACCGCCGTCGATCCAAGTGGTGGGCGTGGCGACCGTCTCCACCAAGCCCGACCGGGCCACGCTGGTCTATTGGGTGACCGGTGAAGGCAAGACAGCGGACGAGGCTAGTGCCAATCTGGCCAGCAAGCAGAAAACGATCGTCGACGGACTGCTGGGACTGCTGGGACCGGACACCCAGCTGAGTTCGGGCGAAGTGAGCGTGATGGAAGTGCGCTCGCCCAAATGCGACGGGCCCGGCAACTACAATAATCGGTCGCGGTTGAGCGACGGCGATTGCGCGCTGCTCGGCTTCCTTGCCACGCTGCAGGGCACCGGGCAGACCCCGGCAGTGGAGAAGGCGGGTACCGCCGCCGGGCTGGCAGCGCGATTGGGCGCGCGCGACGCGCGGGTGAGCGGCTTTGTGCTCAGCAACCCGGCGGAAGCGCAGCGCCGGGCGACAGCGGCCGCGATTGTCAATGCCCGAAGCCAGGCGGAGGCGATGGCGGCAAGCGCCGGCGTGCGACTGGGCCCGCTGCTTTCGCTGAGCGACCAGAACGGGCGCAACGAGTTGCTCGTCACCGGCGCCTTTGCGCGAGCGGGTCTTCCTCCGGCCCCACCGGCGCCGCCGGCCCCGGTCGCCATCCCGGTCTCGCCCCGCCCGCTGGAGACGCAGGCGCGCGTTTATGCGCAGTTCGCGATCGGCCGCTGACCTTCGCTGACGAACCACGCCCGCGCCGCGCCGGCGCGGGTTGCGATTGCCCGGCTGCGTCGCGATAGGGAAGGAGCGCAACCGGGAGACGCATTGTTGGAAGCCGTATCGATCGCCCTGTTCCTGTTGCTGGCGGTCGTTGTCAGCGGCGCGGTGTCGCGAATGCTGCCGGTATCGATGCCGACGCCGCTGGTGCAGATCGCGCTGGGGGCGGTTATCGGCGTTTCCACTTCGCGCGGGGTGGAACTGGACCCCGAACTGTTCCTGCTGCTGTTCCTGCCGCCGCTGCTGTTCCTGGACGGATGGCGCATCCCGAAGGACGAGTTGTTCAAGGATCTTCCGGTCGTAGTCGAGCTGGCGCTGGGGCTGGTGCTGCTGACCGTGCTGGGCATGGGACTGTTCATCCACTGGATGATCCCCGCGATGCCGCTGGCAGTGGCGTTCGCGCTGGCGGCGGTGGTGTCGCCGACCGATCCGATCGCGGTGACGGCGATCGCCGCGCGCGTGCCGATCCCGAAACGGATGATGCACATTCTGGAAGGCGAGTCGTTGCTCAACGACGCCTCGGGCCTGGTGTGCCTGCGGTTTGCCGTCGCGGCGGCGCTGACGGGCAGCTTTTCGATCGGCAGTGCGGCGCTCAGCTTCCTGTGGGTGGCGGGGGCGGGACTGGTGATCGGCGTGCTGGTAACGCTGGCGGTATCGCGGGCCAAGGCCTGGGTGACGCGGCGTTGGGGGGAGGACACCGGATCGCAGATCCTGGTGAGCCTGCTGATCCCGTTCGGATCCTATCTGCTGGCCGAACATCTGCACGCCTCCGGCATCCTCGCCGCCGTCGCCGCGGGCGTGACGATGACCTTTGCGGAGATTTCGCGCCAAGCCATGGCGATCACCCGGATGCGGCGCCATTCGGTTTGGGACACGATCCAGTTTGCGCTGAACGGCATCATCTTCGTGCTGCTGGGCGAGCAGCTGCCGGCGATCCTGGGCGAGGCCCGGCAGACGGTGGCGCTGACCGGGCATCAATCGCCGTGGTGGCTCGCGCTGTATGTCGCGGCGATCGTCGCTGGACTGGCGATGCTGCGCTTCCTGTGGGTGTGGGTGTCGCTGCGGCTGACCATCCTGCGCAAGGGGCCCGAGGCCGGGATCCGCAGCCCGGATTGGCGGCTGGTGGCGACGATGTCGTTCGCCGGGGTAAAAGGCGCGATCACCCTGGCGGGCGTGCTGACGCTGCCCATGACGATGGCCGACGGCACCGCGTTTCCGGCGCGGGACCTGGCGATCTTCCTGGCTGCCGGGGTGATCATCGTTTCGCTGGTGCTGGCGACCCTGGCGTTGCCGGTCCTGCTGAAGGGACTGGCGATGCCGCCCGAACCTTCGCAGCAGGCCGAGGAGGATCGCGCCCGCATCGCCACCGCCGAGGCGGCGATCCGCGCGATCGAGCGCCACCAGCACCGGCTGGCCGAAAACCATGCCGACCCCGACCTGTACATTGCCGCCGGCGCGCGCGTGATGGACGGGTATCGCGCGCGGATCGAAGGGCTCGCCGGCGATCGATCGGATACGACCCGCGCACAGGCCGCGTTGTCGACCGAGCTGCAACTGGTGGGAATCAAGGCCGAACGGCAGCGCCTGTTGGACCTAGCGCGCGATCGCCAGATCGGCAGCGCGGTGGCGCGCCGCATCGCCCGTGAGCTGGACCTTTCCGAAGCGCGGCATCGCGGCTGAGGATTGGTTCAGCTGCGCTGCGCCATGAGCCAGGTACGGATAGCGCTGGCGAGGTTGGGCGGATCCTCGGCGCCGATGCGGGCATGATCGATCGCCGCGACCAGCGCGCTGAGCGGTAGAGAGGCTTTGCCCGCTGCGGCCTCCAGCGCCGCCCAGAAGATCGGCTCGAGGCTGATCGAAGTGGGGTGGCCGGCGATGGTGATCGACCGCTTCACCGGCCCGTGAAAGCCCCCGGGCGGAGGCACGATCTCCGGCCCCGCCATAAATTATTCGCTGTCGAACAGCGCGGCGAGCTGTTCGACCATGGTGCCGGCGAGCTGCTCCGCGTCCATGATCGTCACGGCGCGGCTGTAATAGCGGGTCACGTCATGGCCGATGCCGATCGCGACCAGCTCCACCGGCGAGCGCGCCTCGATCCAGCCGATCACCTGGCGCAGATGGCGTTCCAGATACGAGCCCGAATTTACCGAAAGCGTGGAGTCGTCGACCGGCGCGCCGTCGGAGATCACCATCAGGATCTTGCGATCCTCGGGCCGCGCGATCATCCGGCTATGTGCCCAGAGCAGCGCCTCGCCGTCGATATTTTCCTTGAGCAGCCCTTCGCGCATCATCAGGCCGAGCGACTTCTTGGCGCGCCGCCAGGGCTCGTCGGCCTGCTTGTAGACGATGTGGCGCAGATCGTTGAGGCGGCCGGGCTGGGCGACGCGCCCTTCGGCCAGCCAGCGCTCGCGCGATTGCCCGCCCTTCCAGGCACGCGTGGTGAAACCGAGGATCTCGGTCTTCACGCCGACGCGCTCCAGCGTGCGGGCAAGGATGTCGGCGCTGATCGCGGCGATCGAAATCGGGCGGCCGCGCATCGAGCCGCTATTGTCGATCAGCAGCGTCACCACCGTGTCCTTGAACTCGGTATCGCGCTCGACCTTGTAGCTGAGCGACTGCATCGGATTGACCACCACGCGCGCCAGCCGGGCGGCGTCGAGAAGGCCTTCGTCCTGATCGAAATCCCAGCTGCGGTTCTGCTGCGCCATCAGCCGGCGCTGGAGCCGGTTCGCGAGCTTGGTGACGGCGCCCTGAAGGTGGACGAGCTGCTGATCGAGATAGGAGCGCAGGCGTTCCAGCTCGTCGGTGTCGCACAGATCGGTGGCGGCCACCACTTCGTCGAACTGGGTGGTGAAGGCGCGATATTCGAAGCTGGGCGGCAGATCGCTCCACGGACGGTTCGGGCGGACCGGCATCATGCCTTCGTCGCCATCGTCCCCCGGCTCGCCGTCGCCATCGTCCATCGCATCGGACTGTTGCTGCTGGTCGCCTTCCTCGCCCTGATCGCTTTCGCGCTGTTCGCCGCGCGCCTCGGTCTGGCCCTCACCCTGCTGCTGCTGGGATTCGCCTTCCTCGTCGCCCTGTTCCTGCTGCTCTTCCTGGCCTTCCTCCTCGCCACCGCCTTCATCGGCTTCGTCGGGGACCATCTCGCCTTCGGTCAGCTCGAGATCCTGAAGCAGCTTGGAAGCAAGGTCGGCAAAGGCGCGCTGATCGTCGATCGCGAGCGACAACGCATCGAGATCGGCACCGGCCCGCTCCTCGATCCACTCGCGCACCAGCGCCAGGCCGAGCGCCGCGCTCGACGGCGACTCCCGCTCGGTGAGCCGTTCGCGCACCATCAGACCGACCGCGGTGGACAGCGGCACTTCGTCGCGCGTGCGGGCGCGGCCGATCGGATCGGAGCGCAGGCGCATGGCGAGCGCCTGTTCCAGATTATCGGCAATGCCGGCATAGCCGCGCGACCCCAGCGCTTCGACCCGAGCGGTCTCGATTGCGTCGTACACGGCGCGGGCGACGGGTTCGTGCGGGGCGGTGCGCGCGTGCAGCGCACCGTCGTGCAGGCGCATCCGCAGCGCAAAGCCGTCGGCGAAGCCGCGGGCTTCCGCCACCTGCTCCGGCGGCAGCGTGCGCGAGGGCATCGGCACCTTCACCGTCTTGCCGCTCTGGAACGGAGCATCGGCGGTGAAACCGAATTCGAGTTCGGCAGTGCCGGAGAGCGCACGCGCGGTCCCCGCGAGCACGTCCCGGAAGCGATCGAGGGGAGAATCCTGCGCCATCCCTTCCACATGCGCCCGGCCCGCGCAAAGTCAAGAAAGGCCGAGGGATCCTGTGGAGCGGGCGACCGAACGGTCCTCCTTTCGGAGCTGCTGTTCCTGAACCGGTTGGTGCGGCGGCGCAGCGATCGGGCGGCGCGCGGCGGAGACCTGCACGCGGCGCAAGTGCCCGACGCCGCCTGAGCGCTTGCGCGACCGCGCGGCGGCGACCATGGGCGGGGCGGTTTTTCCTGTTGCGAGGTTCCGCATGGCTGCCCTTCGGCGCTGGATCGATCCCTATCTGCTGCTGCTGATCGCCACGGTCGGCATTGCTGCGCTGGTGCCGGCGCAGGGCGGCTGGGCGACCGTGGCCGACCAGGCGGTGACGATCGCGGTGGCGCTGCTGTTCTTTCTCTATGGCGCGCGGCTGGCGCCGTCGGCGATCTGGGCGGGGCTGGCCAACTGGCGGCTGCAGCTTAGCGTGCTGTTCAGCACCTTCCTGCTGTTCCCGCTGATCGGCCTGGGGGCCTTCGCGCTGGCCGGTCCGCTGCTGCCGGGCGGGATCGCCACCGGGTTGCTGTTCCTGTGCCTGCTGCCGTCGACGGTGCAATCGTCGATCGCGTTCACCTCGATCGCCCGCGGCAACGTGCCGGCGGCGCTGTGCAGTGCCTCGCTGTCCAACCTGATCGGGGTGCTGATCACGCCGTTGCTGGTAGCGCTGCTGCTGCCGAGCGGGAGCGGGGCGGGCTTTTCGCTTTCGTCGATCGAGTCGATCGCGATGCAGATCCTGCTGCCCTTCGCGGCGGGGCAGGCGGCGCGGCCGCTGATCGGCGGCTTCATCCTCAGGCACCGGGTGCTGACGATGGCGGTCGACCGCGGATCGATCCTGCTCGTCGTCTATGCCGCGTTCAGTGAAGGCATGGTCGCGGGGGTGTGGACGCAGGTATCGCCGGCGGACCTCGTGCTGGTGCTGGCGTTCAACGCCGTGATCCTGGCCATCGCCATCACGGCGACGATGGTCGGCAGCCGCAGGCTGGGCTTCGCCAAGGAGGACGAGATCGCCATCGTCTTCTGCGGATCGAAGAAGAGCATGGCGAGCGGCATCCCGATGGCGACGATCCTTTTCCCCGGCGGCGCGGTGAGCCTTATCGTGCTGCCGCTGATGATCTTCCACCAGCTCCAGCTGTTCGTCTGCGCGGTGCTGGCGCGTCGCTATGCGGAGCGGCCGTGATGCGGGTGCTGCTCACCGGATCGTCAGGCTGGCTGGGGCGCTTCCTGGCGCCGGTGCTGCGCGAGTCGGGCCATGCCGTGACCGGGCTGGATGTCGCTCCGGGCGTGGATACCGACGTACTCGGTTCGGTCGCCGATCGGGCGCTGCTGGAGCGGGTGTTCGCCGAACGCGGTATCGAGGCGGTGATCCATGCCGGCGGGCTGCACAAGCCGGACATCGCGCGGTATTCGGCGCAGACCTTCGTAGAGGTGAACGTCACCGGCACGCTGAACCTGATAGAATGCGCCGTCGCGGCGGGGCATGACCGGTTCGTCTTCACCTCGACCACCTCGCTGATGATTTCCCAGGCGATCCGCGACGAGGCGGGCGACGCGGCGGTGTGGCTGGACGAGACGAGCGGCCCGATCGAGCCCCGGAACATCTATGGCGTGACCAAGCTCGCCGCCGAAGGGCTGTGCCGGATCGCATGGCTGGAGCAGGGGTTGGCGACGATCGTGCTGCGCACCAGCCGCTTCTTCCCGGAGGACGACGATACGCATCGCACGCCTTCGGGCGAGAATCTGAAGGCAAACGAGTTCCTGCATCGCCGGCTGACCGTGGAGGATGCGGCGCGGGCCCATCTGGTGGCGCTGGAGCGGGCGCCGGCGGTGGGGCACGGCGTGTTCGTGATCTCCGCCCCGACGCCGTTCGCGCGAGGGGATTGCGCCGAACTGAAGCGCGATGCGGCGGGGGTGATCGCGCGGGCGTTTCCGGATGCGGCGGCGCTTTATGCCGCGCGGAACTGGACGCTGCCGACGAGCATCGGCCGGGTCTATGATGCGGAGCGCGCCGAGCGCGTGCTGGGCTTTCGCTGCGAGACCGACTTCGCGGCGGTACTGGCGGCGCTGCGCGACGGCGCGCCGCTGCCGTTCGCGCACGATCCCGCCTATGTCTCGCCCAAGGAGCCCGCGCGCTGAACGCGCGCCAAGTTCGTGCATATCGACGCCTGGCGCGCTGAAGCTCTTGGAACGGCCAACTTGATCTACACGGACTATTGACTCGGAAGGCAGTCAACAATAGCGTGGCGATGTTAACGTAAACATCGTGCGGTCGAGGTTTGTCGCTGGGGCGATCAACTCGCGCCGGGCGGTGTGAGTGCGCGACTATAAAGACGAAGTAATAGGGTAGGCTGGGGAGGATCTGATCGGCAGGCGTGGTGCATTGCTGCACCGCGAGACGAACGACTGCGCCTTGGCGCCGGAGCTTGCGCACCGCCGCCGTCATTGCCGTCCGCTGCCGCTATCCCTTCCAGGTCCGCGACCCATCGGAACCCGACAAAGGGAGGTAGAGGATGTTCGACAATAAACGGGATCGCCGCCGCGCCTGGCTGCGCTCGACTTCCACCCGGATCATTGCCGCGGGGCTGAGCTTCGCGCCGCTGCCGGCGCTGGCGCAGACGGCACCCGCGCCCGCGCCGCTCCCCCAGGCGGCGGATGAAGCGCCAGCGCAGGCACGGACCAACGTTTCCGATGCGCAAGCGACCGAAATCGTCGTCACCGGATCGCGCATCGCGGTAAGCGGCTTCACCGCGCCGACGCCCACCACGGTGCTGGGCGACGAGCAGATTGCCGCGAATGCCCAGCCCAACGTGTTCACCACGATCGCCCAGCTGCCGTCTCTGCAGGGTTCGAGCGGCACGCAAGTCAACACCTTCAGCACGTCCAGCGGGCAGCAGGGGCTGAGCTCCTTTTCGCTGCGCGGCCTGGGTACGATCCGCACGCTGACGCTGCTCGACAGCCAGCGGGTGGTGGGCGCGAACGTTACCGGCGTGCCCGATGTGAGCCTGTTCCCGCAGCTGCTGATCCAGCGCGTGGACATCGTCAATGGCGGCGCATCGGCGTCCTACGGCTCGGACGCGGTGGGCGGCGTGGTGAACTTCATCACCGACACTCGCTTCAAGGGCATTCGCGGCAACGTCCAGGGCGGCGTGACCACCTATGGCGACGACGCCACGGGACTGATCCAGCTGGCGGCGGGCACCAGCGCGCTGGGCGACCGGCTGCACCTGGTCGGCAGCGCCGAGTATAGCAAGGAAGAGGGCATCGGCGGCGGCGAGTTCGGCATCGGGCTGGCCAATGGCCGCGACTGGTTCACCCAGCGCACCTTGATCGACCGCGGCGTTCGCAACGACGGCATGCCGCAGTTTCTGGTGCGCGATTACGCCCAGTCGACCACCTTCACCAAATATGGCCTGATCACGGCCGGCCCGCTGCAGGGCATTGCCTTCGACCAGAGCGGGCAGCCCTTCCAGTTCCAGTACGGATCGAACGGCGTGCCGGCGCGCAACGCGGCGGGCACGATCAGCGGCTGCTATCCCGGCTTCTGCCTGGGCGGCGACCTTTCGGGCAATGTCGATGCCGGCCGCTCGCTCAAATCGGCGATCCAGCGGGTCAACAGCTATGGCCGGGTCGGCTTCGACGTCGCACCGGACAACGAGCTCTATTTCACCTTCAACATCGGCCAGGTGAAGACCAACAACCAGCCGGTGAACGGGCAGAACCGGCCCGGGCTGACACTGCAATGCGCCAACCCGTTTGTCCCCGCACTGGTGCAGAATGCCTGTGCCGCAGCGGGCATCACCAGCTTCCAGTTCGGCACCAGCAACGCGGCGCTGGGCAACACGCGCGTCTATACCAATCGCCGGCAATATCGCTTCGTGCTGGGCGGCAAGGGCAAGATCGAGGTCGCCGGCACGCCCTGGACCTACGACATCTATGGCGAGCACGGCACCAACTACACCGACATCGACGTCAACAATATCCTGCTCTCCCGCCGCTTCAATCAGGCGATCGACGCGACCACACTGAACGGCGCGATCGTCTGCCGCGATGCCACGGCGCGGGCCAATGGCTGTCAGCCGCTCAACATCATCGGCGGCAACCCATCGGCGGCGGCGCTCGCCTATATCATGCCCGAGGCCGGGCCGTATCAGCGCACCCGCCAGACCCAGGACGTGGCGAGCATCAACATCTCGGGCTCGCCGGTCGATCTGTGGGCCGGGCCGCTGTCCATCGCGTTCGGCGGCGAATATCGCCACGAATATTACAAGGTTCGCGCCGACCCCTATGGCGCCGGCTTCGACGCGACCGCGCCAGGCGGCGACTATCCGGCCGATCCGGTGCTGCTGGCCACCGGCAACAACTGGTATGCCGGCAACTACAAGAACGGCCAGGGCGCCTATAGCGTCAAGGAAGCATTTTTCGAGGCGAACCTGCCCTTCCTGCGCTCCGAAGCGCTGGGCCGCGCCAATCTGAACGGCGCGGTGCGGGTGACCGACTACAGCACGTCGGGCACCGTTTGGGCGTGGAAGATCGGCGGCACCTGGGACCTGCCGATCGACGGTTTCCGCATCCGCGGCGTCACCTCGCGCGACGTGCGTGCGCCCAACCTTTCCGAACTGTTCGCCGCGCCGGTGACAACGACGCTGCCGAACTTCTTCGATCCGTTCAACAACACGAACGTGCTGGTGATCCAGAACGCGATCGGGAACACCGCGCTTCGCCCCGAAATCGCGCGCAACACCACCGCCGGCATCACCCTTGCCAATCCGCGATGGGCGCCGGGGCTGAGCCTGTCGTTCGACTGGTACAAGATCAAGATCAACGAAGTGATCTCGAGCCTGGCGGCGACCGACATCGTCAACCTGTGCTTCCTGCAAGTGCTGCCGGAGACGTGCGGCGCGTTCAACCTGAGCAATACCGCCGGGCCGAACTTCATCAACGTCCAGGCCTTCAACCTGGCGTCGATCCGCACCGAAGGGTTCGACATCGAGGCGAGTTATCGCTGGCAGCGGCCGCTGGGGCTGCCCGGCAACCTGACCGTGCGCGCATTGGCGACGCATGTGATCAACAACATCACCGATACCGGCCTGCCGGGCACGGTGCCCGTCGAGAATGCCGGCAACAATCTGGGCGCGACGCCGAACTGGAAGTGGCTGGCGGTGCAGACCTATGATTCCGGCCGCTTCTCGCTGCTGGTGCAGGAGCGCTGGTTCAGCGCGGGCACGATCGGCAACCAATATGTCGTATGCCAGAGCGGTTGCCCCGCCTCCACCGCGACGCGGCCGACGATCGACAACAACTATATCCCCGGCGCCTTCTATCTCGACATCGGCGCGACGTTCGACGTGGTGAAGGGCGTGACGCTGTACGGCAAGGTCGACAATCTGTTCGATCGCGATCCGGCGCGCTCGACCATCTTCAACAATCCGGCACTCTACGACCAGATCGGCCGGGTGTACCGGGCCGGCGTGCGGTTCAAGTTCTGAGGATTGGCAGCGGAGGTGGGGGTGCCACCTCCGCTGCCCATCAAAGGACCGGCTATGAACGCAATGGCCCGCCGCCACGCGCTTGGCGGCGCCCGCGGTGCTCTGGCATAGCTGTGCCCGATCGTCTGTGGGTGGATGAAGATGCATATAGGGGCGCGGTTGGGGTTGGGCGTGGCAACGCTCGTCGTGCTGGGCGTGGGCGGGCTGGTCGGCGCCTCCGAATGGGTGCTCCGCCGCAGCCATGCCGTGCCGCTCACCCCGATCGCGGTGCCGCACGATGCCGCGGCGCTGGCAGAGGGATCGCGGCTGGCGACGCTCACCGGCTGCAAGAGCTGCCATGGCGACGGCAGGGGCGCGGTGTGGACGCCGGTCGACTGGCGCGAGGGCCAGGTCGCCCCGCCGCCGATCGCCCGCAGCGCCGCGCGCTATTCCGACGCCGAACTCGCCCGGCTGATCCGCCAGGGCGTGACGAAGGAGGGGCGGACGCTGTTCATCATGCCCGCCTGGTCGATGACGTACCTTGCCGATGACGATGTCGGCCGGATCATCGCCTGGATCCGCAGCCTCAAGCCCGCGCCGGACGACGTGCAGGCTAGCACCTGGTTCGGCCCTGTCGGCCGCTGGAAGATCCTGACCGGGAAGACCCGCCCGAGCCTGGTGGCGGACCCGCACGGCGTGGCGAAGCGGCCGGCCGATCCGGGCCGGTACCTGACGCAGGTGCTATGCTCCGAATGCCATGCGCTCACCGAGCCGCGCGCGCACGACGGCAAGCCGGTGCCGCCGCTCGCGCCAATGGCCGCCTCCTATGCACCGGCCGAGTTCCGTCGGCTGCTGCACGACGGCGTTGGGGCCGGCGGCCGCGATGTCGGCTTCATGGGCACGATCGTGAAGGAAAACCTCCACGCACTCCGCCCGGACGAGGTGGAGGCGGTGCAGCGCTATCTACGTGAGATGCTGCCGGAGTGATCGGCTGGAAGTGGGTGGCTAGCTGCCGTCCGTTACGCTTTCGAGTGCGCGCTTTTCTATCAACCCACAGCTCAACAACGTTCAGGGCAAAGAGCGTCGCACAGAAGCAGACCATAAAACCGTTTTCTAGCGCTGGGCTGATGTGAATGAGTTTCCAATAAGATGCAGCAAATATTGCGCCACAGATCAAACCCGCCCCGCCGATAACCTGCCGAAGTGCGGCCATCCCCTTCTTCTCCTCCTGACGTTGTATAGCAGCGAGGATGAGCAGTTGCGCGAAGGTCCGCAACTGGGCGGAAGCCGCCAGTCTGCGGCCGGCGTGGTTCCTCCCCCTCCGAGCCGCTGTGCGGCCCACCTCCCCTTGGCGGGGGAGGATAGGGTGCGGCAGAAAATGTCCCCAAAGCTTGCATCCGCGCACGATTCGATTAAAGCGCGCGCATGTCGAGTGAACCGCGCACCCTGTACGAGAAGATCTGGGCCGACCATGTCGTCGAGCGCCGGGACGATGGCACCTGCCTGATCTATATCGATCGGCACCTCGTCCACGAAGTCACCAGCCCGCAGGCCTTTGCCGGCCTTCGCGCGGCCGATCGCAAGGTGCGCCGCCCCGACCTTACCCTCGCGGTGCCAGACCACAACCTGCCGACCACCCCGCGCGTTGATGCCGCCGGAGCTCCGCTGCCGATCGCCGATCCGGCCAGCGCGGGCCAGCTCTCGGCGCTGCGCGGCAATGTCGCCGAGTTCGGGGTGCCCTATATCGACGCGCTCGATGCGCGGCAGGGGATCGTCCATGTCGTCGGTCCCGAGCAGGGCTTTACGCTGCCAGGCACGACGCTGGTGTGCGGCGACAGCCACACCTCGGCGCATGGTGCGCTGGGCGCGCTGGCCTTCGGCATCGGCACCAGCGAGGTCGAGCATGTGCTCGCCACGCAGACGCTGCTGCTCAAGCAATCCAAGACCATGGAAGTCCGCGTCGACGGCACGCTCGGCTACGGAGTCAGCGCCAAGGACGTGGTGCTGGCGATCATCGGCAAGATCGGCGCGGCCGGCGGCACCGGCTATGTCATCGAGTTCACCGGCGGGGTGATCCGCGACCTTTCGATCGAGGGGCGGCTCACCATCTCCAACATGTCAATCGAGGGTGGCGCGCGTTCGGGGCTGATCGCGCCGGACCAGAAGACCTTCGACTATCTGAAGGGCCGCCCGATGGCCCCGACCGGCGAGGCATGGGACCGCGCCGTCGCCTATTGGAAGACGCTGCCGACCGACAAGGGCGCGCGCTATGACGCTGTCGTGACGCTGGACGCGGCGGATATCTCGCCGTCGCTCACCTGGGGGACGAGCCCCGAGGACGTGGTGCCGATCACCGGGCTCGTACCCGATCCGCAGAGCTTCGAGGATCCGTCCAAGCGCGCAGCGGCGCAGCGCTCGCTCGACTATATGGGTCTTACGCCGGGCACGGCGATGCAGGACATTCCGGTGGAGCACATCTTCATCGGATCGTGCACCAACAGCCGCATCGAGGATCTGCGCGCAGCCGCGGCAGTGGTGCAGGGCCGCAAGGTCGCCGATCGCATTCGCCAGGCGCTGATCGTGCCGGGCTCTGGGCTGGTGAAGCGGCAGGCCGAGGAAGAGGGGCTCGACCGCATCTTCCTGGAGGCGGGCTTCCAGTGGCGCGAGCCGGGCTGTTCGATGTGCCTGGCGATGAATCCGGACAAGGTACCGCCGGGCGAACGCTGTGCTTCCACTTCCAACCGCAATTTCGTAGGGCGGCAGGGGCCGGGAGCTCGAACCCACCTCGTTTCGCCCGCCATGGCGGCAGCGGCGGCGGTGACCGGGCACCTGACGGACGTTCGCGAGTTAATGGCGAACAACGCGTAACTGATAAGGGGAGATACGCCGTGCAGAAGGCGCTCGTCGCATTGATTGCCGGAACGGTGCTTAGCGGAGTCGCCGCTGCCTATGCGGGTGCGTATCCGCGGCCGGAGACACCGATCAAGACCGTGCCGGCGCTTGAGCGGGTGGTCGTCGCGCCGCGCTGAGCGGCCGGCCGATTGCTGGTCAATTGGGATGGCCGGCGGCCATTCGTTAGGAAAGCTGTGTCCATGCATCTGAACACTGTGTCGGCGGAGCGCCGCTGATGGAGCCAATCCAGCAGGTTTCGGGCCGCGCCTATCCCTGGGGCGCCAAGAACATCGATACGGATATCATCATCCCCGCGCACTGGCTGAAGACCACGACGCGCGAGGGGCTGGGCAAGGGCGCGTTCGAAAGCGTGCGCGCGGAGCCGGGCAATCTGTTCGACGATCCGCGCTATGCGGGTGCGCCGATCCTGGTGGCGGGCGAGAATTTCGGCTGCGGCTCCAGCCGCGAACATGCCGCCTGGGCGCTGGCCGATATGGGCATCAAGGCGGTGATCGCGCCGAGCTTCTCGGACATCTTCTCGGGCAACGCCTTCAAGAACGGCATCGTCACCGTGGTGCTGCCGCAGGAGGCGATCGACCGGCTGGTGCAGGTGGCCACCGCCAACGAGATCACCGTCGACCTGGAGACGATGACCGTCACGACCGACTTCCAGGACCGCTTCGCCTTCGAACTCGACCCGTTCCGCCGCGACTGCCTGATGCAGGGGCTGGACGAGATCGGCATGACGCTGGCACAAGATACCGCGATTTCGAAATTCGAATCCGCGGTTGCGCACGAACGCCCGTGGATCGCTGTAGGAGGCGGACATGAAGGCGTTGCTGTCGAAGGCGTCGGGCGGACCTGATACTCTAAGCCTTGAAGAGCTGCCCGATCCCGTTGCGGGCAAGGGCCAGGTTCTGGTCGCGGTGCAGGCCTGCGCGATCAACTATCCCGACGTGCTGATCATCGAGGACAAGTACCAGTTCAAGCCGCCCCGGCCGTTCGCGCCGGGCGGCGAGATCGCCGGCGTGGTGGAAGCGGTGGGCGAGGGCGTCACCGACTGGGCGCCGGGCGACCGGGTGATCGCGGTGCCGGGCCATGGCGGTCTGGCCGAGAAGCTGGTGCTGAGCCCGGCGCAGCTCTATCGCCTGCCGGAGGGCCGCAGCTTCGAGGAAGGCGCGGCGCTGCTGCTCACCTATGCGACGACGATCCATGCGCTGCTCGATCGGGGCAGGCTGACGGCGGGCCAGACGCTGCTGGTGCTGGGCGCGGCGGGCGGCGTCGGGCTCGCGGCGATCGAGCTGGGCAAGGCGTTCGGCGCGACGGTGGTGGCGGCGGTCTCCTCCGAGGAAAAGGCCGAGGCCGCGCGGGCGGCGGGGGCGGATGCGACCCTGGTCTATCCGCGCGGGCCGCTCGACAAGGAAGCGTCGAAGGCGCTGGCCGAGGCGTTCAAGGCGGCGGTCGGCCCCAAGGGCGCGGACGTGATCTACGACCCCGTAGGCGGCGACTATGCGGAGCCGGCGCTGCGCGCGATCGGCTGGGAGGGGCGCTATCTGGTGGTGGGGTTCCCGGCAGGCATCCCCAAGCTGCCGCTCAACCTGACCTTGCTCAAGAGCTGCGACGTGTGCGGCGTGTTCTGGGGCGCCTTCGCTGCGCGCGATCCGGAAGCCAACCGCGCGCATGTCGAGACGCTGTTCCGGCTGTGGAGCGAAGGCAAGATCGCGCCGCGGGTGACGGAGGTGTTTCCTTTCGCGGAGGGTGGAACGGCGATCGCCAAGATGGCGGCGCGGGCGGTGATCGGGAAGGTTGTGGTGCGGGTGGCCGTGACGTAGCGGAAGGCCTTGTAAGTGGCTAATTGCATGCGTGATATTTGTTTCCACGACGAGCCAGTGGAATGGGCGAGTATGATTGGGTTTCATGACCATGTTACCGATCCTCGCAGTGGGCGACCGGAACCGCATGTGAGCTGGGCAGTGGAGAGCTTTAAGACTTGGGCTACCTGGCTTGCGGTGCTGATGGCTTTGGTGGCTGGTGGATTTTATTACAATAATTTTCATGATGGCGACGGCGCGGCTCGCTTCATTTTCTTCGGGGTTATGCTGGGTGGAATTGCATATTATCGCCGGGTAGCATTGAAGCGAAAGAAGCTGGCGCTGCAGCGTGCGATTGAGTGCTACGAGAAGATGTTGAGCAAGCCGGCGGGTTGAGGGGGCGCCGCCGCCCGCCATCCGGAACCTCCCCCGTTGCCAGCGCCGCCCCGTCCCCCTATCTCGGACACGAGTTTAGGTAAGGGGCATGTAATGAGCACTTTCGACGATCGCGAACGCGCGTTCGAGGCGAAGTATGTTCGCGACGAGGATATGGCGTTCCGCATCACCGCGCGCCGCAACAAGCTGCTCGGCCAGTGGGCCGCCGCCAAGATGGGCCTGACCGCCGAAGAGACCGACGCCTATGCCAAGGCCGTCGTGCAGGCCGATTTCGAGGAAGCCGGCGACGAGGACGTGATCCGCAAGCTGGTGGGCGACATGCTGGCTGCCGGTGCCGAGATCGACGAGGCCACCGTGCGCCGCGCGATCGAGGAGCAGACCGTCGAGGCGCGTCGCCAGCTGATGGAATCCAAGTAACATGCCGATGGCCGCTGCCGAGATCGAGGCGCTGATCCGCGCCGGCATCCCCGATGCCAGAATCGAGATCACCGATCTGGCCGGCGATGGCGACCACTATGCAGCGCGCGTCGTCGCCCCCATGTTCCGGGGCATGCCGCGCGTGCGGCAGCATCAGGCAGTATATGCTGCGCTGGGCGGGCGGATGGGCGGCGTGCTGCACGCGCTCCAACTGACCACCGAAGCGCCAGCCGAGGAGTAAGCAATGACGGACGATACCCAGGCCCGCATCCAGCAGCTGGTCGACAACAACGACGTGCTGCTGTTCATGAAGGGCAGCCCGCTGTTCCCGCAGTGCGGTTTCTCCAGCCGCGCGATCGCAATCCTCAACCATCTCGGCGTCGAGTTCGAGAGCGTCGACGTGCTGCAGGACCAGGGCATCCGCCAGGGCATCAAGACCTTTTCCGACTGGCCGACCATTCCCCAGCTCTATGTGAAGGGCGAGTTCGTCGGCGGTTCGGACATCATGATGGAAATGTACGAAAGCGGCGAGCTGACCCAGCTGATGGCCGATAAGGGCGTCGCGGCTTCGGCCTGAGGCGCGACCTTCGTACGAGAATAGGGAAGGGCTCTCGCCGGCGGCGGGGGCCCTTTTCGTTTGGGGAGGCTCTCCACAACATGGTCGTCATTCCCGCGAAGGCGGGAATCCATTTGCCGGGACGATGCCGAAAGAGCCGCGAGCCTCCGACAATGGATCCCCGCCTTCGCGGGGATGACGATGGGATGCGGGGAGCGCCGTCGGGCATTGATGAGGATGGCCAGTGTGGGCGGAGGGGCTACCCGGTCCCGGTGCGGGCGGGTCGATGGCCATGCCGGTAAACCATCGACCCGCCCGGAAGCGTCTTTGGGGGGCGCTGGAGCATTTTTGGGGAATGCTCCGGGTGCCCTCCATTTTGCAGGTTGCGTGCCAGTTTCCACAATGCACGGCGTTCCGCAGGGCTGATGGTGAAGCGCCGTCAACTGCGCCACGAGACTGTAGATTTCCCCGACGGTTTGCCGGTCCGATATCCGGTTCATCCCATATTCAGCGCATTGACTACAGACGTAATCGGAGCGATTACAGGTGTAGTCAGTGAGGGTGTCATGACCGAGCGAATCAGTGAAGCCGAACATGCGGTGATGGAGGTTCTGTGGGAGGAATCGCCGCTTACCGCACAGGAAGTGACCGAGCGGGTGCCCGCCGATCGCGGCTGGAGCGCCAACACGGTCAAGACGCTGCTCGGGCGACTGCTCGCAAAGAACGTGATCGGGCACGAGGAGGACGGGCGGCGCTATCGCTACCGCCCGCTCGTCGCGCGGGGCGATTATGTGGTAGGGGAGTCGCGCAAACTGATCGACCGGCTGTTCGGCGGCCGGTTGACGCCGCTGGTGGCCCATCTCGCCGAGCGCGACGGCATCACCGATCAAGACATCGCCGAAATCGAGGCCCTGTTGAAGGAGCTGAAGCAATGATCGGCTGGTGGATCGAAACGCTGCTGGCGAGCACGCTGCTGATGCTGCTCGTGCTGGTCCTGCGGGCGCCGGTGCGCAAGGCATTCGGCCTCCAAATCGCGTATGCCCTGTGGGTGCTGCCCGCGGTACGGATGCTGCTGCCGCCATTGCCGGGGCAATGGCAACTCAGCCAGTGGCTCGCGCCGCTGACCCGCTCGGCAGAGGAAGGCCCGGGCGTGGTGATGGGGGTCATGAATCCCGCCGTGCTGCCGTCGACGATCGATCAGGGCGCGGTGCTGGAGATCGACCTGAGCGCGGCGGGCCAGCATGTGCCGGCCGCGTTGGTCGCGCCGACCCAGGCACCGGGCGGGCCGAGCATCGTCCTGCTGCTCCTGGGACTGTGGGCGATCGGCGCGTTGCTGTTCGTCACCTATCACCTGATCGCGCATCGCCGCTTCTGCCGACACCTGCTGTCGCGGGCACGGGTGGACCGTACCGTCGCGCAGGGGCGAGTGCGCGTGATCGAGACCGATGCCGCGCATGGGCCGCTCGCCTTCGGCATCTTCCGCAAGTACGTCGCGTTTCCGCGCGACTTTTCCGAGCGCTATGACGAGGTCGAACGCGATCTCGCGCTTGCGCACGAGCTTGGCCACCATCTGCGCGGCGATCTGATAGCCAACTGGGCCGCGCTGATCGTGCTGGCCGCCCATTGGTTCAATCCGGTCGCATGGCGGGCGTTCCGCGCCTTTCGTGCCGACCAGGAAATGGCCTGCGATGCACTGGTGCTCGCCGGCCGCGCCCAGGCACTGCGCCATGCCTATGGCCGTGCGATCGTCAAGTCCGCGCATGGGGGCGCGGTCTCGGCGGCTTGTCACCTCCACACCATAAACGACGTCAAAGGGAGATTACGCATGCTCTCGATCCACCGGAAGCTTTCCCCCACCCGCATCGGCGCGGGGCTGGCCGGGATCACCACCGTTTCCCTAGCCGCGCTGGCGCTCACCGCTTCGGGCACCCAGGCCGCCGAGCGCATCCGCGACACGGTGGACGCGGCGATGGCGGCGCAGGATGTGCCGGTACCGCCGGTGCCGCCGGTCGCACCCGCCGCGCCGGCTGCTCCCGCGACGCCAGCTGTACCGGCGGCCCCGGCACCGCGCGGCGCGCCGGCCGCGCCCGATGCGCCGGCGGCCCCAGCCGGGCCGGCAATGCCCGCCCCGCCCGCGCCACCCGCCCCTCCGGCGGCAGAGGGGCATCGCCAGGTCTATCGCATCAGCGAGACCAGGGACGGCAAGCAGATCAAGAAGATCATCTATGTTCAGCGCGACGGCCAGCGGCGGGAAGTCAACCTTCCCGACATGGCAGAGCTGCGGATGCGCATCCCCGAGATCCGCGACGGCAAGTGCGGCAAGGGCGATGGCTCCACCGTCGAGCACCGCACCGAAGGCACCAAGAAAGTCACCATCATCTGCAGCGACCGCATCGCTTCCATGACGGTGCATGCGCAGAAAATGGCATCGCTGAACAAGGATATGGCGATGCACAGCGCGCTGATGAGCCTGCAGCATGCCCGCCGCACCATCGAAGCGCAGCAGAATCTGAGCGATGCGCAACGGGCCGAGGCGCTGTCGGAGATCGACCAGGCGCTCGCCGAACTGCGGGACAACGCCAAGGACAGCAGCGACGACTGACACGCGTAGCGCGTCGCCGCATTTTTGCCCCGCGGCGACGTTCTCGGCGGGGCCGGCCCACCTCCTTCGGGGCCGGTCCCGCTCCGATTGCCTTGCCCTTCGGCGTGGAATGCCCAAATGCGGGGCATGACCGAAACCGCGCCCACCGGCCTCGCGATCGCGCTCGAACCGCTGGTGACGCGGGTGCTCGCCGGCAATCCCTCGCCCTATACCAGCACCGGCACCCAGACCTATCTGGTCGGCACCGCCGATGTGGCGGTGATCGATCCCGGCCCCGACGATGCCGACCATCTCTCCGCGCTGCTGGCGGCGGTGGACGGGCGGCCGGTGCGGGCGATCCTGTGCACCCACACGCACCGTGATCACAGCCCGGCCGCGCCTGCGCTGAAGGCCGCGACGGGGGCGCCGATCATCGGATGCGCGCCCCTGGCGCTGGACGATGGCGGGCCGCGCGCCGATGCCGCGTTCGACACCGGCTATGCGCCCGACCGCGTGCTGGCCGATGGCGAGCAGCTGTCCGGCAAGGGCTGGACGCTGACCGCGGTGGCGACGCCGGGGCATACATCGAACCATCTCTGTTTCGCGCTGGAGGAAAGCGGCGCGCTGTTCACCGGCGATCATGTGATGGGCTGGTCGACGACGGTGGTCGCGCCGCCGGACGGCAACATGGCCGCCTATATGGCCAGCCTGGATCGGCTGATGGGGCGTGCGCAGGACCGCGTTTACTATCCGGCGCATGGCGATCCAATCGAGAACCCGCACCGTTTCGTACGCGGCCTTGCCGGACATCGCAGGCAGCGCGAGGGCCAGATCCTTCGGCTGCTGGCGCAGGGGATCGGCGATGTGCCGGACATGGTGGAGCGGATGTATGTCGGCCTGGATCCGCGGCTCCACGGCGCGGCGGGCCGTTCGGTGCTTGCGCACCTGCTCGATCTGGAAACGCGCGGGCGCGTCGTCTCGATCGGAGATGTCTGGGGCCTTGCGGCGTAGCGGCGCAAGATCGCCTCGCCGAAACCGGTAGTCCTTTTCTTAAAATCGAGCTAGACTGACGCCATCAACTTCCCGGGGGGGATGAGATGGGCACGATTGCACAAAGCGCGCCGCGGTTTGTCGGCGAAGCACGTCAGGCGTTTGTTCTTGCCGTCGCGATGACGGCGACGATTGTCTTGGGATTCAGTGCGGCGATCGCGATGGGCTTTTCCAGCTTCAGCGCGCCACCGATCGTGCATCTTCATGCGATCGTTTTCATGGGGTGGGTGGCGTTTTACCTTCTTCAATCGTCCACCGCCTTGCTGGGATCGAACGGACTGCATCGGCGGCTGGGCTGGATCGCGCCGTTCTGGCTCGTGTCGATGATCGTGCTGGGTACCGCCGTCACCGTGCGAATGGTGCGGGCGGGGCGAGTGCCGCCGATGTTCCAGCCGCAGCATTTCCTGGCCTTCGATCCGATGGCGATCCTGGGTTCGGCGCTGCTGGTGCTGCTGGCGGTGCGCAACCGCAAGCGCACCGATTGGCACTGGCGGCTGCAGACCTGCGGCATGGCGTTGCTGACCGGACCGGGCTGGGGGCGGCTGATCGGCATCCCACCGCTGATTCCGTGGGCCTATCACGTGGTGTTCGCGGCGACGCTGCTCTTCCCGCTGGCGGGTGCGATCTGGGACGCGCGGCGCAGCGGGCGGGTGCATCCTGCCTGGCTGCTCGGCGTGGGTGTGATGCTGGGCGTGGAGCTGGTGATCGATTGCGTCACCTGGTCGCCGATCGGCTCTGCCTTGTATGCGGCGGCGACGGCGGGCTCGCCAGGTGCCAGCGTGGCGCCGCTCGCCTTTCCGCCGCTGGGCTGAGCCGCATCGCATCGGCTTGGTTGGCAAGCCGGGGGCTGCGCGCCTACATCGGCGGGGATGAACGATCCCCAGTCTCCCGAGCGGTTCAACGAGGAAAAGGCGACGTACGCGGTGCGCGGCGCCGAGGCACCCGACATCGAGGCGGGTGTCGCCGCGATCCGTAACGTGCTGAGCACGCTGCCCATTCGTCCGGGGGTCTATCGCATGCAGGATGCGCGCGGCGACGTGCTCTATGTCGGCAAGGCCCGCGCGCTGAAGAACCGAGTGACTAATTATACGCAGGTCAACCGGCTGTCGAAGCGGCTGCAGCGCATGGTGGCGCAAACGCGATCGATGACGATCGTCACAACCAACAACGAGGCCGAGGCGCTGCTGCTCGAGGCGCAGTTGATCAAGCGCTACCGGCCACCCTACAACGTCCTCCTGCGCGACGATAAATCGTTCCCGTTCATCCTGCTGCGGCAGGATCACGACTTTGCGCGCGTCCAGCTCCATCGCGGTGCGCGACGGTTCAAAGGTGACTATTTCGGGCCGTTCGCCGGCGCCGGCCAGGTGCGCAAGACGCTGAACGCGCTGCAGAAGCTGTTCCTGCTGCGCAGCTGCACCGACGGCTTTTTCGCCAGCCGCGACCGGCCGTGCCTGCTCTACCAGATCCGCCGCTGCTCGGCGCCCTGCGTCGGCCGGATCGACGAGGCGGGCTATGCCGAACTCGTCAGCGACGCGCGCGACTTCCTGCAGGGCAAGTCGACCAAGGTTCAGGCTAAGCTGGGCGAGCAGATGCAGGCGGCGGCAGAGAATCTCGACTTCGAACTGGCGGCGATCCTGCGCGATCGGCTGAAGGCGCTCACCTTCATTCAGGGCAGCCAGGCGATCAACGCCGAGGGTGTGGGAGATGCCGACATCTTCGCGCTGGCGTGTAAGTCCGGGGTGATCGGCATCGAAGCGTTCTTCATCCGCGGCGGCCAGAATTGGGGCCATCGCAGCTTTTTCCCGACGCATACCCAAGAGGTGCCCGAGGACGAGGTGCTCGCCGCCTTCCTGATGCAGTTCTACGAGGAAGTGCCCCCCGCACGGAACGTCTTCGTCGACCGCGACCTGCCCGAGGCCGAACTGCTGGCCGAGGCGATGGGCGAGCGCGCCGGGCACAAGGTCGCGCTTTCCATGCCCCAGCGCGGTGCACGGCGGCGGCTGCTCGACCAGGCCAAGCGCAATGCCGAGGAAGCGTTGGACCGCCGGTTGGCCGAAAGCACGACCCAGGCGCGGCTGCTCCGCGAAATGGCCGACCTGTTCGACCTGCCCGAGCCGCCCAACCGCATCGAGGTCTACGACAACAGCCATATCCAAGGCACCAATGCGGTGGGCGCGATGATCGTCGCGGGGCCCGAGGGCTTCCGCAAGAGCCAGTATCGCAAGTTCAACATCAAGCGCCCCGAGACGATCGCCGGCGACGATTACGGGATGATGCGCGAGGTGCTCAGCCGCCGCTTCGCCCGCGCGCAGGATGAGGACCCCGATCGCAGCCAGGGCGACTGGCCGGACCTGGTGCTGCTCGACGGCGGCCGCGGCCAGCTCAATGCCGCCAAGGCGGTGCTCGAGGATTTGGGCATCGAGGATGTCTGCATGGTAGGCGTCGCCAAGGGGCCGCACCATGGCCGCGACGGGCGCGAGGTGTTTCACCTGATGGACGGCAGCGAGCGGATGCTGCCGGTCAACGCGCCGCTCTTGTTCTACCTCCAGCGGCTGCGCGACGAGGTCCACCGCTTCGTCATCGGCGCGCATCGCGACAAGCGCGCGAAGGCGATCGGCGCGAGCCCGCTCGACGAAGTGCCCGGCATCGGCCCGGCGCGGAAGAAGGCGCTGCTGATGCATTTCGGCACGGCGCGGGCGGTGCGCAACGCGAGCCTGGTGGATCTGCAGAAGGCGCCTGGTGTATCCGCTGCGGTGGCGCAGCAGGTGTACGACTTCTACCACTCGCGCTAGCCCGGCCGCCGTTGAATTTCGATTGAGCCGGCGTAACGACTTGCTACTCTTGCGGCGGAGTTGTGGGGGAATTGCATGTTGCGGCGTTGTGCGTGGGTGGTTGCCGGGGTTGTTGCAGCGGGAGAGGCGCAGGCGGGGGACAAGGTTCTGTACCAGGCGGCGCCCGCATGGGTGGCGCCCGCGCCGGCCATCGACGCCGCGAAGCTGGGCGACAATGCGCCGGTGATGCAGGTGTTCGACCAGCAGCATCGGCTGGAGGGCGGCCAGGTCTGGACCTATCTGGAAACCGCCATGCGCATGGCGTCGCCGCAGATGCTGACCCAGGCCGGCACGCTGCCGCTGCAGTGGGATCCCAGCAAGGGTGACCTGATCATCCACAAGATGCAGATCCTTCGCGGCGGCGAGCGGATCGACCTGCTGACCAAGGGCGCGCGCTTCACGGTGCTGCAGCGGGAACAGAAGCTGGAGCAGTTCGCACTCGACGGCACGCTGACCGCGACGGTGGCGCTGGAGGGACTGCGCGTCGGCGACGTGGTGGACGTGGCGTTTTCGATCACCCGCAAGGATCCGACGCTGGCAGGGCAGATGGTGACCATCGCCCAGCTCCTGCCGCCGCCGGCCAAGCTGGGGTTCGGCCGGACACGGCTGCTGTGGAAGGACGACGTGCCGCTGCAGTGGCGCAGCTACGCCGCCGGCGCGGTGGCGAGCGGCGCGGGGGCGGCCCCCGTTGCGCCGACGACCCTGCCCGGCGGGTACCGCGAGCTCGTCTTCGCGCTGCCGACCGCCAAGCCGCCCGAAGTGCCCGAGGACGCGCCGCCGCGGTTCAAGCCGATGCCGCTGCTGGAAGCGAGCACCTATGCCGATTGGGCAGCGGTGTCCAAGGGCATGGCTCGCTATTACGTCACCGAGGGCGCGATCGCCCCCGGCAGCCCGCTGGCCGGCGAAGTCGCCCGGATCGTCGCGGCGAGCGGCGATGCCCGGGTGCGAGCAGCGATGGCGCTGCAGCTGGTGCAGGACCAGGTGCGCTACCTGTTCCGCGGCATGGACACCGGCAACTACGTGCCGCAGAAGCCGGCGGACACCTGGTCGCTGCGCTATGGCGACTGCAAGGCCAAGACGCTGCTGCTGCTCGCCATGCTGCGCCAGATGGGCATCCAGGCCGAGCCGGCGGTGGTGAGCGTGCAGATGAGCGACCTGGTCCAGGCACGCCTGCCTTCGCCGGCGGCGTTCGACCATGTCATCGTCCGCGCCACCATCGACGGCAAGACGCTGTGGCTGGACGGCACCCAGGGCGGCAGCCGGCTGGCCGACCTGGACGACGTGCCGCCCTTCGTCACCGCCCTGCCGCTGCGGCCAGAGGGGGCGACGCTGGAGCCGATGGCGCTCCGCCCGCCGGCACGCCCGGCACAGGACATCGCCGTCACGCTGGACAACACGGCCGGCATCGACTTCCCGGCCCGCTTTACCTTCCGCGCCACCTATTCGGGCAGCCTGGCCGAGCAGCTGCGCGGCGTGCGCGGGCAGATCGACGGCGAGAAGCTGAAGGAGCTCGTCACCCCGCAGATCAACAGCGTGCTCGGCGCCAACAGCAGCTTCGACCGGGCGCTGGAGGAGGACGCCAAGGCCGGCACGGTGACGATCACCGCCAGCGGCATCACCTATCCCGACTGGGGCCTGGACCGCGGCCGCCAGCGCCTGCCGCTCGACTGGACCAGCACCAACCTCGACTTCTCCCCCAACCGCGCCCGGGCGGCATGGAAGGCGATCCCCGTCGCCCGCGGCGGCTTCGCCGACGTGCGGGTGGTGAAGCGCATCCGCCTGCCCGACAACGGCAAGGGCTATGCCGTCGAGGGCCTGCAGACGCTGCCCGCCACGCTCGCCAACCTCCGCCTCGGCCGCAGCGCCGCGCTGGCCGACGGCGTGCTGACGCTCGACGATCGCCGCACCGCCGGGGTGGACGAAGTGCCCGCCGACCGGATCGCCGCCGTCCGCGCCGAAGTGGCGCGGGTGAAGGCCAACCCGCTCAAGCTCGTCGCGCCGCCCGACCAGCCGCCGCGCTGGCAGGCGGTGCAGGCCGCCCGCGCCGCCAACCGGCTGGCGCCGATCCTGGCCGATTACGCCAAGGCCATCGCCGCCGACCCCGACGATGCCGATTCCTACACCAACCGCGCCTGGTTCCTGGAGCGGATCTACGACTATGCCGGCGCGCTCGCCGATCTGGACAAGGCGATCGAACTGGCGCCCTCCGCCGATCTGCTCGCCCGCCGCGCCGGCGCCTTCCGCCGGCTGGGCCAGGACGACAAGGCGCTCGCCGATGCTGACGCCGCGCTGGCGCTGGACCCCAACCAGTCCCAGGCCATCGCCCTGGTCGCCAAGCTGAAGGCCCGGCAAGGCGCGCTGGACGAGGGCCGCGCGCTGATCGACGAGCGGATCGCCCAGGGCGGCGACGAAAAGCCCGGCTGGCAGACGACGCTGGCCGACCTGCTGGACGACAGCGGCAAGGTCGACGCGGCGCTGGCCGTGCTCGACGAAGCCATCGTCGCCGCGCCCGGCAACGCGGAACTGCTCAACGAGCGCTGCTGGATCCGCGGCACCCGCAACGTCGCGCTGGAAGCGGCGCTGAAGGATTGCACCAAGGGCATCGAACTGACCCAGGACAATGCCGGCATCCTGGACAGCCGGGCCATGGTGTATTTCCGCATGAACCGCTTCGCCGACGCGCTGACCGACCTGGACGCCGCGCTGCTCGCCAGCCCCGAACAGTCGAGCAGCCTGTATCTGCGCGGCGTGATCGGCAAGCGGATGAAATCCGCCACCGCCGACCTGTATCTTTCCGCCGCGCGCACCATCGATCCGCTGATCGCCGATCAGTTCAACCGCTACGGCATCAAGCCCTAAACGACACGACCAACGACCAAGCCGATGTCGCTACCTGTCCCCCCGGCCGCGCACCGGGGCGACGCCTTGCGTGCCCACCCTCCCGGAGCAGCGACGCCGCGGCCCGAGGCCGGGAGCGAATCGCGTTTAGCGGCGCTGGAGCGTCGCGGATGGTTGTGAAGTCGTGGACAATATCGCCGGAATTGTGCTGCCAAGTTTAGGAAGTTTAGGTCCGCGACGGTTTTTCGCGGCTTTGTGCGGGGGGATTGCCGGTTCTGTTGCGCCTCCTGTGTGTGGTCGTGTAAAGTTGTTTACAAATGCTGCTTCCAACGCCAGAAGTGGAACATAGCAGGAACAAGCGCTGTAGGAAAGCGGGGGAATGCTCCCCGGAAGGGGGAGGGGGCCGCGCCGCGCCAGCGGCAGTGCGGGCGTGGGTTGGATCGGGACCACCGCGCCTGCGGCACGGCCCCTCCACCACTCGCTGCGCGAATGGTCCCCCTCCCCCAGCGAAGCTGGGGGAGGAATGTAGAAGGAGCGCGACATACGCCATGGCCGAACGCAAACTCTTTGCAGGGCACGCCATCCGGCGGCTGCGCTTCCAGCTGGGGGTGAGCCAGGCGGCGATGGCGGGGGCGCTGGAGATTTCGCCCAGCTATCTCAACCTGGTCGAGCGCAACCAGCGGCCGATCTCCGCCGCGCTGATGCTCAAGCTGGCCGAGACCTATGACTTCGATCCCCGCCGCCTCGCCGCGGCCGAGCCCGGCGGCGGCGCCGAGGCGCTGCGGCGGCGGCTGGCCGACCCGCTGTTCGCCGATCTCGCCATCGATCGCCACCAGCTCGAGGAATGGCTGGCCGGCGCGCCCGACGGCGCCGAGGCCTTTGCCCGCGCCTATGACCGGATGGGCGGCGGCAGCGCCATGCCCGCCCCCGGCGCCGCGCAGGATCCCGGCCCCCAGGTCCGCCGCGCGATCGAGCGCTGGCGCAACCATTTCGCCGATCTCGACGCCGCCGGCGAGGCGCTGGCCGACGAACTGCGCATGGCCGGCGAGCCATACGGCGCGATGGCCGAGCGGCTGCGGGTGAAACATCAACTGGCGGTGCGCATCCTGCCCGCCGAGGTGATGGTCGATACGCTCAAGCGGCTCGACCTCCATGCGCGCCAATTGCAGCTATCCGAGGCGCTCGATCCAAGTGCCCGCGCCTTTGCGCTGGCCGAGCAGCTGGCGGTGGAGGCGCGCGACGAGATCGAGGCGCTGGTCCGCGGCGCCGAGCTCGACCGGGTGGCCGCGCGGCTGTTCCGCCGCCACCTCACCGCCTATTTCGCCGCCGCGGTGACGATGCCCTATGCCCGCTTCCTGCGCGCGTGCGAGGCGAGCGGCTATGACCTGGAGCTGCTCCAGCGGCGCTTCGGCGCGAGCGCCGCGCAGGTGGCGCACCGGCTGACGACGCTGCAGCGGGTGGGCGCGCGGGGCCTGAGCTTCTTCCTGATGCGGTTCGATCGCGCGGGGCAGGTCTCGAAACGCTATGCCGGCGCCAGCGGATCGGCGCTGGTCGAGGCGGCGGTGCCGTGCCCCTTGTGGAACGCCTATGACGCCTTTGCGCGGACCGACGAGACGGCGGTGCAGCTCGTCGAGCTGGAGGACGGCGCGCGCGCCTTCACCATCGCGCGCTGCGTGCATCCGCATGGCGGCGCTCCCGGCGGGGTGCGCCCGCGCTTCGTGATCGCGCTGGGCCTGCCGGCGGCGGAGGCGGGCACGCTGGCGGCGGCGCGCGGGGTGGACCTGGCCGGCCGCGCCGCGCCGATCGGTCTGGGGTGCCGGGCGTGTACGCGGCTGGCCTGCCCGCAGCGATCGGCGGCGCCTGCCGGGCGGGCAGCGGCGGGGAACGAGCGGGAGCGCGGGGTTACGGCATTTGGGTTTGCGGGGGATTAATTGTCGCTATCCTCTCGTAGAATCGACATGAAGCTGTCGAAATCGTGTGCAAGTCTGATGGTTGTTCTCTCCCAGATGCCCGGGGAAATGTCGCGAAAGTCATCGTGATACATGAGCCCGACAGGCGGGTTCGTACTGGATTTGTCTGGCCGGTAATCGAAGAATACGGAGTCACCATTGCCGCAATAGCCAAATATGATGATGTCGTCGGGCGTGGCTTCATCGGGAGGCTGATAGTAAGCGATGGTTTTTGACCCTGGGTAAGTTTGTGAATCGAAGCCATAAAAGGATATGTCGAGGTCGTTCGGTTTCCCATTCGCCTCCACAAAATCAAAAATATTTTTATGCGGTTGAAGCCAGTTATATCGGGCAATGAGGCTTTTATAGCTTTCTGGGAGGCATATTCCGAATTGACGCTCGAATGCGTCCAATGACGACCGTGGGACGGCGCCGTGGCTCCTGAAAACGTCGTTGTCGGTGATCATGATCCGCTCCCCGTGATGCTGCCCTTGACAGTTTTGTCAGACAGATCCTTAAAATCGTGTAGCGTTCGGTCCGCGCCAACATCGCTGCCCGAGGCTGCGGCGGCCCCGACCGGACGCGCGGCGGCGGGGAGCGAGTGGGAGCGCAGGGTGACCGTGTTTGGGTTCGCGGGGGGATTGAGGGGAGGTATGGCGTCTGATTCCTCGGTTAGCTGGACCATCAACAAGGATGTGCGACGCAGATGGGATCAAGGCTGATGCAGGTTGCCTATCTATTCTCCTCGCCGACTATCAACTCTTTGTAGAGTGGTAGGCATGTGAACCCTGTTAAGCCGTTCAAGGATCTGGTTATGGCAATGAAGTCCACGATCTGAGCGGCGACGACACTATCCTTCATTAAAAATAGATCGTCTCGAATGATGTCATTTTCAGCTACATCCGCGCGATTTCTGATTCTTTCATGACCATATTTTACTTCGAATTTTTCGAGTGAAGTGTACAGCGTGTACGATTTTATTGGGTGGGGCTGGTGCATCTTCCGTTGATGCTCAACTTCGGAACGTGCGCGATATTCCTGCCACAGCGCTTTATCGTGAACGATGACCTTCATATTGTTTTTGCAGGCAATCTGATGTTCTTCAGCTAAATTTCTGATTGGCGACGATCCATGCGCCAGCAAGGTTATCAGTAATATGGGGGATGCCACCTTACTCATATTGCGAGATCATGCTTGAAGGTTCTTTGGGGCATCGACGATTTTCCGGGATTGAGTGGTAGCTTTCCCACTTTCGAAGGGTCGCGCTCAAGGCTTCACGTGGCGCATTTGGATTTCACACATTGACTCCCATGAAATCAAAATGCACACTTCCCCGCAGGAGTCCAAACCCATGTCCACTGCCGTTGCGCGCATTCTCGGGGATCTGAAGACCTATGGCGGTCTGCAGGGGAAGGACATTGCCAATATCGTCGATGTCTCCACCGCCACCGTTTCGCGCTGGCTGCGCGGGGGTGGGACGCCGGGGCTGCATACCCAGACGGTGATTGCCGACCTTCGCTATGTCGTGGATCGGCTGTCGGACTTTTATTCGGCCGAGGAAGCGCGGCTGTGGTTGCATGCGCGACATCCGCTGCTCGGCAATGCGCGCGCGATCGACCTGATCAACGCCGATCGTACCGAGGAGGTGCTGGCGGTGATCGAACGGCTCGACGCCGGCGCGTTCCTGTAAGGACTGCCGCATGACCGAGCGCGTGGCGCGCGATCTGGCGTTGCTTGATCTGCTGGATGCGCATGACGGCGTCGCGTTCGAGGGTGAGGTGTGGCGGATCGTGCGAGCGGAGCGCGATGTGTTGCAAGGCTATGCCGCCGGCGCGCGCTGGGATCCGGGGACGTTCGATGTGCTCTATGCATCGCTGGCGCGTGACGGCGCGCTGGCGGAGATTCATTTCCATCTGAGCCGGCAGCCGGTGTTTCCCTCCAAGATGCGATCGGTGTTGCACCGGGTGGCGGTGCAGACGCAGCGGACCTTGCGGATCGCCGATCTGGCGGCGCTGGAGGCGCTGGGGATCTCGCGCGAGAGTTATCCGACGTTGTCCTATGCGCGGTGTCAGGAGATTGGCGACGCGGCGCAGTTTTTGGGCTTTGACGGGATATTGGCGCCGAGTGCGCGGTGGGACTGCCACAATTTGGTGCTGTTTTCGGACCGGATTGCGGCGGATGCGTTGCGGGTGGTGGACAGCGAGGCGCTGGATTGGGGGGCTTGGCGGGAGCGGGTTCGACGGTAGGGGGGGCGTCTGTCACCCTCACCCTCCCATCGCTGGCGCGATGGGCCCCTCCCTCTCCCAAGGGGAGAGGGGTTAAGGTCCGGCGAAGCCGCGGAAGGGTGAGGGAGTTTAGGCTTCCACCCCCAACTGCCAAAGCACGAACGCCATCTCGTCGGCATATTCGCGCAAACTCTCCCACCGCCCGGACTTGCCGCCATGGCCGGCGCCCATATTGGTCTTGAGCAGCAGGATATTGTCGTCGGTCTTGGTCGCGCGCAGGCGGGCGGCCCATTTGGCGGGCTCCCAATAGGTCACGCGCGGGTCGTTGAGGCCGCCCGAGATCAGCATCGGCGGATAGGCTTGCGCCTTCACATTGTCGTACGGGCTGTAGCTGCGGATCAGCTCGAACGCCGCCTTGTCCTCGATCGGGTTGCCCCATTCGGGCCACTCGCCGGGGGTGAGCGGTAGGCTTTCGTCGAGCATGGTGTTGAGCACGTCGACGAAGGGCACGTCGGCGATCACGGCGCCCCATAGCGCGGGATCGGAATTGACCACCGCGCCCATCAGTTCGCCGCCCGCCGATCGGCCGGCGATGGCGATCTGGCCCGGCGCGGTATAGCCGAGGGAGATCAGCCCCTTGGCCACGTCGACGAGATCATTGAACGTGTTGGTGCGCTTTTCCAGCTTGCCCTCGTGATACCAGTGCTGGCCGAGATCGTCGCCGCCGCGGATATGGGCGATGGCGAAGGCCATGCCGCGATCGAGGAACGACACGCGGCTGGTCGAGAAGCCCGGCGGGATGGCGTGGCCATAGGCGCCGTACGCATAGAGATAGAGCTTGCCGGTGCCGTCGCGCGGGAAGTCAACGGGCATAACGATCGAGACGGGGACGGCGGTGCCGTCGCGCGCGGTGATGGTCAGGCGCTCGGTGCGATACTTGGCTTTGTCATAGCCGCTGGGGATTTCCTGAACCTTGAGCGTCTCCAGGGCGCCGGTGGCGACGTCGTAATCCTGGACGGTGCCGGGGGTGACCATCGATTCATAGCCGAGCCGCAGCTTGGTGACGGCGTATTCGGGGTTGTCGCCCAGGCCCGCGACATAGCTCGCCTCGGGGAATTGCAGGCGCGTCGGGGGCACGCTCGCGTCGTAGCGGTGCAGCTCGATCTGGTCGAGCCCGTCCTCGCGGCCCTCGACCACGAAGAAATCGGCGAAACAGGCCACCCCGGTCATGTAGAAATGGCGCGAGGGGGCGATGCGCTCGGTCCATTCGCCGGGCGCCGCGATCGGCGCGGTGACGAGGCGCCAGTTGGTGTCGGTATCGTTGGTGTGGATGAACAGCGTGTCGCCGTGCGTGTCGACGTCGTACTCGCGGCCGGTCTTGCGTGGGGCGACGAGGATCGCCTGCCCCAGCGGATCGTGCGCGGGGAGGAGACGGATCTCGCTGGTCTCATGGTCGCTGGTGGTGAGCAGGATCCACTTGCGGTCGCTGCTCGTCTCGACGCCGACCGAGAAGCCGAGTTCCTCCTCGTGATAGACGACCACGTCCTGCGCCGGATCGGTGCCGAGGCGGTGGAGCTTGATCGTGCGGGTGCGCCAATGCTCGTCGGTGAGGCCGTAGAGCAGCGCGTCGCCGCCGGAGGTGAAGACGAGATTGCCGATCGAGCCTTCGATCGCGACATTGCCCCAGCGGCCGGCGGCGCCGGGGATGGTCTCGTCCGGCGTCGTGCCGGTGCCCAGGTCCTTGAAGCGGATGGTGTAGCGTTCGGAGCCGTTGTCGTCGGTCGAATAGGCCATCAGCGTGCCGTCCTCGCTGATGCTCACTGCGCCGACGCGGAAATATTCCTTGCCCGCGGCGAGCGCGGGTTCGTCGAGGATCAGCTCGTCGGGGCCGCCGGCGACGGGCTTGCGCCACCAGCGCGGATATTCGCCGCCGGTTTCGTAATCGGTCCAGTAGAGCCAGTCGCCGTCCTTCTGGGGGACGGTGGATTCGTCTTCCTTGATGCGGCCGCGCATCTCCTGGAACAGCGTTTCGGAGAGCGCCTTGTGGGGGGCCATGATCGCGTCGAAATAGGCATTCTCGGCCTCGAGATAGGCGAGCACGTCCTTGTCCTGCACGTCGGGATAGCCGGGGTCGCGCAGCCAGGCCCAGGGATCTTCGATGGTGATGCCGTGGTGGGTGACGCTGTGCGGCCGAGTGGCGGCGACGGGGGGCTTGGGATGTTCGCTCATCGCATCGTTGTAGGAAGCCGCGGGCGTTTCGTCATCCCTTGCGCCGCGGCTGCGCGACCAGGCGGGTGGGGCGGTGGCAGAGGTGGCAGAAGGCGAAATCGAACAGCGTGGTCAGCTGCCAGCGCTGATCGGACCGGTTCCATTCGGCCCAGGCGTCGCGCGTCACTTCCGCCCCGCCGCAATGTTCGCAGACATAGTCGACCGGCGGCGCACCGGCAGGGCGGCCATCGGAAGCGGGCGGGGCGGGTTGGCGGGACACGCCGCGCGGCATAGCCCATCGCTGCTCCGTTCCGGCGCGAGATGCCTCCGAAATGGAGACGATCAGGCGGCGCGGGCCTGCGCGGCCATGGCGCGGCACATGCGATCGAGCGCATCGGCGACGAGCCGGGCGGCGTCGGGATCGAGGCCGGGATCGGCGGCGATGGCACGATCCATCGCGTGCGCCCATTGCGCGGCGGTTTCGGACGTGACGGGCAGGGCGCGGTGGAACGACATGATGCACATGCCCGGCCGGCTGGTGAACCAGTCGCGCGGACCGCCGCTCCAGGCGATCAGGAACCGGGCGAGCGACTGGCGGACGGGACCGAAATCGTCGCCGTGCATCGCCTTCAGCGCGGCATAGGCGGAATCGGTTTCGACCAGATCATAGAAGCGATCGACGATCGCGCAGAGCGCTTCGGCGCCGCCGAGGCGATCATAGGGGGTGGGAGAAACCGACATGCCGCCCCTGCTAGCGGCAAGGGCGGCATGCGGCGTTGATCCAGGTCAACCGGGGCGCCAGGCACCCCGGCATGCCCGATCAGAAGTGAGCGATCACACCCGCCATCGGGCGGAAGCTCTTCGCGTCGTTGAACGTGTTCATCTCGACACGCAGGCGGACGCCGCTGTTGCCGGTGATGCCGCCCAGGCCGATATCCTTCGGGCCGACTTCGACGCCCAGACCATAGGTCATCGCGTGATAATCGCGGCTGTCATTGCCGAGACGATCGAAATTGACCCACTGATAGCCGACCTTGCCGTAGATCAGGCCGCTTTCACCGGCGCGCAGGCCGACGCGACCGGCAGCGCCATATTCCCAATCGATGTCGCCATCGATGCCCTTGGCGACATTGCCTTCGGCGCCGACGAACACCGGGCCGAGCGGCACGTTCACGCCGACCACGCCCTGCACCAGCGAGCCATCATAGCGATAGCCGTTCGGCTGCACCGGAATGCCGGCATTTTCCTGGCGATCGAAGCGTTCCCAGCCGCCGAGGATACCGACATACGGCTCGATGCCGAACGCACGGGTGCCGTCGGGCGCGGTGGTGGTGCCGCTATCGGCCTGTGCGGACGTGGTGGTGGCGGTGCCGGCCGAACCTGCGCCATAGGTGCTGTCCTGCGCGAAAGCGGGGACGGCGAGGGGCAGCGCGGCACTGAGTGCCGCGACGGCGATGATGTTACGCATTGGGAGAACCTCGTACGCTATTAAACCGAATATCCCTGCACCTGGCCGAGCGTCAGCGGCGGGCGGGGATGTCGGGTCCAATGCCGGGCTGGTGGCGAAGGTTGCGTCGCGGCAAACCTTTTCACCTACCTGTTGCAGTGCGGCAACGGTTTCTGTCGCTGCGATGAACGCGGGTGGCGGTTCAGCCCTTGGGCTGGCCTTCGGCCGGAACCGGGGTGAGTTCGTACAGGTCGACGCTGCCCGGACGCTCGCCCGGAACCGCCAGCCGCCAACGGAACGGACCGAAGCGTTCGACCAGCCCGACCACGTCGCGCGCCCCCGCGCTGCCATAGCCGATATCGTTCGCGCCCGCCTTGCGCTGGCGAGCGCCCAGGAACACCGCGCGCTTGCCATCGGGGAAGACATAGCCCGCGACGATATCGGTGCCGGTCTGCTTGGCGAGGCCGAGCGGCGCGTCTTCCGCCGCTTCGCCGGCGGGCGAAATGAAGCAGAAGCCGCTGGGCGTCGGCTGGACGAGCGCACCGCCGCGTGCGGACGGACGCAGGCGCAGCGTGCGGCAGCGATAGGAACCGGGCGGCAGCGCCGGGTGCGGCTGGCCTGCCTCCGGATCGAGGACCGCGCCGGTCTTCACCCGGATCGGCGCGCGCAGGCCGGTGTAGAGCCGGCGCCAATCGCCCGGCAGCGCTTCCAGCCGCGGGATGTCGCTATCGGCGATGCGGGTGCGCCACAGCGGCGGGGCAGGCGGCACGTCGACATGAGGGACGACAAGGGTGACCGCCGGGCTGGCAGGCTGGCAGGCAGCGAGCACGGGCAAGGCAAGCATCGCAACGGCGAGCCGGTACATGTTTGATTTCCCCTGATGAAACCGCAGCGCCGCGCGGCGCTTGTCGAGCGAGCACGGTCGTTGAAGAGTCTTAACGAAAAGTAAACGCTGCGGCAAACCGTCCCCCATCCGCGATGAGCGTGGCATTGCCCCTTGGAACCGAGCGAGCAAGCGGCCATTACCGGGGGGATGGTACAGGTGGGAGTAGGTTGATGACGGGACGGATTCTGGCGGCGGGAGGGCTGGCGATGCTGGCGCTTACCGGGTGCGTCACCAAGGCGCAGAACGAGCGCTACATGGCGGGCCAACACCGCGCCCAGGCCGAGCTGCGCGATGCCGGCGGCAAGATCGTCGGCACCGCGGTTGCCGAGGAAATCGACGGATCGATCCGCGTGCTGGTGGACGTGCGCGGCGTGGCGCCGGGGCCGCACGGCGTACATGTGCACACCGTCGGCAAGTGCACCGCCCCCGATTTCACCAGCGCAGGCGGCCATTGGAACGCCACCGCCAAGCAGCATGGCAAGGAAAACCCGATGGGGCCGCACAGCGGCGACATGCCCAACCTGAAGGTGGACGAGAAGGGCAGCGGCAATGGCCGCTTCATGCTGGAAGGCGGCACCTTCGCCGGCCTGCTGGACGAGGATGGCGCATCGCTGGTCGTCCATGCGGGCGAGGATGATTACAAGACCGATCCGTCCGGCAACAGCGGCGGGCGGATCGCCTGCGGCGTATTCCAGGCGATGTGAGCGGCTGGGGAGAGGGTAGCGCCTCTCCCGCTCCCCGTGGGAGGCGGTGCAAGACCTCCCCGTCCTTCCCGCGGCGGGAACCAATCGACTGCGCGCGGATGACGATGCAGGTCCGCCCTGGGCGCTCGCCGTTGCCCGCCCTGGGCAAGCCCGAACGCTGCTACAGCGCCTCGCCGGCGGCGCTGGCCCGGGCGAGCTTCGAGCTCTCGGCGGCGGGCAGCAGGCGATAGGCCGCGAAGATCGCCGCGAGCGCGAGCGGCACGCTGGCGAACAGCGACAGCACGCCGGTGCCGAGATCGCCGGTGAGCGTTGAGATCCGGCCCGCCAGATAGGGGCCGAGCGCCAGCCCGATCAGCGTGGTGCCGATGAAGAAGGCGGCGGTAGCGGTGCCGCGCATGCGAGGCAGCACCAGATCCTGGGTGGTCGCCGCCGCCGCGCCGAGCGCACCGCAGATCAGGAACTGCGCCAGCGGCAGCATGGCATAGGCCATGGTGGGCGTGCGCGCGGTGAAGGCCAGCGCCATCGGCAGCAGCGGTGCGAGGCAGCCGAACAGGATGACATGCAACCGCCCGACGGGGCTGCGCGTGCGCAGATGATCCGCGACGCGGCCGGCAAGGGTGACGCCGAGGAACCCGGCGAGCGCCGCCGGCGCGCCGATCCAGAAGCCGACTTCGCCCAGCTGTTCGGGCGGGATGGCGAAGCTGCGCCGCACGAAACTGGGGGCGAAGGCGGCCATCGCATAGGCGAGGAAGGTGTTGAGGCCATAGGCCAGCACCACGCAGAGAAAGGCCGGCGTGCCGAGGATCAGCGCATAGGTGGGCGGATCGCGCCGCTTGAGCGCCACTCCCCAGCTATAAACGGCATAGACGCCGATGCCGATCGCGATCCACTGGGCAGGGGGTTCGCCCAGCGCGACGAGCAGCGCGACCAGCCCGGCGACCAGCGCCAGCACCGCGAGGTTGCGGGCGAGCGCGCGGGACCCCAGCCGCGCCGCGCCGATCAGCGTGAAGGGCGGGACGATCGTGACCAGCTCTTCGAAAAACGCCCGGAAGGGCGCGGGATGGGCGGGGGTGGAGATGCCTTCGGACAGGCCGCGCGGCGGCTCGCGCAGGGTGAAGGTCCAGGCGGCGGCGAGCAGCCCCGGCAAGCCGACCGCAAGGAACGCCGCCTGCCATCCCACCAGCCCCAGCGGCCCGCCGCCGGGATAGGCGAGGTTCCAGCGCTGGACAATCGTGGCGCCGATGAGCAGCGAACAGCCGCCGCCGAGATAGATGCCGGAAGAGTAGAGCGCGAGCGCAGTGGCGCGCAACCGCCGGGGAAACCAATCGGAGATCAGCGAATAGGCGGCTGGGCCGGCGCTGGCTTCGCCGATACCGACACCGATGCGGGCGAGCGCGAGCGTGAGCCCGCTGCGAGCAAAGCCGGACAGCGCCGTCATGCTGGACCAGAGCGCGAGCCCCGCAGTCATCAGCCGCACCCGATGCCAGTTGTCCGCCAGGCGGCCGAGCGGGATGCCGAACAGCGCGTAGAAGACGCCGAAGGCGGTGCCGTAGAGAAAGCCGATATCCTGATCGCTGAGACCGAGGTCGCGCTTGATATCGTCCGCGAGGATCGCGACGATCTGGCGATCGACGAAATTCAGGATGTAGACCAGCAGCAGCAGGGACAGCACATACCAGGCATAGGGACGCGCCTGGACCGAATCCGGTGCGGAGTTATTGCCGGCCATACCCTCTCCTTCGGCGCATGCTCGCCATTGCCGATCAGGCTAGCAGAGCGTACCCATTTTACGAAAGGATCATTTTCCCGATGCGCAAACCGGCATTCCTGTTCGTCTGCCTGGGCAATATCTGTCGCTCGCCGCTGGCCGAGGCGGCGTTTCGCGCGGCGGCCGAGGCGGCGGGAGTGGACGCGATCGCCGATTCGGCGGGCACCGGCGACTGGCATGTCGGCAACCCGCCGGACCGGCGATCGATCGCGGTGGCGGCGCGGCACGGCATCGACATTGGCAGCCTGCGTGCCCGGCAGGTGACGCGCGCCGATTTCGAGCGGTTCGACCATATCCTGGCGCTGGACCCGCAGAACCTGGCCGATCTGCGCCGCATCGCGCCGGCCGGCGGCGGCGCCGCACGGCTGCGGCTGCTGCTCGACGTGGTGCCGGGGTGGCAGGGACGGGCGGTGGACGACCCCTATTATGGCGGACCCGACGGGTTCGACCGAACCTGGGACGAAGTGCGCACCGCGGCGGACATGCTGGTGCGCGAACTCGTTGAACGCCGCTGAAGGCAACATCCAAGGAGAGGCAGACATGGCATTTACCGGACGCGAACTACGCTCGACCCTGACCGAGGACGGCACGCTGCGACTGTCGCTGGAGCAGGTGACGCATGGCGAGCCTGCTGCGGATTCGGTGGTGGTGCGCGTGGAGGCGGCGCCGATCAACCCGAGCGACCTTGGCCTGCTGCTAGGGCCGGCGCAGGTCGACACGCTGCGCGAAGAAGGCACCGCCGAGGCCCCCGTGCTGGTGTTCGAGGTGCCGAAGGGCCGGCTGGGCAGCATGAAGGCGCGGCTGGGCCAATCGCTGGCGGTGGGCAACGAGGGCGCCGGCACCGTCGTCGCGGCAGGAGCCGATGCGCAGGGCCTGCTCGGCAAGCGCGTGGGCATGGCGGGCGGCGCGATGTTCGCCGATTTTCGCACGCTGAAGGCGCGCGAGGTGACGCCGCTGCCCGAAGGCGCGAGCGCAGCCGACGGCGCGGCGCTGTTCGTCAATCCGATGACCGCGCTGGGCTTTGTCGAGACCGCCAGGCGCGAGGGGCACAAGGCGATCGTGCACACCGCCGCTGCCTCCAACCTTGGGCAGATGCTGCAGAAGCTGTGCCTGGCGGATGGCATCCCGCTGGTGAACATCGTGCGATCCGAGGAGCAGGCGGCGATCCTGCGCGGCATCGGCGCCACCCATGTGCTGAACAGCAAGGACGAGGATTTCCGCGCGCGGCTGACCGATGCGGTGGCGGAAACCGGTGCGACAATCGCGTTCGATGCGATCGGCGGCGGCACGCTGGGCAGCGATATCCTGCAGGCGATGGAAGCGGCGGCGGTGCGCGCGATGGCGGAATATAGCCGCTACGGATCGGACCAGTTCAAGCAGCTCTATATCTATGGCGCGCTGGACCTGGCGCCGACCACGCTCAACCGGCTGGCGTTCGGCTTCCAGTGGAGCGTTTCGGGCTGGCTGCTGATGCCGTTCCTGCAGCGCGCCGGCGGCGAGACGGTGGGTGCGATGCGCCGCCGTGTGCTGGCCGAACTGACCACGACCTTCGCGAGTCGCTATACGCGCACGATCGGCCTGGCCGAGGCGCTGAAGCCGGAGGTGCTGCGTGCCTATGAGCGCAAGGCGACGGGCGAGAAGTTCTTGATCGATCCCGGAAAAGGCTGATCGGGGGCAGGCGGCGCGTGTCAAGAGCACCTGCACAAAGGTACGTATTGTTTCCGTCATGTGTCGATCGCGCCGTTTTGCGAAAAACTCGCCTACAATGCGTGAGAGAGGGTCAGGCGAGGCACACTGCCGCGCGATAGAGCCTCGCAGCGGATCGCAAGGCAAGGAAGCGCACCATGTTCCAATCATTCGAAGTGAAGCTACCCATTCGGCAGAAGATGAAGGTGGCGTTTGCTTGGATGATCGGCCTGATGGTGCTGCTGACGGTGAGCGCCGTCGTGCTGCCGACGATGGCCCTGCTGGCGGTGGCCGCCGCGGTGATCGGCTTTGCTTTCTACCTCGCGGTCAATTTCCGCCGCGCGGTGTGCGACCCCTATGTGGCGACGGTCGTGCGGATGGAAGGGCTGGCGGCGGGCGATCTCGCCTCGCCGATCGCGCATACCGATTATGAGGATTGCGTGGGCCGCATCTCGCGCGGGATGCTGATCTTCCGCGACGCCGCCGTGGCGCAGAAGGAAGCCGCCGAGCAGCAGGCCGATGTGGTGCGCGTGCTCGGCGCGTCGCTGCAGCGGCTGGCGGCGGGCGACCTGACCGCCGACGTGACCGTCGACTTCCCGGGCGCCAATGCCCAGCTCAAGACCAATTTCAACGAAGCGCTGGCGGCGCTGCGCGACCTGGTGCGTTCGGTGTCGATGTCGGCCGAGACGATCAGCACCGGCGCGGCGGAGATCGCCAGCGCCTCCGAAGACCTTTCGCGCCGCACCGAAAGCGCGGCGGCAAGCCTGGAAGAAACCGTCGCGTCGATCGGCGAGATGGACCAGCGGCTGCGCTCGACCGCGTCCAGCGCGACCGAGACGGTGGCGCGCGCCGACGGCGCAATCGGATCGGTGGAGGCCGGGCGCAGCGTGGCGGACCAGGCGGTGTCGGCGATGAGCCGCGTCTCCGAAAGCGCCAAGGGCATCGACGACGTGATCGAAGGCCTCGACAAGATCGCCTTCCAGACTCGCGTTCTGGCGATGAACGCCGCCGTGGAGGCGGGCCGTGCAGGTGAGGCGGGCCGCGGCTTTGCGGTGGTCGCCGATCTCGTCTCCGCCCTGGCGATGCGCGCCGAGGAAGAAGCCGGCCGCGCCCGCGAGCAGCTGACCGCCACCCAGACCGACGTGACCGCCGCGGTGGGCATGGTGCAGCGCGTCGACGAGGCCTTTGCCGCGATCGCGGGCGATGTGCGCGAGGTGCACGACCTGCTCGGCAGCATGGCAACGGCCAACCAGGCCCAGGCCTCGTCGGTCGGCGAGATCAGCACCGCAATGACGGTGATGGATCAGGCGACCCAGCAGAACGCCGCGATGGTGGAGCAGACCTCTGCCGCCGCACGCAACCTCAGCACCGAAGTGGAAGCGCTGAAGCGCCAGGCCCAGGCCTTCACCGTCGACGCAGGCGGCAACGGCGCGCGGACCAACCTGCCGCTGAAGCGGCCGACGATCGGGCGCCCGGCAGCGGCACCCCGCACTCGCACCGCCGCACCGGCCGCAGCCGCGGCGATGACGGCATCGGCCGAAGGCGACTGGGCGTCGTTCTGACGGCGCCCGCCCCCGCTAGCCTTCCAGCCCGGCATGGGCCTGGAGGCGCTGGCGGGTCGACAGCAACGTGCCGACCGGCCGCGCCGGCGGCGCGAACATGCCGAGCCCGAGCCGCTGGCCGGGCAGGTTGACGTACACCGCCTCGATCCCCCGCGCGCCATAGGCTTCGTGCCAGAAGCCGGCGCCCTGGGGATCCTTCAGGAAATCGCGCCACCAGAGGCTGTGCGGTGCGGTGCGGGTGAAGGCCTCCAGGCTGGGAAGGTCGCGCCAATATTGGCGGAAGCCGATATGGTTCCAGCCGAACAGCATCCCATCCTCCGCCAGCAGCCCGTCCGGCGGATCCTTGCGCAGCGCCGCCAGGCCGCGCCCGATCCGCAGCATCGCCGGTATCGCGCGCAGGCGGCGCAGCTTGAACCCCAGAATCACGACGATCAGATCGGGATAGGCGGCGAGGTCGACGGTCTCGCGGGATGGTGCGGCTTGCATGACGACTCTCCGTGTTTACAATGTACACTCGTTCTAGCGATGTGTACGGTGTAAACAAGATGGAAAATGCGGCGACGGAGGGCAGATTGCGGCCGCGTCTGATCGAGGCGGCGATGGCGCTGCTCGATCAGGCCGGGACCGAAGGCGTGACGCTGCGTGCGCTGGCCAAGGCGACCGGCGTCTCCGCAATGGCGCCCTATCGCCACTTTGCCGACAAGGCGGCGCTGCTCGGCGCGGTTGCCGAGGCAGGCTTCGCGCTGCTGGCCGAAGCGCTGGCGCAGGCCGATCGGGCCGAGAGCCCGCGCGCTGCGCTGCTCGCCCAGGGCCTTGCCTATTTCCACTTCGCGCAAGGGCGGCCGGCGCTGTTTCGCCTGATGTTCGGCGGAGGGGCGGGATGCGACACGCCGCCGCCGCAAGGCTATGGCGAGGCGTTCCAGATCCTTTCCCGTCGCGTCGCCACGCTGGCTGCGGGCGATCCGGCGAGCGCGACCATGGCCGCCTGGGGCACGGTGCACGGGCTGACGACGCTGGCGCTGGACGGCAAGCTGCCCGCCGCCGACGCGCCCATCGCGGCGGCGCTGGGGTTGCTGGTGAACGGAATTGCCGCCGATCAACCGCGCAGCGGATAACGCCCGATCGCCTCGTACACCGATCCCTCGCCGCCGAGATGGCTTTCGTACAAGAGGAAGTTGTCGACCGTGAAAGGCGGGCTGGCGAGCCCGGCATGATCGTGGAGGAAGCGATCGTTTGCGCCCGGCACTGCCTTCATCCGCGCCAGCGTGACATGCGGCAAATAAGCGCGGCGTTCGGGCTCCAGCCCCAGGCGGACCAGCGCCTGATCGATCTTCTGGTGGAGCTGCGCGACCTGTTCGTGCGGGCGCAGCCCGGCCCAGAGCGCATTGGGGCGGCCGCGGGAGTCGAACTCGCCGACGCCTGCGATCGCCAGCTCGAACGGCGGGAAGCGGACATTGTCGAGCGCGATGGCGACCTCTTCGGCGAGGGCGCGATCGACCTCGCCGATGTAGCGCAGCGTGCAGTGCAACTGCTCGTCGCTCTGCCAACGCGCGCCGACCACGCCGCCGGCCAGAGCAAGCAATTGCGCGCGAATCGCGGGGGGCGGGCGGAAGCCGACGAACAGACGATGCATGGCAATGGTCCCAGTTGAAGGCGGTGGCGCGCCGTCCGACGCCGCAAATATCGAGTCTGCGCCCTGTGTCGAAAGGTTGCTACACCCGGTTTTGCTTGAAATACGCGCATAGCAGGACGATATTCCAGCCATCCGGCGTTATGCCGGGCAAAGGAGTTTTTTCGAATGGCTAACTGGTCTGATCCCCGCACGAGCGAGTCGCCCTTCGCGACGGCTGGTGCACGCGCCGCGGCGCATGACGCGGGGCTCCGGTCGTACATGCTGTCGGTCTACAACTACATGCTGTCCGGCGTGCTGCTGACCGGCATCGTGGCCCTTGCGTTCGGCAAGGTCGCTTCGCTGCAGGCGCTGCTGTTCCAGGTAGTGGAAACCAGCCGCGGTCTGTCGCTGCAGCCGACGATGCTCGGCTGGGTGGCGATGCTGTCGCCGCTGGCGATCGTGTTCGCGATGAGCTTCGGCCAGAGCCGCATGTCCGAAGGCACGCTGAAGGCGCTGTTCTTCGCCTATGCCGGCCTGCTGGGTGCGTCGCTCTCGACGATCTTCACCACCTATACCGACATGTCGATCGCGCAGGTGTTCTTCGGCACCGCGGCCGGCTTCGCGGCGCTGAGCGTCTATGGCTACACGACCAAGAAGGATCTGTCGGGCTTCGGCACGTTCCTGATCATCGGCCTGGTCGGTCTGATCGTCGCGTCGATCGTCAACTTCTTCCTGGAGTCGGGCACGATGAGCCTGGTGATCAGCGCCGTGGGCGTGCTGATCTTCGCCGGCCTGACCGCCTATGACACGCAGAAGATCAAGAGCATCTACACCTATGTCGCCGGCACGCCGGAGCAGGGCAAGGTCGCGATCATGGGAGCGCTGAAGCTCTATCTCGACTTCATCAACATGTTCCTGTTCCTGCTTCGCCTGTTCGGCAGCTCGCGCGACTGACCCTCGCGCCAGGGAAATGCAGCAAGGGCCCGGCGGAGCGATCCGCCGGGCCCTTTCTTTTCGGGCAGCGCGTACGGGAATGGGAACGGGACTCCGGCACCGGCCGTTCTAGACAGCCAACGCTCAGGAGAGTGCATGATGACCAACAACCCGCTGGACCCTGCGATGGACCGGATGTCGGTTGCCCCCGATCCGCAGGCGGACGAAGACGGCAAGGGCGCCGTTCATTCGGCCGATGCGGGCACCGATCTTTCGATCGCAGAACGCCTCGCCCGCGATCCGCAGAGCCGCGACGCCCGGCTCGATCGCGCGCTCGACGAATCGATGGACGCATCGGATCCGCCCGCTTCGACGCAGCCGATCCACAACAATCAGGTACCGGAAAGCTCGGGCTATAATGCCGAAGCCGAACGGAACCGCGCAGAGGACAAGACGGTCGGCAAGGGCGTGATCGACAAGGCATTGTCGAAGCTGGGTCTCGACTGAGCAGCCACGCGCGCCCTGGCCCGCCCCCCGACCTGGGGCGCGCGTGAAGCTCATATCGATGCCGCGGTGATCGCCGCCGAACCTGGAATCGCCGTCGCGGTGCACATCGCGGCGGCGATTTCCGTGTTGGTGGCCGGAGATGCCGTAGCGGTTCAGGCCGGCGGCGCGTCGCGATCGGAGCCGGTCAGCGCACCGAGCAGATCAAGGCTGCGCAACGGCTTTTCGAGGAAGATGGCGTAGCCGCCCTGCCGCGCGGCGTCCTCCAGCCCGGTATGCGGATGGCCGGTCATCAGCACGGCATGGCCCTCCCATCCGGTTGCGCGCATCGCCTGGAGGAGGCCGATGCCGTCGCCATCGGGCAGCCGATAATCGGCGAGCAGATATCCCGTCTCCGCGCCGCTCGGATCGGCCAGCGCGGATGCCGCCGTGCGATGGGCGCGGACGCTATAGCCGTGCCCGTGCAGCAGCAATTGTGTCGCGCGACGCACGCCATCATCGTCTTCGACGAGCAATACGCTGGGGCGTTCGGAAGGCAGCGGGCGGACCATGATCGACCGCGCGTGCCACGCCGACGCAGGGCTGTCGTTACGCAATGTTCCTAGGACGCGAGGGTGGATGCCCGCAGCTCCACCTCAGGTGAGGGGGGCGCCCATGCTCCCTCTCCGCTCATAGGGAGGGGAAGGCAGTCGCGAAGCGCCGGAAGGTGATGGGCGATGTCCAGCACGCCGGCCCCGCCGCAGTGCCGGCGGCGCGGCGTGCCTCAGAGCGACTGGTCGAGCTTGGCGGCGAAGGCGAGGCGCAGTGCTTCCGACAGGCTGCGCGCGCCCAGCTTGCTCATCGCATTGGCGCGGTGGACCTCCACCGTGCGCGGCGAGATGCCGAGATCATAGGCGATCGTCTTGTTCGGATGGCCGCGCACCAGCCCGCGCAGCACATCCTGTTCGCGCGGGGAAAGCTGACCGATCCGCCGGGCGGCTTCGTGCTGCGATGCCAGCGCTTCATCGCCGCGACCGAGTTGTTCGAAGCCGCGATCCAGCGCCTCGATCAGCGCTTCGCGTTCGAACGGCTTTTCGAGAAAGTCGACCGCGCCGCCCTTCATCGCCGCCACCGCCGTGCCGACATCGCCATGCCCGGTCAGCACGATCACCGGCAGCTTGACGCCGCGGCTGGCAAGTTCGGCCTGCACTTCGATGCCGTCCATTTCGGGCATCCGCACGTCGAGCAGGATGCAGCCCGGCTTTGCGTCCGCCACCCGCTCCAGAAAGGCGACGCCGGAAGGATAGGTGTCGACGGCGAAGCCGGAGGTGCGCAGCATGAAGCTGGTCGAGCGGCGGACCGACTCCTCGTCATCGACCAGATGGATGTACTTCTGTTCCGTCATGCCTGTTCCTCGTGCGCCGACAGCAGCGTGAAGTTGAAGATCGTGCCGCCCTCCGGGCGGGGCTCTGCCCAGATCCGGCCGCCATGCGCCTCCACGATCGTGCGGCAGATCGACAGGCCCAGGCCCATGCCCTGTTCCTTGGTGCTGCTGAACGCCTGGAACAGCCGCGGCGCGAGTTCCGGCGCGATGCCGGGCCCGGTATCCGCCACCCAGATGCGCACCAGGTTGCGCGGCGCCGTTTCGGACCCGATCGTCACTTCCCGCACCGTGCTGGCGGCCATCGCCTCCACCGCGTTGCGGATCAGGTTGACCAGCACCTGCTGGATCTGCACGCGATCGCACAGCACCGCGGTGGCGTGTGGATCGAGCGCGTAGAAGGCGCGCACGCCCAGTTCGCGCGATCCGCTGAGCGCCAGGCGGCTTGCCTCGTCGATCAGCCGGGGCAGATCGGCCAGACCCATATCCGCCTCGCCGCGCGAGACGAAGGCGCGCAGGCGGCGGACGATGTCGCCGGCGCGCAACGCCTCCTTCACCGATTCCTCCATCGCCTCGCGAATCATTTCCTGATCCTCGGGATCCTCGCTGTCCTGCTCCATCAGGTTGCGGCCGGCGCTCAGATAATTGGCGATGGCGGTGAGCGGCTGGTTGAGCTCGTGCGCCAGCGTGGAGGCCATGGTGCCCATCGCCGAGAGGCGCGAGACGTGGATCAGCTCGGACTGCAGTTCCTTCAGTCGCAGCTCGGCGCGCTGCTCGTCGGTCAGATCGCGGATGAAGCCGGTGAAGATGCGGTGCCCGTCGCTGCTCGCTTCGCCGACCTGCAGCTCCATCGGAAAATCGGTGCCGTCGCGCCGCTGGCCGACAACGATGCGCCCGATGCCGATCACCCGGCGCTCGCCGGTCGTCATGTAGCGGGCGAGATAGCTGTCGTGCAGCTGCGCATCCGGTGAGGGCATCAGCATCCGCACGTTGCGGCCGACCACATCTTCCTCGCGCCAGCCGAACAGCCGCTCCGCCGCGGCGCTGAACGACAGGACCCGGCCCTGATCGTCGATCACCACCATCGCCGAGGGCACGGTGGCGAGAATCGAGCGCAGGTGCAGTGCGCTGCCCGCCAGCGCGGTTTCGGAGGCCTTGCTGTCGGTGATGTCGCGAAACACCTCCGCATAGCCGCGCAAGCTGCCGTCCGAATCGACCAGCGCGGTCAGCTGGACTTCGGCGAGATATTCGCTGCCGTCGCGCCGCACCCGCCAGCCTTCCTCGATCAATCGGCCTTCGACGCGGACGCGGGCCAGATCGCGCGCCGGGCGCCCGGCTTCGACATCGGCGGCGGGATAATGCAGGCCCAGCGAAGCACCGAGCAGATCGGCGGGCGTCCAGCCGTCCTGCAGCTCGGCACCGCGGCTCCAGCTGGCGATCCGGCCATCCGGATCGAGCAGGAAGACGCCGCGATCGCTCGAGGCTTCCAGTAACAGCGCCGTTGCCGCAGGATCATGACTGGGGCGTTGGGTCATAAACTCCGACGATTACACGATAATGGCGCCATGATGGGCGCTTGCTGCGGATGTCGCAAGCCAGGTTTGACAAAGATCAACGTAATTGTTCGACAACGGCGCCACGCTCTCCCTCTTGCAGATGGAGGCGGATATGCTCGACGTCATCGGTAGCAACTATCTCTTCATGGTATTCGCGGCGATGGGGGTGTTCGCGCTCGCACTCGCCTTTGTCAGCCTCAGCGAATATCTGCACCGCACCGACCAGTGACCGCGTGAAAACCTTTGCGCGCACCGGCATCGGGGGGCTTCCCGAAGGGCGCGCGGCACGCTAGCGCGATGGCATGACTTCGAACCTGTCGATCGCCGGCCTGGAACTGGGCGGCACCAAATGCGTCGCCACGCTGGGCAGCGGACCTGAAGATGTCCGCGAACGCCACGTCATCCCCACCACCGATCCGGTGACAACGCTGGCCGCGATCGAGGCGGTGCTGGATGGCTGGACGTTCGACGCGATCGGCATTGCCAGCTTCGGCCCGATCGAGCTGAATCCGGCGCGGCCGAACTTCGGCTCGATCGTCGCGACGACCAAGCCGGGCTGGAACGACACCGATCTCACCAAGCGGCTCGCCGCACGCTATGCCAAGCCGCTGGCGATCCAGACCGACGTGAACGGCGCGGCACTGGCGGAAGCGCGCTGGGGTGCCTCGGCAGGGCTCTCCACGCACGCCTATATCACCATCGGCACCGGCGTGGGCGTGGGGCTGGTGGCCAATGGCCGTCCGATCATGGGCTATGCGCATGGCGAGGCAGGACACATGCGATCGGCCCGCGCGCCGGGCGACAGCTTCGCCGGCTGGTGCCCCTATCATGGCGATTGCGCCGAGGGTCTGCTTTCCGGCCCGGCGCTGGCGGCGCGCTTCGGCCGGCCGGGGCAGGACGTCGCCGACGACGCGCCCGAATGGGACTATTTCGCGCATGACCTGGCGGCGCTGCTCCACAATCTGGTGGTGAGCCTGGCACCCGAGCGGATCGCGATCGGCGGCGGGGTGATGACCAAGCGGCCGCAGTTGTTCGGCGCGGTGCGCGAAAAGCTGGCCGGCATGATCAACGGCTATGGCGCGCTGGCCGGCTATTGCGCCGAGCTCGACACGCGCGTCGGCCCGCCGGGGCTGGGCGACATGGCCGGGCCGCTCGGCGCGATCGCGATGGGGCTCGAAGCGCTCGATCGCTGAAACCGGTGTTTGGGGGTTGCGTCCGAGGCCCAAGCGGCATACAGGGCGCACCCTCGGTCGGGGCGTAGCGCAGCCTGGTAGCGCATCACACTGGGGGTGTGGGGGTCGCAGGTTCGAATCCTGTCGCCCCGACCAAGCCACACCCAAGAAATCCTGAAATTGTCGGATCGTTGCGCGGACGCGGCCTTAGGGGAATGCCCCCTTTGCAGGCCCGCACCCGCCACCCATATGCGGGCCATGAGCGACAAGAATACCGCGTGGCACGGCACGACGATCCTCTCCGTGCGGAAATCCGGAAAAGTGGTGATTGCAGGCGACGGCCAGGTTTCGGCCGGCAACACCGTGATGAAGCCCAATGCCCGCAAGGTCCGCCCCTTGGGCGACGGCAAGGTGATCGCGGGCTTTGCCGGCGCCACCGCCGACGCCTTCACCCTGTTCGAGCGGCTCGAGGCCAAGCTGGAGCGGCACCACGGCCAGCTGCTGCGCGCGGCGGTGGAGCTCGCCAAGGACTGGCGGACGGACAAGTATCTCCGCAACCTGGAGGCGATGCTGCTCGTCGCCGACAAGGACGTGACGCTGGTGATCACCGGCAATGGCGACGTGCTCGAGCCCGAAGCGCACGAGCATGGCATCGTCGCTTCGATCGGCTCAGGCGGCAATTTCGCGCTCTCCGCGGCGCGGGCGCTGATCGAATATGAACCCGACGCCGAGGTGGTCGCGCGCAAGGCGATGGCGATTGCGGGCGAGCTGTGCGTCTACACCAACGATCGGCTGACCGTGGAGACGCTGGAAAGCGTCGCCTGACTTCTTCTCCCCTTCCGCATGCGGGAGGGGTCGGGGGTGGGCGCCCGCTCTCCTCCAAAGACATCGCTCGCGGATGGCGGGCGCCCACCCCTAGCCCCTCCGGCACGCGGAAGGGGAACGAGTAGAACATGAACCAGAACCTCACCCCCAAGACGATCGTCGCCGCGCTCGACGCGCACATCATCGGCCAGAAGGATGCCAAGAAGGCCGTCGCCGTGGCGTTGCGCAACCGGTGGCGCCGGCAGCAGCTCTCCGCCGACCTCCGCGACGAGGTGACGCCGAAGAACATCCTGATGATCGGGCCCACCGGCTGCGGCAAGACCGAGATCAGCCGCCGCCTCGCCAAGCTGGCCGACGCGCCCTTCGTGAAGGTGGAAGCGACCAAGTTCACCGAGGTCGGTTATGTCGGCCGCGACGTCGAGCAGATTGCCCGCGATCTCGTCGAAGAGGCGATCCGCCTCGAGAAGGAGCGCCGCCGCTCTGCCGTGAAGGACAAGGCCGAGGAAGCGGCGATGGGCCGGCTGCTCGACGCGCTGACCGGCAAGGATTCGAGCACCGCCACCCGCGAGGCGTTCAAGCAGCGCTTCAACGAGGGGCTGCTGGATAATACCGAAGTCGAGATCGAGGTCGAGCAGGCGCCGCAGATGCCGTTCGACATCCCCGGCGGCGCGCCGCAGATGATCAACCTGTCGGAGATGATGAAGGGGCTGACCGGCACGCCGCTCAAGCGCCGCAAGCTCAACGTCCGCTCGGCCTGGGAAAAGCTCGTCGAGGAAGAGGCCGACAAGCGCCTCGACCAGGACGAGGTGAGCCGGGTGGCCCTTGCCGATGCGGAAGCGAACGGGATCGTCTTCCTCGACGAGATCGACAAGATCGCCGTGTCCGACGTGCGCGGCGGTTCGGTGAGCCGCGAGGGCGTGCAGCGCGACCTGCTGCCGCTGATCGAGGGCACCACGGTCGCCACCAAGTACGGCCCGATGAAGACCGACCATATCCTGTTCATCGCGAGCGGCGCGTTCCACGTCGCCAAGCCCAGCGACCTGCTGCCCGAGCTGCAGGGCCGCCTGCCGATCCGGGTGGAGCTGAAGGCGCTGACCGAGGAGGACTTCGTCGCGATCCTCTCCGACACCAAGGCGAGCCTGGTGCGGCAATATGCCGCGCTGCTCGGCACCGAGGGCGTCTCGATCGACTTTACCGAGGACGGCATCCGCGCGGTGGCGAAGATCGCCGCCGAGGTGAATGCCGAGGTGGAGAATATCGGTGCCCGCCGCCTGCAGACGGTGATGGAAAAGCTGCTCGAGGAAGTCAGCTTCGAAGCCGAGGACCGCAGCGGCAGCGCCGTGGTGATCGACGCGGCCTATGTCGACAAGCAACTGGCCAGCGTGGCGCGGAACACGGATCTGAGCCGCTACGTGTTGTGATGTTAAATACTAAGCCCCTCCCCCGCAGGGGAGGGGCTTGAGTAGCATCTAGCCCGACGATCTGGCAGGCTCCCCGGCATCGACTCGATTTCCGGGGGAAGTATGCACAAGTTCGTTCTCGCCGCGCTGCTGGCCGGTGCCGCCGCCGCGCCGCTGTTGGCCCAGTCGGGCGCGCCGACGCCGCCAGTGGCAGCCAAGAAGCCCTACACCGTCAAGGCGCCGTTCGGCGCGACGCGCGACGATCCCTATTACTGGCTGCGCGACGATACGCGGAAGAATCCGGAGATGCTGGCCTATCTCGCGGCCGAGAACGCCTATGCCGATGCGGTGCTGGCGAGCGAGAAGCCGCTGGCCGACACGCTGTACCGCGAGATAATCGGCCATATCAAACAGGACGATGCCTCCGTCCCCTACGCCAAGCACGGCTATTTCTATTACACCCGCTTCGATGCCGGCGCCGACTATTCGATCGTGGCGCGGCGCAAGGGCAGCATGACCGCGCCGGAACAGGTGCTGTTCGACCAGCCCGCCATGGCCAAGGGCAAGGGCTTCTTCCAGATCGGCAACTGGGAAGTGAGCCCGGACAATAGCCGCATCGCCTGGGCGGAGGACACGGTCGGACGGCGGCAATATGTGTTGAAGGTGAAGGACATCGCCACCGGCAAGCTGCTTGCCGACACGGTTTCCAACATCGAGGCCGGGCTGGTCTGGTCAGCCGACGGCAAGACCATCTTCTATGTCGAGAAGGATCCGGTGACACTGCTCGGTACGCGGGTGAAGGCGCATGTGCTGGGCACGCCTGCTTCGGCCGACCGGCTCATCTATACCGAGAAGGACGACACCTTCTACATGGGCATCGGCGCGACCAGCGACGAGCGCTATATCTGCATCCAGCTCCATTCGACGGTGAGCGACGAGCAGCGCTGCGCCCCCGCCGCCAACCCGGTGAACTTCACGCCCGTGGCGCCGCGCGAGCGCGACTTCCTGTACAATGCCGATCACCTGGGCGGCCGCTGGATCATCCGCACCAACTGGCAGGCGCCCAACTACCGGATCATGATGGTGCCGGACGCCAAGGCGTCGGCCGGCCGCGCCGCCTGGGCCGATCTGGTGCCGACCAGCGACACCGTGTTCATCGAGAATTTCCAACCCTTCACGCGCTTCCTGGCGATCGAGGAGCGCTCGGGCGGCAACAAGCGGCTGCGGATGCTGACCCCGGCGGGCAAGAGCAGCTTCGTCGAGGCGGACGAGCCGGCCTATGTAATGGAACTAGGCACCAACGCCGAGCCGGCCAGCCCGGTGCTGCGCTATACCTATGGCTCGCTGGTGACGCCGACCACGACCTATGAGGTGGACGCCGCCACCGGCAAACGCACTGTGCTGAAAGTGCAGCCGGTGCCGGGCTATGATGCCACCAAATACGTTACCGAACGCGTCTGGGCGACCGCGCGCGACGGCACCAAGGTGCCGGTGAGCCTGGTCCACGCCAAAAGCTTCAAGAAGGACGGCACCGCGGCGCTGTTCCAGTACGCCTATGGCAGCTACGGCTATTCGACCGATCCGGACTTCAATCCGATGCTGCCGAGCATGCTCGATCGCGGCATGGTCTATGCCATCGCGCATATCCGCGGCGGCCAGGAAATGGGCCGCAAATGGTACGACGACGGCAAGATCTTCCACAAGAAGAACAGCTTCACCGACTTCATCGACGTGACCCGCTTCCTGGTCGAGCAGGGCTATGCCGCCAAGGGCCGAGTGGCGGCGATGGGCGGCAGCGCCGGCGGGCTGCTGATGGGCGCGGTCGCCAACATGGCGCCGCAGGAGTATGGCGCGATCATTGCGCAGGTGCCCTTCGTCGACGTGGTGACGACGATGCTCGACAGCTCGATTCCGCTGACCACCGGCGAGTTCGACGAATGGGGCAACCCGGCCGAGCAGCGCTATTACGACTATATGCTCAGCTACTCGCCCTACGACAATGTCAGCGCCCAGGCGTATCCGGCGATGTATGTCGGCACCGGGCTGTGGGACAGCCAGGTGCAATATTACGAGCCGGCCAAATGGGTGGCGAGGCTGCGCGCAACCAAGACCGACCGGAACCCGCTGGTGTTCCGGGTCAACATGGAAGCCGGCCATGGCGGCAAGTCCGGCCGGTTCGAACGCTACAAGCAGAGCGCGGAATATCTGGCGTTCGCGCTGGGCCAGTTGAAGGTGCAGTAGGAGCAGCGATCATCCTTTCCCGAAAGGGAGAGGATGGGCTCAAATGCGATGGATTCCGTTCCGAAACGCCGTCATTCCCGCGCAGGCGGGGATGACGGCGAAATGGGTGCGCTGCGACTGCCCTGCCTCGCGAGGGCGTGGTGGCACCTCAGCCCGCAGGACGCGTGTACGGCGTGAACTTGCCCAGGCGGCACAGGGCGCTGGGGATGCTGGTGCCCGGCGTGAGCACGCTGAACTGATCGTTGCGGCAGAGCTGGCTGCCGCGCATCACCACGATCACCGTCGTCAGCGGCGCGAGCGACGGGCATTCGGCGACGAGATCGTTGCGATACAGCCGTCCGCCCTGGCGATAGATCAGCGTGCGCGTGTCGATGATCTGGGGGCCGTCGCTCATGCCCGGATTGATGCAATCCTGCTGCTTGCCCGGCACGCGATCGCCCAGCGCGCTGGCAAGTTCGCGGCGCGCCTGGGCATCGCGTTCGGCCTTGTATTCGGCATTCTGCGCACAGCCGGCAAGGGCGAGCCCGGCGAACATGATGGCGAAACGCATCCTCTCTCTCCCTCGGCCTGTGCGGCCGTACGCCATACCTACGACTCAGCCGGCAAAACTATCCTTCGCTGCCCGCCGTTCGGCAAGAATGGCTGCATTCGGTGCGCGGAGAAAGGGGTTGGTCGCGCGTTCGGCCGCGATCGTGGTGGGGACGGTGGCCTCGCCGGCGGCGCGCAGCCGCTCGACCTCCGCCATGCGGGTGGCGATCGCTGCATTGTCCGGCTCGGCGACCAGCGCATAGCGGGCGTTCGACAGCGTATATTCGTGCGCGCAATAGACCCGGGTTTCGCCCGGCAGCGCGGCGAGGCGCTGCATGTTGGCGAACATCTGGTCCGCCGTGCCCTCGAACAGCCGGCCGCAGCCCATCGCGAACAGCGTGTCGCCGACGAAGATCACCGCGTCGTCGGCAAAGTGATAGGCGATATGGCCGGCGGTATGGGCCGGCACTTCCAGCACCGCGGCGATATGCGCGCCGATCGCCACCGTGTCGCCTTCGCCCACCAGCCGATCGGCGGTGGGGATGCGCGCGGCTTCGGCGGCGGGGGCGATCACGGTACAGCCCGTTGCCGCCTTGAGCCCGGCATTGCCGCCGGTGTGATCGGGATGCCAATGCGTGTTCCAGATCGCCGTCAGCGTCCAGCCGCGCTCGGCGAGCGCCACCTGCACCGGCTCCGCCTGGGCGGGATCGACAACGATCGTCTCGCGCGAGACGGGATCGTGCGCCAGCCAGACATAGTTGTCGCTGAGCGCGGGGATGCGGACGATCTGGAGCGCGGGCATCGGCTTACCACTCGCCGGTATTGGGCATCGACGCCCAGGGCTCCTGCGGCGGCAGCGTGCCCTTCTGCAGCAGTTCGATCGAGATCGCGTCGGGCGTGCGGACAAAGGCCATATGGCCGTCGCGCGGCGGGCGATTGATCGTCACGCCGGCGTCCCGCAGCTTCTGGCAGGTGGCGTAAATATCGTCGACCTGAAAGGCGAGATGGCCGAAATTGCGGCCGCCGCCATAGGTTTCCGGATCCCAGTTATGGGTCAGTTCCACCTCCGCGCGGCCACGGCCGGTTTCGGGATCGATGTCTGCCTCGGCGGCGAGGTAGATCAGCGTGAAGCGCCCTTTCTCGCTGGTGATGCGATGCGTTTCCTTCAGGCCCAGCAGCTCGAAAAAGGCGATCGACGCGTCCGGGTCGGTGACGCGGATCATGGTGTGCAGAAACTTCACGGGGCGCTCCCTGGATTGATCTTGCCCGCCAGATAGGGAGCGTCGCCCGTGCGTGCCAGCCCGGTTAGGGCGCGGGAGGCGGATCGAACTGCGCCAGCGCGGCGCGGGCGGCACTGGCCTGGGGACTGCCCGGCGCGGCGGTGACGACCTTGTTCCAGGCGGTGCGCGCGGCGGCCTCGTCGCCGGCCGCGGCGGCGATGTTGCCGGCCTCCAGCTGTACCGAGGCGTCGTCGCCGGCGCGCTTCACCGCCTCCGCGATGTCCTTCTGCGCGCGGGGCAGATCGTGCATGCGGCGGGCGAGCGTGGCGGACAGCAGCCAGGCGAGCGGATCGTCGCCGGCCTTGGCGATCGCGACATCGATATCGGCGCGGGCGCCGGCATTCTCGCCCGAGGCGACCGCGGCGCGGGCGCGATCCAGATAGGCCTCGCCCAGCGCCAGCCCGGTAAGCTGCCCGCTGGCGAGCGCCGCGTTGAAGCCGGCTCGGGCCTTGGCCGGGTTCTTGGCGGCGAGCCAGGCATTGCCTGCCTGCGTCCAATAGGTGGCGGCGCGGGCGCCGTCCCGCGCGTTCTCCGCCTCGCCGGCGGCCTCTTCAAACGCGCTGGCGGCGGATTCCCAGCGCGCCTGGTTGGCATATGCGACGGCGAGGCACTGGCGCGCAAACATGCCGCCATTCTCGCCGCGCCACTTCACCGCATCGTCGATCGCGGCACTCGGGTTGCCGGTGGCGAGATCCATGCACTTGGTGAAGCGCGGTGGTTCCCCGGCGGGCGCCGCAGCGGCGGCCTTTTCGGCGGCGGCGCGGGCGCGCTCGGCATCGCGCAGCACCGGGCCAGCCTTGGGCGCGACCGATGCCTGGTCCTGGGCGATCAGCAGGAGGAGGGGGAGCAGCATGCAGTCAGAACTTCCTCAGTGGCGCGAAGCAGCAGGCGGATGTCCGCATCGCGCGACAGCCGATGGTCGCCGTCCTTGACCAGGCATGTCTGCACCTGATCTGAACGGATCGTCTCGGCGATGCGCAAGGCAAGTTCCCATGGGACTTCCGCGTCGCGCTGCCCCTGGAGCAGGCGGGCGGGGCCGTCGAACGGGATCGGCGCATCCAGCACCAGGTTGGCCTCGCCCGATTCCCAGAAGGCGCGGGTGGTGACCATGGGTTCGTCCGAATAGTCGCTGGGCTGTTCCAGCCGGCCCGCGGCCTGGAGCTGCTGTTTCTCCGCATCGGTGAAGCCCCAGCGGGTGAAGTCGGGCGCGGCGGCGATGCCGACCATGCCGACGACGCGCTCCGGTCGCGCCAGCGCCGCCAGCAGCATGATCCAGCCGCCCATCGACGATCCCACCAGCACCACCGGCCCTTCGATTACCGAATCGATCATCGCCAGCGCGTCGTCGCGCCAGCCGGCCAGCGTCTGCGCCTCGAACGCGCCGGGGCTTTCGCCGCAGCCAGCATAATCGAAGCGGAGGAAGGCCTGGCCGCGCGCCTGTGCCCAGGCTTCCAGCGCCAGCACCTTCGATCCCTGCATGTCCGAACGATAGCCGGGCAGGAACAGGATGGTGGGGGAGGCGCCGGGGCTGTGGCGAAGGGCGAGATCGGGAGCGTGCATCGGCGCGGTGTAGCCGCTCGGCGCGCGCGGGGCCAGCGATGGAGGCGATCACAGCCATCCAGATTTCCGGTGAGACTTGTATCGCCCGCGCACCCATATTGGTGCCATGAAACAGGTAGAGAAAGCCATCGCCCTCCCGGTTCGCCGGTTCGTCAGCGGCCCGCAGCTCGCCTTCGGTGCGGCGATCGCCGTGTCCGGACTGACGGTGCTGGCGGGGAAGCTGCTCGCGCTGGCCTGATCGCGCTATTGCTGCCGGGTCCCGCAGATGGTGCGTAGCGCCTGCCATTGGGCCGGGTTGAGCGCGGGCGTATAGGCGGCACCCGGCCGAGCGCTGGCGGCAAAGCGCCGCTCGCGCGCCGAGGACAGCGGATGCGACCCCAGATAGTTGATCATGAGCGCGCCGCCCCCGGGCTGCTCCTCCTGCCTGGCCAGCCGGGCGAACAGCGCAGCGGTGGGGTGCGGCGAGATATTGGCCGCCTGCAGATGCCCGATGGCATAGCCGTCCGCCCCCATTTCCGCCTTTCGGGAATAGTTGGCGTTGAGCAGCGCCTGGCTGTAGCCGCTGACGTTGCTGTCGATGCCGCCGAACAGCAGGCCCAGACCGAATTGGCGGATGAGGGACTCCATGCCGTCGCGATGCGCGACATGGCCCAGTTCGTGGCTGAGCACGCCGGCCACCTCGTCGGGCGATTGCGCGCTCTGCATGAGCCCGTCGAACAGCACCACCTGGCCGCCCGGAAAGGCGACCGCGTTGATCATCGGCGCACGGACGATGCGGATCGTGACATTGCCCTGCTTCCCCAGACGCTCGCCGAGCGCCCGCAGCGCAGCATCGCCCTGCGGCGTGGAACAGGCATAGGCGCCGAAATTGCCGACCATCAGCCGGCCCATCCGCTGTTCCATCGATTGGGGGATCAGGCGCGCGATCAGCGGCGGCAGCTTGAGCGTGAAGGCGACGACCAGCACCGCGATCACCGCCAGCACGACGACCGATCGCCAGAGGCCGAAATGATCGATCCACGCGCCGTATCGCGACGCCTTGGGCAACTGCACGGCGATTTCGGACGGAGGAAATTCCAGGAAGCTGATCCGCCAGCCCGGCCGCCCCTTCAACCCGTACACGCGTTCCCGGGCGGAGTGGCCCTGATGGACGAGATCGGCAAAGGCATAGGGGCCCGGATCCGCACCCTGGCCTTCCAGCGTGAACCAACCATCCCGGGCTGCGAGCACGAGCCGGGGCTCGCGGCGTCCGCCGGTCTGCCCGTCATAATGCCCCACATACACGTCCATCGCGCTTCCCTTTAGACCGCCTTCCCGTCCTTCTTAGAACGCTCCCATGTCGAAAGCGTCGAACAGGCCTTCGCCCTGGCCCGGCGCGCGGGTGGTGGACTGGGTGAACTGGTCGAGATCGAGCGTGCCATAGGCCCGCAGGTGCCGGACGAAAAACGCCCAGTTGCGATAGCCGATGAAAATCGATCCGATGCCGAGGGTGCAGACGACCAGGGCGATCGTGCCGAGCATCAGCTTAAGCCAGTCGCCGGTCCGCGCAGTGAATTCGAATTCCAGGTCGCCGAGCGACAGCGCGCCCACCACCTTGCGAAAATAGGCGGAGTAGAAGGAAAGCGCGATCAGCCCGAGCAGGACGAAGAACGTGATGTAGAAGGCAGCGAACAACAGAGCGAAGCCGAGCCCCGGCGCGCGCGGATCGGGGCCCGAAGGCGCGGCCATCACCACGGCAGCGATCCCGGCGATCACCAGCAGGATCGGCATCAGGTAAAACAGCAGGTAGCGGCCGATCAGGCCATTGGTGGTGCCGCGCGACACGAAGGCGAAGGGGCCGAAGCTCATCGCGTTCCAGCGCTTGTTCCACAGGCTGACCAGCGCCCAGGGGACGAGCAGACCCAGCGCCAGAATGCCCACCGCCATCCGCCACAAATAGGAAAGGCCGAAGCGGAAGCCCGGATCGTCGCTGCCACCGCGGATGCCATGCCAGAAGGTGCGGCTGAGGCGATAGCGGAGCGCGCGGAAGATCGCGACACCGCCCAGCGCGAACAGGGTCAGGTACAGCAGGAAGAACAGGGATAGTGCCGCTGCGATGGCTTCGGGACTGCCGCGCGTCGCCAGACCCGCCATCAGCAACTGCACCCCGGCGAGCGGCAGGAATATCGCCGCCATCACCACGATATAGCCGAGGAACAGTTCGCCGCCGGTGCCGGTCCATTCCAGCCGTTCGTCGATGAAACGGGTCTGGCTCCACAGATAGCGGCGGGTGCGGGTGCGCGCCCAGAAATTGTACAGGCCGAACGTGACGATCGTCAGCAGCAGATTGGTAAAGGCGATCGGCGCATAATCGCGCCAGGTGCCGTAGAATTCGAACGCACCGCGATCGTCATACTGACCCATGTTATTCCTCCCCCGGGGCCGCCACCTGACAGCGGCCCCGGGGAAGCGTCAAGCGACAACCCTTACAGCGCGGCGTTGAACGTGTCGCACTGGCGCGGGTCGCCGGTTTCCAGCCCGCGCTTCAGCCATGCCATGCGCTGCTCGGAGGTGCCGTGGGTGAAGCTGTCCGGCACCACGCCGCCGCCCGATTTCCGCTGCAGCGTATCGTCGCCGATCGCGTTGGCGGCGGTCATGCCTTCCTCGATATCGCCGGGCTCCAGCCGGTCACGATTGCGCGCCGCCCAGACGCCGGCATAGCAATCGGCCTGGAGTTCGAGGCGGACGGAGAGGCGATTGCCTTCCGCCTTCGTGCCGCGTGCCTGGGCCTGCGAAACCTCGCTTGCGGTGCCGAGCAGATCCTGGACGTGGTGGCCCATTTCATGCGCGATCACATAATCGCGGGCGAAGTCGCCCTTGGCGCCGAAGCGGGATTCCAGCTCCTGGAAAAAGGCGGTGTCGAGGTAGACGCCATCGTCGCTGGGGCAATAGAAGGGGCCGACCGCCGAAGTGGCCGATCCGCAGCCGGTCTGTGCGCCGCCGGCGAAGAAGTTGATCGTCGCCGGGCGATAATCGCCGCGGCCCATTTCGCGGAAGATCGCCGCCCAGGTCTGATCGGTGCTGCGCATCACGCGGCAGGCCTCCAGCCGGCGCTCGTCGACGCGGCAGACCTGCTGGCCGGACTGGCCGGCGGTGGGTGACTGGCTGCCGCCGCCGCCGGTGGTGCCCAGCATGCCGCCGCCGCCGCCCAAGCCGAACATCACCAGCGCGATGATGCCGACCAGCACGATGCCGCCACAGCCCATGCCGCGGCCGAGGAACAGCGGCAGCAGTCCCAGCAGCGGAAAGCCGCCGCCCCCGCCGCCCGATCCGAGATCGCGGGCATTGTCGGTTGGATCCAGATCGTCGAGCCGCATCGAGCCTCCCCGTTATTGGTTCGCGCCTACAATGCGCCAATCGGGCGTGCGTTGCACGATGGCGAATGCACGACATGGAAGGTTCGTATTGCCCCGCAGCATGAGATGGCCCACATCGCGGGCATGGCCGATGCCGAGTCCCGCCCGCACCGCCGCCGCCATGCCGCCCCCGGCATGCCGCTGCCCGATACCGTGGCGTTGGTGCTGCAAGGGGGCGGGGCGCTCGGCAGCTTCCAGGGAGGCGTGATCGAGGAACTCGCCGCCGCCGATATTCCGATCGACTGGGTGGCGGGCATTTCGATCGGCGCGATCAATGCGGCGCTGTTCGCCGGCAATCCGCCGGACAAGCGCCTGGGCGCGATCCGCGCCTTCTGGGACCAGGTGACTGCGGCGTTGCCCGATTTCGCGCTGCCGATGAACGACACGCTGCGCGAGATCAGCCATGAATGGGCGGCGGGCATGGTGCTGGTGGGCGGTGTGCCTGGCTTTTTCCGCCCACGGCTCCTGCCGCCGATGTTCGCGCCGCCCGGCACGAAGGAGGCGCTGAGCTTCTACGACACCAGCCCGCTGCGCGACACGCTGGACCGGCTGATCGACTGGGACCTGCTGAACAATGGGCCGGTGCGGCTCGCGGTGGGGGCGGTGAACCTGCACAGCGGCAATTTCCGCTATTTCGACACCCGCGACGAACGGATCGACGCGCGGCACATCATGGCATCTGGTGCGTTGCCTCCCGGGCTGCCGCCGGTGGAGATCGACGGTTGCTGGTATTGGGATGGCGGACTGGTCTCCAATACGCCGCTCACCCATGTCCTCGATCGGCAGGAGGCCGGCATGCTCGTCTTCCAGGTCGATTTGTTCCCCGCCGCGAACGAATTGCCGCGCACGATCATGGACGTGGTTGCGCGCGAGAAGGAAATCCGTTTCTCCAGCCGCACCCGCGCCATTTCGGACGAGCGGCTGCGGCTGCGCAAAGCGCGCGAGACGGTGCGCCAGCTGCTCGATTCGCTTCCCGCCGAGCTTTCCGACACACCCGAGGTGAAGGCGGTGCGCGAGCTGGTGGCCGAACATCCGGTCAACGTGATCCAGCTGATCCACCGCGCCAATGCCTGGGAAGGCGGATCGCGCGATTTCGAATTTTCCGCCCGCACCATGCGCGAGCATTGGGAGGCCGGCCGCGCCGCGGTGGCCCAGACCATGGCCCATTCGCAGCTGGTTGCGCAGAACATCCTCGACGGCAAAACCGCCGCCTTCGATCTTACCAAGCGTTAGGAGACAGCCGATGTTCCTCAAGGGCAAGTCCGCGATCATCACCGGGTCCACTTCCGGCATCGGCCTGGCCTATGCCAAGGCGCTCGCCGCCGAAGGCGCGAACGTGATGATCAACGGCTTTGGCGATGCCGCCGCGATCGAGAAGGAGCGCGCAGCGCTGGCGGAGACGAGTGGCGGGCAGGCCCTGTACGATCCGGCCGACATGACCAAGCCCGATCAGATCGCGGCGATGGTGGCGCGCGCCGAAGCCGAATTCGGCGCGGTGGACATCGCGATTTCCAACGCTGGCATCCAGCATGTCGCGCCGATCGACGAATTCCCGATCGAGAAATGGGACGCGATCCTGGCGATCAACCTCAGCTCGACCTTTCACCTGATGCGGGCGGCGGTTCCGGGCATGAAGGCGCGCAAATGGGGGCGGATCATCTCCACCGCCAGCGCGCACAGCCTGGTGGCGAGCCCGAACAAGGCCGCCTATGTCGCCGCCAAGCACGGGCTGGCCGGCCTTACCAAGACAGTCGCGCTGGAAGTCGCCACGCACGGCATCACGGTGAACTGCATCTCGCCCGGCTATGTCTGGACGCCGCTCGTCGAGAACCAGATCCCCGATACGATGAAGGCGCGGGGCCTGACGCGCGATCAGGTGATCAACGACGTGCTGCTGGATGCGCAGCCGACCAAGCAGTTCGTGCTGCCGGAACAGGTGGCGGCGATGGCGGTGTTCCTGTGCCGCGACGAAGCCGCGCAGATCACCGGATCCAACTATTCGATCGACGGCGGGTGGACCGCGGCATGATCGTGCGCAGCCTGGTTGCGGCGGCCGCGCTCGCGGCGATGCTGGGCGGATGCGGCGTCTATCGAGAGGCGACGACGTCGCAGATCGATACCAGCGGCACCTGGCGCCAGGTGGCTACCGACGTCGATCGTGAGCGGCTGCGCAAGTGGCGCGATGCCTGGGACGAGGCGTTGCCGCTGGCGCGGGCCGCGAACGCCGCGGCGATCGACGCCGATCCCCTGCTGTTCGATCCCGATCGTGCACTGGGCGAGGCGATGCCGCCCGTGGGCGCCTATCGGTGCCGCACCTACAAGCTGGGCGGGGACGGACCAGCCGTGTCGCCGCTGACGATCGGGCAATGGCAACCCTGTGCGCTGACCCAGGAAGGGCCGGTGCGGCATTTCCGTGTCAGCGGCGGGGTGCAGCGCGCCGAAGGCGATATCTTTCCCGAAACGACCGCCCGGGTGATCTTCATCGGTACGCTGGAAATCGGCGATGAAAGCGCGCCGCTGCGCTACGGCATCGACAATGCCCGCGACCTGCTGGGCTATGGCGAGCAGATCGAGACGCGCCGCTGGCGGTTCGTTGTGCCGTATCCACGCTTCGAATCGAAGCTGGACGTGGTGGAAATGGTGCCGGCGGGCGTTTGACAGTGAAGCGGGGGCAGGAGAGACTGCCCTCGATGCTGCAAAAGGGGTCCGCATGTTCCAAGTGTTTCTTTTGGCAGGCGCCATGAGCCTGGCCACGCCCGCTGCCGCGGATCCCGTGCGCGAGGCGACCGCCAAGGCGATGCCGTCGCTGATGACGCTGTATCGCGATCTCCACGCGAACCCCGAGCTGAGCCTGCATGAAGTGAAGACCGCCGCCAAGCTGGCGGCGGCGGCGCGGGATGCGGGCTTTGAAGTGACGGAGAAGGTGGGCGGCACCGGCGTGGTCGCGGTGTTGCGCAACGGCGCCGGCCCGGTGCTGCTGATCCGCGCCGACATGGACGGCCTGCCGGTGACCGAGGATACCGGGCTGCCCTTCGCCTCCAAGGTGCGGGCGGTGACCGATGAGGGGATCGAAAGCGGCGTGATGCACGCCTGCGGCCATGATACCCACATGGCCACGTGGGTGGGCACGCTGGGCAACCTGGCGGCGATGAAGGGCCAGTGGCACGGCACGCTGGTGATGATCGCCCAGCCGGCCGAGGAGCGCGGGCGCGGCGCCAAGGACATGCTGGACGACGGCCTGTTCACCCGCTTTCCCAAGCCCGATTACGCGATCGCCTTTCACGACAGCGCCGGCCAGCCGGCCGGGCAGATCGGCGTGACGCCGGGCTATGCGCTGGCCAATGTCGATTCGGTCGACGTGGTGGTGAAGGGCGTCGGCGGCCACGGCGCCTATCCGCACACCACCAAGGATCCGATCGTCCTCGCCGCGCGGATCGTGACGACGCTGCAGACGCTGGTGTCGCGCGAGATGGATCCGCAGCAGCCGGCGGTGGTGACGGTGGGTGCCATCCATGGCGGATCGAAGCACAACATCATCGGCAACGACGTGACGATGCTGCTCACCGTGCGCAGCTTCACGCCCGAGGCGCGCAAGCAGCTGCTCGACGGCATCGCCCGCGTGGCGCGGGGCGAGGCGATCGCGGCGGGCGTGCCCGAAGACCGGATGCCGGTGGTGACGGTGAAGGACGAATATACCCCCGCTACCTTCAACACCCAGCCGCTCGCCGGCCGGTTGCAGGGGCTGTTTGCCGCCCGCTTCGGCAAGGATCGGGTGGTGGAAACCAAGGCCGTGATGGGCGGCGAGGATTTCAGCCGCTACTGGCTGGCCGATCAGAGCATCCAGAGCACGATCTTCTGGGTCGGCGGCGTGCCGCAGGCGAAGTGGGAAGCCGCGAAGGCCGGCAAGGGAACGCTGCCCTCGCTTCACAGCGCCCAATGGGCACCGGATGCCGAAGCGGTGATCGGCACCGCGACCGAGGCGATGACGGCGGCGGCGCTGGACATCTTGAAGCGATAAGGCCGGCGCCGGGGCGGGCGCGCCGCAACGAACTGCCCGCCCGCGCGTCTTTCCCCCTCAATCTCGAACAGGAGGGGCGCAGCATGGAACGCAATACCGAACCCGTGGAACGACGCGCGCGGAAGGGGCTGGGCAGCGTGGCGGTGATCGTGCTGGTCGTGATCTTCACGATCTTCGTCGGCTACAACATCTACTATATCGTCGCGCCCTGATCGCGATGGGCGCGCAGGATCGAGTTCAGTCTCGATCGGGCGCGCCCAAGGGAAACAGCGGTCGATAGGGGCGCGCATCGTCGACACATTTCGCGATCGACGGACGGGCGAGCAGCCGCGTCCGATAGGTGCGCAGCCGCGCGTGCTCCGCCGCTATCGGATGCACCCAATCGGCATAGAAGAGCGCCGGTGCGGCGGCGCAATCGGCCAGCGTGAACGCTCCGGCGGCAGCCCATTCGCGCGAACCCATCCAGGATTCCAGCCAAGCATAGGCGCGTTCCAGCCTTGCCTTGGCATCGGCCACTTCCAGCGGATCCCGCCGCTCGGGCGGGCGGAGCGCATCGTTCACCACCCGCTGCATCTGGTTCATCACATGATTGTCGAAGATGCGATCGAGCATCCGCACTTCGATCGCGGCGTCGGCATCCGCGGGGATCAGGCGCAGCGGGCCAGGGTGACGATGGTCGAGATGTTCGATGATGACGCTCGATTCGATCACCGGCCGGCCATCGTCGAGCAGCAGCGGAAACTGGGCGAGCGGCCAATGTGCCGCAAGGGCGGCGCCATTTTCCGGCTGATCCTCGCCCAGCCGGCGGAAGCGGAAGGCGGTTCCGTTCTCATAGAGCGGGATCAGCACCTTCCAGGTATAGGCCGAAAAGGGGTGGCCGAACAGGTCGAGCGCCGTCACTCGCCGCCGCTCAACAGGCCAAACAACGCGCCTTCCGGATCGGTCGCCTGCAGCACCCTCGCGCCGCCGGGCACGTCCATCGGGCCGTTGATCACGGTCCCACCCGCCGCGGTGATACGATCCTTCGCCGCATCCACATCGTCGACGCGGAAGTAGAAGCTCCAGCCGGCGGGTGCGCCCGGCGGGCAGCGCATGATCGCGCCGATCGCTTGGCCGCCCTCGGGCCCGATGAAGCTGTATTCGCCCATCTCGCCCATCGGCATCCCGCCCAGACGGGTAAGCCCGAACAGGCGATGATAGAAACCGAGCGCGCCTTCGGCATCCGGCGCCATCAGCTCGTTCCAGCCGACATGGCCGACGCTGTTGTGCTGGAAGGCGGGGCTGGTCGCGCCTTCGGTTGCGCCGCGCATCACGTAAAAGACGATGCCCTGCGGATCGGCGACCATCGCGATCCGGCCGACGCCCGGCGCATCCCATGGCGCGACGATCGTCGTGCCGCCCGCGGCGGCAATGCCGGCGACGGTGGCATCGACATCCTCGACCGCCAGATAGCCGTGCCAGGTCGGGGTGGCGCCGGCGGCGAGCATCGCCTCGTCGAGCTGGAGCATGCCCCCGGCATGGCCATCGGCAGCGTTGAGCATCCGATAGTCGACGCCGCCCGGCGGCGCTTCGCCGACATCCCAGCCGATCACCGCGCTGTAGAAAGCGGCGGCCGCCGCCGCGTCGCGGGTCATCAACTCGTACCACAGAAAGCTGCCATGCGGGTTGGTCATTCCGTCGCCCTCCTTGTTGCTATCCGTTCAGCCCTCGCCACGATCAACAATCGGTTCGAAGCCGCCCCAGAACATGCGCTTTCCGTCGAACGGCATGTCGCAATCCTGCATGTCCGGATCGGCCATCAGCAACTCCCAGCCGGCATCGCGGGTCGCCTTGTCCGGCCAGGTGATCCAGGAGAACACCACCGCCTCGCCCTCCGCGGCCAGCGTCGCGCGATAGAAATCGGTGGTCTCGCCATGGGGCACATCCTTGGCCCAGGCTTCGACGACGCGCAGCGCGCCATGTTGCAGGAACTTGTCCGCCGCGCGCTGCGCCAGATCGGTATAGGCCTGCCGGTTCTCCTCGGGCACCGGCAGCACATAACCATCGATATAGGCCATCATCCTTCTCCTTCAGGCATAGTGCGGCATCTCGGTCTTGAGCTCCGCCAGTTGCGCGCCGATCGCGGCGAGGAAGCCGGGGCGAGCGAGGCAACGGCGCTGATAGGCGGCGAGTGTCGGGTGGCCGTCCAGCAGCGTGCTGCCTTCGAGCGCGCGCAGCGCCGATGCCATCAGCAGGTCGCCGGCGGTGAAGCGCGCCTCCAGATAGTCGCGGTCGCCCAGCGCGTCGGCGAGATGGCCGAGCCGCTTGTCGATCGCCGCGACCAGGCTGGGGCGGCGCAGCTTTGCCCATTCCTCGTCGCGGGCGAAGAGGTTCACATTGCCCCATTCGAACAGCATCGGCTCGATGCTGTTCAGCGCGGCGAACATCCAGCACAGCGCCCGCGCCCGCGCCGCTTCATCCTGCGGCAGCAGCGCCTCGGAGCGCTCGGCAATATGCAGCACGATCGCCCCCGATTCGAACATCCGCACCGCGCCGTCGCGATAGGCTGGCACCTGGCCGAAGGGCTGGTCGGCGAAGTGGCCGGCGGGGCGCCGCACCGCGCTGATCGGGCGGGTGCGATAGCCGATTCCTGCTTCCTCCAGTGCCCAGCGGACGCGGAAATCGCGCACATGGCCGCGGGCGAAATCGGGTACCCAGTCGAAGGTGACGATCTCGATCGGGCTTTCGGGGTCGACGGGCATGGCGCGTTCTCCTCGGTTCAGGCGTCGCCTTCGCGCTTGGCGCCCTTGAGCAGCGCGACGATCGCCATGGCATGGCCATGGCCCAGTCCGAACGCCGCCTCGAGATCGGCGACGATCGCGCCTGCCTTCACCCCGTCGCGGAGCCCCGCTGCATCCGTCCACCCCTTCTCGACGGCATGGCGGCGGAAATCGTCGGGGCGACGGCCGGTCTTGGCCTGGATGTTGTCGAGATAGGCCTGGAACGACATGTCCGTTCTCCCTTGCCGCTCAGGCGGGTTCGGCCGGTGCCATCGCCGCAGCGGCAGCCGCCATGTCCATGTGGAACGGCTCGAAGATATGGCCGTCCGGATCGGTGAAGCTGCGGCCATACATGAACCCCATGTCCTGTACCGGGCGGATGTCGCCCGATCCACCGGCGCCCGCCGCTTTCTCCACCAGCGCGTCCACCGCCGCGCGATCGTCGAGCGGCAGGGCGATCAGCACCTCCGTCACCGCGCTGGCATCGGCCACGGCGCGCGGGGTGAAGCTCTGGAAGAAGTCGTGATGGAGCAGCATGAAGGTGAGCGATTCCGAAAACACCATCGCGCTGGCGGTCGGCCCGCTGAACCGCTGATCCATGGTGCAGCCGATCGCTGCGTAAAAAGCAGTGGCGCGCGCCACATCGGCAACGGGCAGGTTTACGAACACGGGGTTCGGCATCGTCTTCTCTCCCGGTCGACGCGATTTCGATTCGCGGCCTGCTTGATTCGTGCCCGGTTCGATCCTAAAAAACAACTGTGAAGTTAGAAAAAGTAACTGAAGGCTCCAAGCGCCGCTACGAAGATGCTTGCGGCACCGCGCTGGCGCTGGAATTCCTCGGCGAGCGTTGGGCGCTGCTCATCGTCCGCGAACTGCTGCTCGGCCCGCGGCGCTTCGGCGAGATCCGCACCGGGCTGCCCGGGCTCAGCGCCAATGTGCTCACGCAGCGGCTCGCCGGGCTCGAGGCGGACGGGATCGTCGTGCGCGAGAAGCTTCCGCCGCCGGCCAGCGTACAGGTCTATGCGCTGACCCCCTGGGGCTATGAAGCGGAGCCATTGGTGCTGGCGATGGGGCGCTGGGCCCTGCGATCGCCCCGGCACGATCCGACCCAGCCCTTCTCGCGCGTGTCGCTGATGCTCGCGCTGCGGATGCTGCTGCTGCCCGGCAAGGCCGCAGGATGGGCGGGGCGGATCGGCTTCCGCCTGGGAGAGGAGCGCTACCTGGCCACCGTCGCGGACGGCGCGCTCGGCATCGAACGCGGCACGCTCGCCGGCGCCGAAGCGGTGTTCGTTGGCGAACCCAATGATTTTCTGCCGGTGTTGTTCGGCACCATGCCGCTGGCCGCGGCGTTGTCCGAAGGGCGCTTCGGGCTGGAGGGCGATGCAGCCCGCGCCGCCGCGTTCGCCGATCTTTTCCTGCTGCCGCCGAAGATCGCCGCCTGAACCCGCCCTTGGGGACATGCGGTTGCAGTGCGGCAAACAAGCCTCTAGTCCCCGAACGGACTCAAGGATTTTAAGACCCATGGCCGATATCCCCAACACCCAGCCCGACAGCCGGGAAACCACGATCCTCGCCGCGCCCGACAAGATGGTGAAGGTGCGCGACCTGTTCGGGATCGACATCGACATGGAAGTGCCCGCGTTCAGCGAGGCGGACGAGCGCGTGCCCGATCTGGACCCCGCCTATGTGTTCGATCCGGACACCACCCTCGCGGTCCTGGCCGGCTTCGCGCACAATCGCCGCGTGATGATCCAGGGCTATCACGGCACCGGCAAATCCTCGCACATCGAGCAGGTGGCGGCGCGGCTCAACTGGCCGTGCATCCGCATCAACCTCGACGCGCATATCAGCCGCATCGACCTGATCGGCCGCGATGCGATCGTGCTCAAGGACGGCCAGCAGATCACCGAGTTCCGCGAAGGCCTGCTGCCCTGGGCGCTGCAGACCCCGACGGCTTTGGTGTTCGACGAATATGACGCGGGCCGCCCGGACGTGATGTTCGTGATCCAGCGCGTGCTGGAGACCGAGGGCAAGCTGACCCTGCTCGACCAGAATCGGGTGATCCGCCCGAGCCCCTGGTTCCGCCTGTTCGCCACCGCCAACACGGTGGGCCTGGGCGATACCAGCGGCCTGTATCACGGCACCCAGCAGATCAACCAGGGCCAGATGGACCGCTGGAACATCGTCGTCACGCTCAACTATCTGCCCGCCGCCACCGAGGCGCGGATCGTGCTTGCCAAGTCCGGCGAGTACGACAAGCCGGGCGGCAAGGAGACGGTGGAGAACATGGTTCGCGTGGCCGAGCTGACCCGCCGCGGCTTCATCAACGGTGACATCTCGACGGTGATGAGCCCACGCACGGTGATCACCTGGGCGCAGAACGCGCTGATCTTCGGCGATGTCGGCTTCGCCTTCCGGCTGTCGTTCCTCAACAAGTGCGACGATGCCGAGCGGGCGCAGGTGGCGGAATATTACCAGCGCGTGTTCGGCAAGGACCTGCCGGAGAGCGTCGTCGGGCGGGTCTGATCCCTCCCTGGCTGGAAAGGACGGGTTGTACGTTACGTCTGCCCGTTTTCCAGCCGCCAGCGCAGCGCCCGCACGAACGGCTCCGGATCATCGAGCCGGAAGGCGATGGCGGTGATCGGCGGGCGTGGCCGCAGCAGCGGGCGGCGCGGAATCGGCGTGCCGAGCCGCAGCACCAGGTTCGGCCAGGCGAGCAGCCCGGCGTTCAGCGTGCCCCTGTCCTTCACGAGCGTTGAATCGAACGCCGTCTCCACCGCGGCAATACTGTCATAGCTGGCGAACCGGTCGATCGCGATGCCGGTGCGGATGCGCACGCCTGCCGGGGTCAGCAGTACCGGGCGCAGGCGAAAGGATTTGATCAGCCCGATCATGTAGACCAACCCGACATCGCTCAGCACGAACAGGATATAGGCGGCGAAGGCACTCCAATGCGCGAGCAGCAGATGGTGCACGGCGACTTCGATCGCCTGCAACGCCAGCAGCGTTACGGCCATCGGCGTCAGGTGTCGGTGATAGGCGAAGCCCTGGCACCCTGACGGCACGTCGGGCGCCGCGCCCCAGCGGAACAAGACAAGGTGGAGCAGGCGCAGTTCGGCGGCGGCGAGGCGCACCAGCGCGGGCGGCAGCAGTTCCGATGCGGCGGCGATCCATCGCGCCTGTGACGCCGCACGCCATTGTCTGCGGGCGGCCGCCAGCCCCCAACAGAAATGGACGACCACCAGCACCGCAATCGCCGCGGCAAGGCCGGGCAGGGAGAGCAAGGCCGCGCGTACCGCCGGTGGCGGCACGAACAGCGCTGCGAGGGCAGCCGCCGCCAGCGTCGCGATCACCTTGCGCACCGGGGGACGCCGCCGTTCCGCGCGGGCGATCACGACGAGCAGGCTGGTGTCGCTGGTAATCCACAGGAACAAAAGCCCGGCCGCGAGCGGATGCGCAACGGCGAGCGGGCTGCGCACCGCCAGCGCTGCTCCCAATGCGATCAGAATCGGGGCTGCGCCCAGGAGGATGGCGGATAGCGTTATCGGACGATGCAACGCGACAGCCATGCGGTGTCCCCTTTCCAGCACCAGGAAAATCTAGCAGAAGCAACGCGAAACCACCATGTGCGCCACGCCCCGGAAATGACTCCGGGCCCATGCCGCGCCTTGCGGAATCGCCCCGATGCGGGTATGGCGCGCCCGTCCCGCGAGCGGTTGCTCCCGGAGGTTGGCGATGGAAGCATGCTTCCATGCGCCCTTTTCGCGTTTACGGCGCGAACTGTTTCTCCGTGATCCTTCGTGCGCAGGATGCCGCGACCGGCATTCGGCCGCCGCGGCATTTCTGGCCCTCAAGACCGCCGGATCCAACCGGTTGGCCGGAAAAAACGAACGTTAGGAACCACTTTTTTATGGCCACTACGGCAAACCCCTCCCGCGACGATTTCGCGGCACTGCTCGACGAAACCTTCGGTCAGGCGGACGGCTTTGAAGGCCGCGTCGTGATCGGCACCGTCACCGGCATCGAGAACGACCTCGCCGTCATCGACGTCGGCCTCAAGTCCGAAGGCCGCGTGCCGCTGCGCGAATTCGCAGCCCCCGGCCAGAAGGCGGACCTCAAGGTCGGCGACGAAGTCGAAGTCTATGTCGATCGCGTCGAGAACGCGAACGGCGAAGCGATGCTCAGCCGTGACCGCGCCCGTCGCGAAGCCGCCTGGGACAAGCTGGAAGGCGAATTCGCCCAGAACAGCCGCGTCGAAGGCGTGATCTTCGGCCGCGTGAAGGGTGGCTTCACCGTCGATCTGAACGGCGCCGTGGCCTTCCTGCCGGGCAGCCAGGTCGATATCCGTCCGGTGCGCGACGTCGCCCCGCTGATGGACATCCCGCAGCCCTTCCAGATCCTGAAGATGGACCGCAAGCGCGGCAACATCGTCGTGTCGCGCCGCGCCGTGCTCGAGGAAACCCGCGCCGAGCAGCGTTCGGGCCTGATCCAGAGCCTCGCCGAGGGCCAGGTGATCGACGGCGTCGTCAAGAACATCACCGATTACGGTGCGTTCGTCGACCTGGGCGGCATCGATGGCCTGCTGCACGTCACCGACCTGAGCTACAAGCGCGTCAACCATCCGTCGGAAGTGCTGAACATCGGCGACACCGTTCGCGTTCAGATCATCCGCATCAACCGTGACACGCAGCGCATCTCGCTGGGCATGAAGCAGCTCGAGAGCGATCCGTGGGATGGCGCGAGCGTGAAGTACCCGGTCGGCGCCAAGCTGTCGGGCCGCGTCACGAACATCACCGAATATGGTGCGTTCGTCGAGCTGGAAGCCGGCATCGAGGGCCTGGTTCACGTCTCCGAAATGAGCTGGACCAAGAAGAACGTCCACCCGGGCAAGATCGTCTCGACCAGCCAGGAAGTCGAAGTCGTCGTCCTCGAGGTCGATCAGGAAAAGCGCCGCATCTCGCTCGGCCTCAAGCAGGCCCAGCAGAACCCGTGGGAAAAGTTCGCCGAAGAGCATCCGGTGGGCTCGACCGTCGAGGGCGAAGTCAAGAACGCGACCGAGTTCGGCCTGTTCATCGGCCTGGACAACGACGTCGACGGCATGGTCCACATGTCCGACATCGCGTGGGGCATTTCGGGCGAAGACGCGCTGGCGCTGCACCGCAAGGGCGAAACCGTCACCGCGATCGTTCTCGCCGTGGAGCCGGACAAGGAGCGCATTTCGCTCGGCATGAAGCAGCTTGAGCGTGGTGGCGTCGCCGCTGCCGGCTCGACCGGTGGTGCCGATCGCCTGGGCAAGAACCAGGTCGTCACCGTCACCGTTCTCGAAGTCCGCGATGCGGGCCTCGAAGTGCAGGTTGGCGACGATGGCGCGACCGGCTTCATCAAGCGCACCGATCTCGGCCGCGACCGCGACGAGCAGCGTCCGGAGCGTTTCCAGGTCGGCCAGAAGTTCGACGCGATGGTCACCGGTTTCGACCGTTCCAAGAAGCCGACCTTCTCGGTCAAGGCGATGCAGATTGCCGAAGAGAAGCAGGCAGTTGCGCAGTATGGCTCGTCCGACTCGGGCGCCTCGCTGGGCGACATTCTGGGCGAAGCGCTCAAGGCGCGCGGTCAGAACAACTGATCGGATGGGGTGGGGGCGGTCCAACCGCCCCCATTTCCCGTTCTTTTTTGAATTAAAATCGAAAATTGGTGAATCTTCGGGTTGATGAAGATTGGCCAACAGCGCTAGGGTTTCCTTGGGGATAGCCGCGCGCGACCAGATTGGCCGCGCGCGCCAAGGGAGGGGAGCGGATGATCCGTTCTGAGTTGGTGCAGTTGCTGGTTGATGAGAATCCGGGCCTTTCGGTCCGGGAAGTCGAAAAGATCGTCTCGGTCTTCTTCGACGATATCGTAAGCCGGCTGAGCGAAGATGGTCGCGTCGAGTTGCGCGGCTTTGGTGCGTTTTCGACGCGTGCCCGCGATGCGCGGGTGGGCCGCAATCCGCGGACCGGCGAATCGGTGGAAGTGGATGCCAAGCGCGTCCCCTATTTCAAGCCGGGCAAAGAGATGCGCGCGCGCCTGAACGTGTGATGCGTGCTTGACACGTGGTGCCCGGCAGCGTCTTGGCTGCCGGCCACGCGGACGTGGCGGAACCGGTAGACGCCGGAGACTTAAAATCTTCTGCCCCTCGGGGCGTGCGGGTTCGAGTCCCGCCGTCCGCACCATCGCGCCTGCAGGGTCACCAGTCTGGCGCTGGCGGTCTCGCCTCGCGCCATTCGGCGATCCTGCGGCGGGTGGCGGTGGTGGTATCCGGCGGTAGCGCCTCCGGATCAAACGCCGCCGCATCGGTAATCTCCAGCGACGGGCGGAACGCGAAGCGAACCTCCTCCACCACGGCGAGCGTGACTGTGTCGTGCCGGTAGTTGGGCCGATGGGCGAGTTCGCCCAGCAGGCGCACGCGGCCGTGCGCCACCATGCCGATTTCCTCGCGCAATTCGCGCAGCAGCGCGGCCTCGGCGCTTTCGCCCCGTTCCTGCCCGCCGCCGGGCAGATGCCAGCCCGGCAGATAGCTGTGGCGTATCAGGATCACTGCGCCCGCATCGGTCACGGCGATGGCGCGCACTCCGCGCGTCTGCGGCCGAGTGACGAACCAGCCGATCGTGCGCAGCGCCAGATAGCCGCGCAGCGCGCCGGCAAGCGCGACGGAGACGATCGGGTTGCGGCGCAGGCGGCGTAGATCCATGCCGCCACGGTAGAGGCTGCAGCGCGCCGGCGGAACCCATGGCAGGGGTTGGCAGCCTGTGCCGGCTACCATAGAGGTTGGCCGTCCGTTTTTTCGGGAGTCCGATGGTTCGCCCGCTCTTCCCCCTGATCGCGATCGCGCTCGCCGCCTGCGCCCCCGAAGGGCGGCGCAAGGACGATACGCCGGTGGTGGTCAGCGCGATCGGCAGCGCGGACCTGCTCGTCGATCCGGCGAGCATGGCGATCGACGGCGCGCAATCGGTGGCGATGGCGGCAACCGCGCAGGGGCTGGTGCGCTACGACGCGAACGGCCAGATCGAACCGGCGCTGGCGGAACGCTGGAACGTGTTCGACGATGCCCGCAGCTATATCTTCCGCCTGGGCGAGGCGCACTGGCCGAACGGTCAGCCGGTAACGGCGGGCGAGGTGGTGCGCGCGCTGCGCCGCGCCGTTGCCGCCCGGGCGGGCAATCAGCGGCTCGCGCCCTATCTCGCCGTGATCGATGAGATCGTGGAGATGACGCCGCAGGTGATCGAAGTGCGGCTGAAGCATCCGCGGCCCGATCTGCTCAACTTGTTCGCGCAGCCCGAACTGGCGGTGTTCCGGGGGCGGGGGATCGCCGGTTCCGGGCCGTTCCGCATCGTTCCCGGCCGGCGCGACGGGCTGCTGCTCCGCCCCGCCGAGCAGCCCGGCGACGAACCCGCCGCGAAGCCGGCGCCGGAGGAGCATGTCCGTCTGCGCGGCGAGCGTTCCGCCGCGGCGATCGCCCGGTTCCGCGCCGGCGCATCCGATCTGGTGCTGGGCGGCACGGTGGTCGACTGGCCGATCGTCGGGCATGCGGGGATCGCGCAGGAGAATATCCGCTTCGATCCCGCCATCGGCCTGTTCGGGCTGGCGGTGCTGCACCGCGACGGCTTCCTCGCCACGCCGCAGAACCGCGCCGCCATCGCCATGGCGTTCGATCGCGCCGGGATGACGCGGGCGATCGCACCGAACTGGACTCCGACCGACACGATCCTGCCCGCACAGCTCGATTCGGCGGCGCCACCAGCGCCCGCCGCTTGGGCGACGGTGCCGCCCGACGATCGCCAGGCGCTGGCGGCGCAGCGGGTTCGCGAATGGCGGGCGGTGCATCGCGGGCCGGTCGAGATCGCGCTGGCGCTGCCCTCCGGGCCGGGCGCCACCTTGCTGTGGGGCCATCTCGCCGCCGCGCTGATCCGCGCGGGCATCACGCCGCAGCGCGTGGCCCTTGGCGATCCGCGTGCCGACCTGGAACTGATCGACGCAGTCGCGCCCTATGACAGCGGCCGCTGGTATCTCGCCACCGCCTGCCGCGCCTGTTCGGAGGATACCGCGACGCTGATCGCCGCCGCGCGCGACGCGCCCGATCTGTACAACCGCACCCACCGCATCGCCGAAGCCGATGCGATGCTGGCGAGCGACGTCGCCTTCATCCCGCTCGCCCAGCCGCTGCGCTGGTCGATCGTCGCGCTGCGCCTGTCGGACTGGCAGGGGAACGCGCGCGCCTGGCACCCGTTGAACCACCTCCGCAAGGAATGAGGAACAGGCAATGCCGCGCGCGAAACGATTGGAAGGCAGCTTCATCCATCGCCTGCCGATGGGCACGGACGCGGCGGCGGTGCGCCAGCGGATCGAGGCGATGGAGCATCTGCTCGAACGCAGCCTGACCATCCCCGGCCTGAACCGCAAGGTGGGGCTGGACGTGCTGCTTGATTTCGTCCCCGGCGTCGGCCCCAGCGTGGCGGCTGCGATGGGCGCCTATCTCGCCTTTGAGGCCCGCAATTTGGGCATGCCGAAGCGCACCATCGCTCGCATGGCCGGCAATATCGGCGTCGACTGGGCGCTGGGCATGATCCCGTTCGTCGGCGCGATTCCCGATTACTTCTTCCGCTCCAACACCCGCAATGTTCGACTGATCAAACGCTATCTCGACAAGCACCACCCGGCGAGCCGCGTCATCGACCAGTAACGCGCATCGGTGGCTTAGAGCGGATTTCGACCGCACTGAATCGGTGAGGGATTCCCAAGGAACGCGATTTCTGATTCAGAATGCATGCCGGTGAAGGAGTCCGGCATGGATGGGTCATGCTTTGTCGATGGATTTGCGGGTTCGTCTTCTGGCTGTGATTGACGGCGGGCTGAGCTGTCGGGCTGCAGCCGCCCGGTTTGGGGTTGCGCCGTCGACCGCGATCCGCTGGCACGCCCAGCGGCGGGAAACGGGCAATGTTGCCGCCAAGCCGCAAGGCGGAGACATGCGTTCGCGTCGGGTTGAGGAACGGGCAGCTGACATTCTCGCGCTGTGGGAGGCCCGCAAGGACATCTCGCTGGAAGAGCTTCGCCGAGCCTTAGCCAAGAAGGGTCTGGCAGTCTCCGTCGCAGGGCTGCATCGCTTTTTCGCGCGTCGAGGCATGACGCGCAAAAAAAGACTGGCCATGCTGTCGAGCAAGACCGGCCCGACATCCTGAAACAGCGCCGCGACTGGTTCGACGGCCAGGTCGATCTGGAACCGGAACACCTGGTCTTCATCGACGAGACCTGGACCGCCACCAACATGACCCGCAGCCATGGCCGCTGCGCCAGGGGTGAGCGGCTGCGGATGGGATATCCGCATGGCCATCGCAAAACCACCACGCTGGTTGCCGGCCTGCGCATGACCGGCATGGTCGCGCCGATGGTGCTCGACGGCCCGATCAACGGCGACTGGTTCGAAGCCTATGTGGCGCAGGTCCTTGTGCCCACACTGCGCCCCGGCGACATCGTCATCATGGACAATCTGTCGAGCCACAAGCGACCGGCGGTCCAGCATCGGATCGAGGCGGCAGGCGCAACGCTGCGCTTCCTCCCGCCCTACAGCCCTGACTTCAACCCGATCGAAAAGGCCTTTGCACGCCTCAAGGCCATGCTGCGAAAAGCCGGCGAGCGCACTGTCAGCGGCCTGTGGAACCGCATCGGCGCGCTCGTCGACATCTTCCAGCCCAGCGAATGCGCCAACTACTTCAGTTCCTGCGGATATGATCCAGATTGATCGGAAAACGCTCTATTGCGTTGCGATCCACCACAGATTGCCAGCCGGATCGCGAAAGCCGCCGCGCAGATCGTCGTCCGCCGCTTTCCGAACCGGCGCCTGCACCGCTTCCGCGCCGGAAGTGATCGCCCGATCGTACACGGCTTGCGCATCGGGGACGTACACATGGATATGAACCTCCGCCGACAGATAGTCGGTTGCGCCGCCGCCGATCATCACGACGCTGTCGTCGATCCGCAGTTCGGCATGCATCAGCGATCCGTCGGGCCGATCGTAGCGGCGGAGGACGGTAGCCTCGAACACCGCTGTCAGGAACGCCATCACCGGTTCCGGCGATCGGCAGATCAGATAGGGGCTGAGGGACGGATAGCTTGCCGGTTTCCAGTCGCCCATATCCGCTCCGCTGCCCAGCGTTCAGGTCCGGGCCGCGATACTAGCCGAAAGTCTGCTGGGCCGGAAGCGTAACCGCGCCTTTACCGCCCCCGCCAGATCTTCAGCGCCGAGTCGTCCGCCGCGCCGCCGGTGCCCGCCTCGCAGCGGCGATAGCGGAAGCGCGTGTCCAGGCAGAGCCACAGCTCGTCCAGCCAGCCTTCGCGCGTCGTCGTCACCCGGATCGCGCCGACCGGTATCGCCCGGTTCTTCGCCGCGAAGGCGCGCTTGAAATCGCCCACAGTGCCGTCGCCGCGCGACAGGGCGTCCATGTCCGGATAGCGGATCGCCTGGTACAGGTTGGTGGCGCGCCGGAAATAGGCCTCCGGCGTCGTCTGCATGCAGGTGCCGTGCTTGGCCCATTCGTGCTGGATCAGCTGTTCGGACGGCGTGGCGCACATCGTCTTGCGGATCAGCGCGGGCGGCAGAATGTCGGTGCGTTTGCAATATTGCGGCCAGCTCTTGCCCCGCCCGTCCGGCCACAGCCCGTGCAGCGTGAAGCCGAAGCGGTTGCCGCTGCCGCACTGGAAGGCGCGCCCTGGCTCGTCGCCATGCGCGCGGCAATAGCCGGGGGACCAGGTGAGCGCGAGCGTGTAGCTGCCGATCGGCATCAGCCGTCGCGGTTCGCGCGCGCTCGGCAGGTCCGGTCGCGGCCGTTCGACCCTGTTCGGCACCACGCACATCTGCGCCTGCGCCAATGCCGCGCCCGGCAGCAATGCCGCAACGATGCCCAGCGCAACCACCATCGCCTTCATGCCGTCGCCCTCCCTCACAATGTCGCGAAATCGAGTCCGATATCGGCAGCCGGCGCCGACTGGGTCAGCCGCCCGACGCTGATATAGGTGACGCCGGTTTCCGCGATCGCGCGGATCGTGTCGAGATTCACGCCGCCCGATGCCTCGGTCGGCACCCGGCCGGCGACCAGCGCCACCGCCTCGCGCAGCATCGGCGGCCCCATATTGTCGAGCAGCAGATGCGTCGCGCCGGCATGCAGCGCCGGTGCGATCTGGTCGATCCGGTCCACCTCCACGATGATCCGCTCGACTCCCGCGGCCACTGCCCGCGCCACCGCCGTCTCCACCGAACCGGCGACGGCGACATGGTTGTCCTTGATCATCGCCGCATCCCACAGGCCCATGCGGTGGTTGGTCGCCCCGCCCATGCGCGTCGCATATTTCTCCAGCACCCGCAGCCCCGGCAGGGTCTTGCGGGTATCGAGCAGCGTCGCGCCGGTGCCGGCAATGGCATCGACATAGCGGCGGGTCAGCGTGGCGATGCCGCTCAGATGCTGCACCGTGTTCAGCGCCGATCGCTCGGCCGTCAGCAGCGCGCGGGCGAGCCCCTGCAGCCGCAGCAGCTCGGTGCCCGGCGCCACCGAATCGCCGTCTGCCACCAGCCGTTCGATGCGCGCATCGGGATCGAGCGCCCGGAAGAACGCCTCGGCCAGGCCCAGGCCCGCGACGGTGATCGGATCGCGGCTGTCCATCACCCCGGCGAAGCGCGCATCGGCGGGGATCACGGCGGCGCAGGTGACGTCGCCGCCTTCGCCCAGATCCTCGGCAAGGGTCGCGCGGACGAACTGGTCGCAATCGAAACGGGGAAGGGCGAAAGACATGGCCACGGCTGTAAAAGCCGGCGCCGCCCGCGTCTATCCGAATGGCACCAGTTCGGGCCGTCCGTCCAGATAGCAGGCGGCGGGATTGGCGAAGCGGAAGCCGCCGGCGGCGAGCCGGATCAGAATCTGACGGGTGTGGAGCAGCGCGGTGCGCGCATCCGCCAGCCGCTGAGCATCGGTGATCGCCGAATCGGCCAGCATCACGCCTCGCTTGCGCCGCACCAGAAAGCCCGATTCGACCATCGCCGCCACCCGGCGGTGCGCGGTCGACGGCGGCAGGCCCAGCGCCCGCGCGATCGCGCCGGTCGATACCGGCCGGCGCAGCGCTTCGGGCGGCACCGGGCTGAATTCGGCATAGGCGATCGATGTCGCGCGATCTTCCATTATCGGGCGGCAATTGGCGCACAGAATGGCATTCGCCATCACCATGTCGGTCCAGCTTTGGTAGCGATGGGCGCTGAATTCGACGCCGGTCAGCAGAATGTCGTGCGCGGCAGCCAGCCCTGACCGCCAGTCATAGGGGCGGTGCGCGCGTGTTTCCGGAAGGGCGAATCCGAACGCGGCCAGGTCTTCGGCCAGCCGCACCAGCGCATCATGGCTGCTACGGAACAGCGCGGCGATCTCCGGCCGCGCCTGCACCGCTTCGGGCACGGTAACGCCCGCGGGGCCGCGCGTGCAGAGCCCCCGGTCGCATAGCGCGTGGATGTGCCGCCGCATCGTTTCGAACGGGCGGGCGAGCGATGCGGCAAGCGCGTTGATGCTGATCGCCTGCGACGCCCGGCGCTCGGCCAGCGCATGGCCCGGCGACGGCATGTCGCTGATCCGCGCGACCACCATGAACACGATCGCGCGATCCAGATCGCCGTCCAGCGCCCGCGCACCGGCGGTGATCATCGAAACCTGCAGTTCTGCGATCAGCCGCGCCATCAGCCCCGCCCGCGGAAGCTGCGGCGGCGCGCCGTTCCAGGAAGCGGCGGACGGGGGAGTGTCCTGCATCAGCGTTCACGGCCCAGAGCGTATCGAGACCTTGGCCGCGCCGCCTCTTGCCGGGGGTCGTGCCAAGGTTTGCATATCGTTTCTACTGCGCATCGAGCCGCGCGTCGACGCCCCCTGGGTTTGCCCGGAGGCTGGGGCACTCCCCCAGCATGCGTCAGGCGGGCAGCGGCCCCAGATCGCCCTTGCCGACGGTGCCGGCGGCCATGTCCAGCATCCGGTCCAGGCTCCGCTTGGCGCGCAGGCGCAGCCCTTCCTCGATCTCGATGCGCGGCGTCAGGTCGCGAAGCGCCAGATACAGCTTCTCCATCGTGTTCAGCGCCATATATGGGCAGATGTTGCAGTTGCAGTTGCCGTCCGCGCCGGGGGCGCCGATGAAGGTCTTCTCCGGCATCGCCTTCTGCATCTGGTGGATGATGTGCGGCTCGGTCGCGACGATCAGCGTATCACCGGGCATCGCCTTGGAGAAATCCAGGATTCCCTTGGTCGATCCGACATAATCGGCATGGTCCAGGATGAAGGGCGGGCATTCGGGGTGCGCGGCGATCGGCGCGCCGGGGTGCTCGGCTTGGAGCTTCAGCAGCTCGGTCTCGCTGAACGCTTCGTGGACGATGCACACGCCCGGCCACAGCAGCAGCTCGCGCCCGGTCTTGCGCTGCAGATAGCCGCCCAGGTTGCGATCGGGGCCGAAGATGATCTTCTGATCGGCCGGGATCTGCGACAGGATCTTCTCGGCCGACGAACTGGTGACGATCACGTCGCTCAGCGCCTTCACCTCGGTCGAGCAGTTGATATAGGTCAGCGCGATGTGATCGGGATGCTTGGCCCGGAAGGCGGCGAACTGGTCGGGCGGGCAGCTGTCTTCCAGGCTGCAGCCGGCGTCCATGTCCGGCAGCACCACGATCTTGTCGGGCGACAGGATCTTGGCGGTCTCCGCCATGAAGCGCACGCCGCAGAATGCGATCACGTCCGCGTCGGTTTCCGCCGCCTTTCGGCTCAGGTCCAGGCTGTCGCCGACGAAATCGGCCAGGTCCTGCAGCTCCGGCTTCTGATAGTAATGGGCCAGGATCACGGCATTGCGTTCCTTGCGCAGCCGCTCGATCTCGGCGCGCAGGTCCAGGCCCGTCAGGCTGCCGCCAATGCCGTTACGCGCGTCCATGCATCCAAACTCCCATTGCGTTGCGGGCGCACATGGCCCGGCTGGTCCCTGCGATCAAGGGCGGCGCGTCCAGGGGCTCGCGTCGGGCGCGCGTTGGTGTAGTATTCGACTGCAACGGATCATCTGGAGAGTAGCGCATGCCCCCCTCAAGCCCTTGGACGCACCACCGCCGCGACGGGATCGCCGACGATATCGATTTCGAGATCAAGGGGCAGGAGCTTCAGTTCGTCGAGATCGAGCTCGATCCGGGCGAAAGCGCCGTCGCCGAAGCTGGCGCGATGGTGTGGAAGGATGCCGCAATCGGCATGACGACGGTGTTCGGCGACGGCAGCGGTGGGCAGGGCGGCGGCTTCATGGACAAGCTGCTCGGCGCCGGCAAGCGCCTCGTCACCGGCGAGAGCCTGTTCACCACCGTGTTCACCCATAATGGCCACGGCAAGGCGCGCGTCGCTTTCGCCTCGCCCACGCCGGGCGCGATCCTGCCGCTGCGACTGTCCGATTATGGCGGCACGCTGATCTGCCAGAAGGATGCGTTCCTCGCCGCGGCCAAGGGCGTGTCGATCGGCATCGCCTTCCAGCGCCGCGTGATGACCGGGCTGTTCGGCGGCGAAGGCTTCATCATGCAGCGGCTGGACGGCGATGGCTGGGTGTTCGTGCAGATGGGCGGCACCGTGGTGGAGCGCGAACTGGCGCCCGGCGAGGAACTGCATGTCGATACCGGCTGCGTTGCCGCACTGACGCCCTCGATCGATTTCGATCTCGTCTCGGTGGGGGGCGTGCGCAGCATGTTCTTCGGCGGCGAGGGCGTGTTCTTCGCCCGCCTGCGCGGGCCTGGCAAGGTGTGGATCCAGTCGCTGCCCTTCGCGCGGCTCGCCGGGCGGATGGCGGCGGCGGCGATGGGCGGTGGCCCCAGCCGTGGCGAAGGATCGGTGCTCGGCGGCCTGGGCGACTTGATCGGTGGCAATCGCTGAGCGTTCGGGGGCTGCGCGCGGCACGCCGGTGCTTGCCACCGCGCGGCTGCGCCTGCGGCCGCGCGAGGTGCGGGATGCCGAGGCGCTGTTCCCCAGTCTGGCCGACGCCGAGCTGATGCACTGGTGGAGCCACGCGCCTCACCGGGATGTCGCCCAAACCCGCACCAGCTTTGCCCGCACCGATCCGGACTGGCGCGTCTGGGCGATCACGTTGGCGGAATCCGACGAAGCGATCGGCTATGTCGCGGTGGGCGAGAAGCGGCAGCGCAACGTCAGCGAACTGGGCTATCTGCTCGCCCGGGTCCATTGGGGGAAGGGGATCGCCGAAGAGGCGCTGACCGCCGTGATCGAGCAGCTGTTCGCTGAGGGCCAGCGGCGGGTTTTTGCGGACACCGATCCGGACAATGTGTATTCGCGCCGGCTGCTCGAACGGCTGGGCTTCCGGCTGGAAGGGGTGCTGCGCGCCGAATGGGAAACCCATATCGGCATCCGCGACACCACGCTCTACGGGCTGTTGAAGGAAGATTGGACATGCCGACCCCGCCCCGCCTGAACGACCCCGCCGAACGCGCCGCCTACAAGGCCGAGCTGAAGCAGATCGCGCGGCCGCTGCGGATGGGCGCGGTGTGGCTGGCGGTGCTCGGCGCGCTGCTTGCGGCGCTCAGGGCCAAGGTTTGGCCGATGCCGGTCGCGGTACCGGCGGCGGTGCTGGCCCTCGCCTTCTTCCTGATGGTGCTCGGCATCACCGTGCGGGTGAAATACCACCAGCGGCGGATGCGGGGGGACCTGTAGGCCGCCGCTGCCGGTGGGGCGGCAGTCGCGCAGCAGCGTTTAGGTCCCCGGATTGGCGGAAGGGCGCGCCGCGACATTGTCTGGCGTCAGATCCAGCCAAACCAAGCGCGCATTGGTGTTCTGGGTACGTACGCGGCTGCTGGCGGTTGGCATAGTCGACCAGTCCCGCACGAACGAGAAGCGCTCGACACGATAACTCACCGCCTCGCCGCTAGCCGGCACGAACGGTGCGTAGCGGCGACGCGGGATGGTGTCCGTCACCTGCTTTACCCACCGCTCGTCGATGCCATCCGTCCGGCGGAGAATCTCATACCCTTCAACCTTGCCCTGCCGCGTCACGGCAATGCGCACGTCCATCCAGTCAGGTTCGATCTTCGCGCCGCTTCCTCCCATCCTGCTCTTGCCATGCTTGTTCAGGATCACCGGCGGCGCATAAAGCAGGAACGGACGATCAAACTGCTGTGGGTCGATGTTTGCGATTGCCGCGTCCAGCGCCGATTCGTCCCGTTCGCCACCGGTATCCCGAGCCCGAAGTATCACCGCTGCCACTCGGAACTTCGCCATGTCCGGCCCCTCGACCGACTCCAGCTTGGTCAGCGCGGCGCGATAGCGCTGCCGATACTCGGGGTTGAAGCTTGCAAGTGCGTTGAGCAGGGCCGCGCGCCGGAGCAGCGCATAGGCGGCAACTTGGGGCAGGCCGGCGCGTTCGGCCTGGCGTTCGACATCCTCGTAGATGTCATAGGCGGCGCGATGGCGGCCCGCTTGCGAGAAACTCTCCGCCAGCGAGGTGCGCTGCAAGAAAACTCTGCGATCTTGTTTGTCCAACCCGGCCTTCAGGCTGTCCAGGGCGTCGATCTGCACGATTCGGCTGACGGCGGGCTGGCCGTTCATTTCGATGAGCCTGCCATAGGCGCGTTGCAGGTCGGAGACGTCGACCGGCAGATCCTGCCGATGGCGCTTGTTGCGATGTACCGAATTCCTCAGCGTTGCGCGGGCGCCATCGAAGTCGCCGGCGATATACTGACTCTCCGCATGCGCCAGCGACGCATCGATATCCTGCTTCGGGTCGCACCCTCGCGCAATGCAGGCCTCAAGCTGCTCGCGGGTCTGTTCCAGCGAGGTTCCTGTTACGACGATTTCCGGGTCTTTCGAGGCATCTTGCGCATGCACCGCCGGTGCAAGAACGAACGCAAACATCAGGGTGGGCAGACGCATACGACTTCTCCCATCAGCAGGCTCATCAACGATGGCCCGCGTTGAAATCTAGAGAATTTCTGCCCTCATGTCCTGCATTTTATTGTTACTATGAGGGTGCAGGAGCAACGGCGACCGCAACTGGGTGTGGACCATCGCCGCTTCAAGCGCGTTCTTGCTCCGTTTTCAGGCGTCGATCACCTCATCGTCGAGCCGAGCCGCATTTTCTTGGATGAAGGCGAAGCGGTGGGCCGGATTATTGCCCATCAGCCGGTCGACCAAGTCCTTCACCCCCGCACGCTCCTCATATTCCTGCGGCAGCGTCACGCGCAGCATGCCGCGCGTCTTGGGATCCATGGTGGTTTCCTTGAGCTGGTTCGGGTTCATCTCGCCCAGGCCCTTGAACCGGCTGACTTCCACCTTCTTGCCCTTGAACGCCGTCTTCTCGATCTCGATCCGGTGCGCGTCGTCGCGGGCGTAGAGGCTCTTCGAGCCCACGGTCAGGCGGTATAGCGGCGGCTGGGCCAAGTAGAGATGCCCCTTGCGCACCAGGTCCGGCATTTCCTGGAAGAAGAAGGTCATCAGCAGCGTCGCGATATGCGCGCCGTCGACGTCCGCGTCGGTCATGATGATGATGCGTTCGTAGCGCAGATGGGCGGCGTCGCAGTCCTTGCGGGTGCCGCAGCCCAGCGCCTGGATCAGGTCGGCGATCTCCTGGTTCGCCAGGATCTTGGCCGAGGTCGCGCTGGCGACGTTGAGGATCTTGCCGCGGATCGGCAGGATCGCCTGGGTCTTGCGGTCGCGTGCCTGCTTGGCCGAGCCGCCCGCCGAATCGCCCTCGACGATGAACAACTCGGTGCCTTCGGGGCTGTCGGCCGAACAGTCGGTCAGCTTGCCGGGCAGGCGCAGCTTGCGGCCGCTCGTCGCCGACTTGCGCTTGACCTCGCGCTCCTGCTTCCGGCGCAGGCGATCGTCCATCCGCTCCAGCACATAGCCGAGCAGCGCCTTGCCGCGCTCCATATTGTCGGTGAGATAATGGTCGAAATGGTCGCGGACCGCCTTTTCGACGAGCGCGGTCGCCTCGGGGCTGGTCAGCCGGTCCTTGGTCTGGCTCTGGAACTGCGGCTCGCGGATGAACACCGAGAGCATGACCTCGGAGCCGGTCACCACGTCGTCGGGGTTGAGGTCCTTGGCCTTCTTGTTGCCGACCAGGTCGGCGAAGCTGCGCAGGCTCCGCACCAGCGCCTGGCGTAGGCCCTGCTCGTGGGTGCCGCCGTCTGGCGTCGGGATGGTGTTGCAGTACCAGCTATAGCTGCCGTCGCTCCACAGCGGCCAGGCGACTGCCCATTCGACGCGGCCCTGCGAATCGGGAAATTCCTGGGTGCCCGCGAAGAAATCCGCGGTGGCGCATTCGCGGCTGCCGACCTGTTCCTTCAGGTGATCGGCAAGGCCGCCGGGGAACTGGAACACCGCTTCCGCCGGCGTGTCGTCGGTGATCAGCGACGGGTCGCACTTCCAGCGGATCTCGACGCCGGCGAACAGATAGGCCTTGGAGCGGGCGAGCTTGTACAGCCGCGCAGGCTTGAACAGCATCTCGCCGAAGATCTCGGGATCGGGGGTGAAGGCAACGCTGGTGCCGCGCCGGTTGGGCGTGCCGCCGATCTTCTCCAGCGGTCCCAGCGTCTGGCCCTGGCTGAAGCGCTGGCGATAGAGCTGCTTGTCCCGCGCCACCTCGACCACCGTGTCCACCGACAGCGCGTTGACCACCGAGATGCCGACGCCGTGCAGGCCGCCCGAGGTGGCATAGGCTTTGCCCGAAAACTTGCCACCCGAGTGGAGCATCGAGAGAATCACCTCGAGCGCCGACTTGTCCGGAAAGCGCGGGTGGGGATCGACCGGCATGCCGCGGCCATTGTCGACGATGGTGATGCGGTTGGGCGCGGCGAGCGTCACCTCGATGCGGTTGGCGTGCCCGGCGACCGCCTCGTCCATCGCATTGTCGAGGATTTCGGCGGCGAGATGGTGGAGCGCGCGCTCGTCGGTGCCGCCGATATACATGCCCGGCCGGCGCCGCACCGGCTCCAGGCCTTCGAGCACCTCGATCGACGAGGCGTCATAGGTGCCGGCGGGGACGGAGGGCGCAGCGAAGAGGTCTTCGGACATGCGGAACGTATAGGGGGTGCGGGCCACACCGCGCAAGGCGGCCTCGGTGCGCGCCATGTTGAGCGGCTGCCTCGATTTCTGTGAACGCGTCTTTGCGTTTCACCTGCGCATCGTTGCAGCTTCATATGCGCAGGCCTGGCGATGCGGTGCACCATGGCGCCGCCGCCACCAAAAGGGAGTTTCCAAATGCTTCGTTCCACCCGGAGCGGCGCGGCGATGGCCGCGTTGCTTAGCGGCGCCGTGCTGCCCGCCGCCGCGCTTGCCCAGACCGAGACCCAGGTTTCGAGCCGCATGTCCACCGGTGCCGCGCCGGTCAGCGCCCAGGCCGATACCCCGATCCAGGCCGAAACCGGCGCCGCGCCGGTGCTCACGCGCGACAACGGCGCGCCAGTGGGCGAGAATCGCCATTCCAAGGCGGCAGGCGATCTCGGCCCGGTGCTGCTCGAGGATTCGCACCTGATCGAGAAGCTGGCCCGCTTCGATCGTGAGCGCACGCCCGAGCGCGTCGTCCATGCTCGCGGCACCGGCGCGCACGGCGTGTTCCGCGCCACCGCCGACATCACTGATCTGACCAAGGCCTCGCTGTTCCAGCCGGGCAAGGAAACCCCGGTGTTCGTGCGCTTTTCCAGCGTGATCCACGGCAAGGACAGCCCGGAATGGCTGCGCGATCCGCGCGGCTTCGCGACGAAATTCTATACCGAACAGGGCAACTGGGATCTGGTGGGCAACAATCTGCCGATCTTCTTCATCCGCGATGCGATGCAGTTCCCGGATATGGTGCATTCGCTGAAGCCCGATCCCGTCACCAACCGTCAGGATCCCAATCGCTTCTTCGATTTCTTCTCGGCCACGCCCGAATCGACCAACATGCTCACCCAGCTCTATTCGAACCTGGGCACCCCGGCCTCGTACCGCACGATGGACGGCAACGGCGTCCACGCCTTCAAGCTGGTGAATGCGAAGGGCGAGACGGTGTTCGCCAAGTTCCGCTGGATCAGCCGCCAGGGCGTTCGCAACCTCACCGCCGCCCAAGCGGGCGCGCAGGCGTTCGATTATCACACCCACGATCTCTACAACGAGATCGCCAAGGGCAATTACCCGAGCTGGGATCTGATGGTGCAGGTGATGCGTGCCGACGATTTCGCCAAGCTCGACTACAACCCGTTCGACGATACCAAGGAATGGCTGGGCGTGCCCTTCCGCAAGATCGGCGAGATGACGCTGAACAAGGTGCCGGACAATTTCTTTGAATGGACCGAACAGTCCGCCTTCGCGCCATCGAACATGGTGCCGGGGATCGAGGCGTCGCCCGATCGCATGCTGCAGGGCCGCCTGTTCAGCTATGCCGATACCCAGCGCTACCGGATCGGCGCCAACGCACTGGCGCTGCCGGTGAACCGCCCGCGCGTGACGGTGGTGAACAACAGCCAGGACGGGCAGCTCAACGCCTCGGGCCGCAGTGCGCGGGTCAACTATTTCCCGGCGGCGCTGGCACCCAAGACCACTCCGGCCGAAGCCGGCGCCTCCACCTATGCCATCGATGCCACGGTCGCGGCCCGGCCGATCGCGAAGACCAACAATTTCGCCCAGGCCGGGCTGTTCTATCGCGCGTTGCCGGCGGCGGAGAAGGCAGACCTGATCAAGAACCTGTCGGGTGATCTTGGCAAGGTCGTTTCGCCGCGCACGCGCACGATCATGGTCAGCTATTTCTACCAGGCCGACAAGGACTATGGCAGCCGGCTCGCCAAGGCGGTGAACGTGCCGATGGCGGAGGTGGAAAAGGCCGTCGCGGAATATCGGGCGGCGCACCCTGAACAGTCCGCCGCCAACTGAGGTCCCCCCGGAGACCCGGGTCGGCACGAGCCGGCCCGGGCTTTCGCGTACCCGGAGGAAGCAATGCCTATCTTTTCACTTCTCCTGGTCGGCGTCGCATTGTTCGCGTCGCCGATCGTCGCGGCCCAGACTGCTGCCCCCGATCTGCCCTCGCCCGAACGCCGGCAGACGCTGTTGTTCGAAGCCGCTCGCGCCGGCCGCGCCGATCTGGTGCCGGCGCTGGTGCAGATGGGCGCAGACCCCAATGCCCGCGATTCGCGCGGTTTCACCCCCGTGATCCTCGCTGCCTATAACGGCCAGGCGGCAGCGCTGGAGGCGCTGATCGCGGCCGGTGCCGATCCGTGCCTCGCCGATGGCGGGCAGGGCAACACCGCGCAGATGGGCGTAGCCTTCAAGGGGGACGACGCGATCGCCGCGCGGCTGCTCAAGGCCGGCTGCGACGTCAATGCCCGCAACAAGGCGGGGCAGACCGCGCTGATGATGGCCGCGCTGTTCGGGCGCGCTGCGCAGGTGGACCTGCTGCTCGCGGCCGGCGCCGATCCGGCCTTGGCCGATGCCACCGGCCGCACCGCCGCCGGTGTCGCCGCCGCCCAGGGCAACACGGCGCTCGCGGCCCGGCTCGAACACCGCTGAATTCGGCGATCCGGATACAGAAAAGGGCCCGTTCCGGTGGGAACGGGCCCTTTTCCATGGGCGTGTGGTTGTGGTGCGGATCAGCGCGCGCGGGGCGTGCCGCCGAACGGCATGGCCGGGGGCGTGCGGCGATCGCGGCGGGGCAGCTGTGCCTGATAGGCGTGGCCGCAATGCTCGACGCAATAGGGGAAGCCCGGGTTCACCTTGTCGCCACAAAAGTGGAAGTCCGGCTCGCCGGGATGGCCGAGCGGCCATTTGCAGATCTTGTCGTTCAGGTCGAGCAGCGTCGCCTTGCCGGCGATCGCGTCGCTGGGTTTGGCGGGCACCAGCCGGCGCGGCGGTGCCGGTGTGCTCGGCGGTGCCTGCTCGCCGGGATTCTGGCGGATGAAGCCGCCGGGGCCGACCGAGCGGAGCACCGGCTGCGGCGTCCGCGGCGTCTCGGCATCGGTAGCGGGGGCGGCTGCAGCCGGGGCGGGCGGCGCGGTGGGCGCCGGTGCCGCCGGGCGGGGGGCCGGGGCGGGCGCTTCGGCCTGGACGCGCGGCGCCGCAGGGGCCGGCGCGGGCTTGGGCGCGGGCGCCGGCTTGGGCTCGGCCGCGGGCGCGGCCGCGGCGGCGGCGGCGGCCGCGGCCTTGGCTTCGTTGGCCTTTACCGGCGAGGGGCGCGACGGCAGGCCCAGGCGATGCGCCTTGCCGATCACCGCGTTGCGCGAAACGCCGCCCAGTTCCTCGGCGATCTGGGTGGCGGTCAGGCCGCTGTCCCACATCTTCTTCAGCGTTTCGATACGCTCGTCGGTCCAGCTCACTTTGGTTCCTTCGTCTTGCGGGCGGCGGCGTCAGCGGGTACGCGATCGCGCCATGAGCAGCCACCCCGAAATCGGTTCACAGCTTCCCGAGCCGGGCGTTCCGGTGATTCGCAACGTCAACTGGGGAGGCTTGCGCACCCTCTATATCAAGGAGGTGCGCCGTTTCTTCAAGGTGCAGCTCCAGACGGTGTGGGCGCCAGCCGTCACCACGCTGCTGTATCTGGTGATCTTTACCGTCGCGCTCGGCGGAAATGGCCGGGTGGTGGTGCTCGATGGCCGCGCCGTTCCCTATGCCGATTTCATTGCCCCCGGCCTGATCGTGATGGGCATGCTGCAGAACGCCTTCGCCAATGCCAGCTTCTCGCTGCTGGTCGGCAAGATCCAGGGCACCATCGTCGATTATCTGATGCCGCCCTTGTCCACGGGCGAGATGCTGGCGGCGCTGGCCGGCGGTGCGGTGACGCGGGCGTTCTGCGTCGGCGGCACGGTGTGGTTGGCAATGGCGCTGTGGGGCGTGCACGTCATGCCCGCGCATCTCTGGGCGGTGCTGTGGTTCGGCTTCCTGGGCTCGCTGTTCCTGGCGCTGATGGGCGTGCTCACCTCGATCTGGGCGGAAAAGTTCGATCATGCCGCGGCGATCACCAACTTCGTCGTGGCGCCGCTGTCGCTGCTGTCGGGCACCTTCTACTCCGTCGACAATCTCTCGCCGGTGTTCCGCGCGATCAGCCATGCCAACCCCTTCTTCTATATCATCTCCGGCTTCCGCTACGGCTTCCTCGGCGTGGCCGATTCGCCGGTCCTGCTGGGCACCGGCGTGATCCTGACGCTCAACGTAGCGCTGGCGCTGTTCTGCTACGGGCTGTTGCGCCGCGGCTGGAAGATCAAGAGCTGAGCCGGCAAAGCAAAAGCGTCGTTACGAATTCCAAACGAAATCGTGCATAAGACCATGGCGAAAGACTTCGCGGGGGCGGAGTCGCAACGTCATGGGGGAAATCATGCGATTGCTGCGTTCGCTGGTGCTGCTTGCCGCGGCGGGACTTTCCGTCGCCGGCTGTAGCCAGCCCCGGCCCAAGCCGATTCTCGGCTGCAACTATCAGGTCGTGCCGCTCACCGTCGGACCGCGCTGGCGCCAGGCGCCGCTGCGGCTCGATGCGGTGGCAGGCGCCGCCTCGGTGCAGGACGGGACCAGCGCCCGCCTGGGCGCGCTGCTCAGCGAGCGCCGCAGGATCCGCCAGCCGCTGCTCGGCGCCGAAGCCGCCAAGGGCGAGCCAGCATCCGATCAGTTCCTCGCACTGAGCGGCGGCGGCCAGCACGGCGCGTTCGGCGCGGGCTTCTTCTACGGCATGGCAAAGCTGCCCAGCTGGGACATCGTCACCGGCGTCAGCACCGGTTCGCTGCAGAGCACCCTCTTGTTCCTCGCCAACCAGCCGGTGCCGGCGGACCGCACCGACTATAGCTGGGTCGATGGCCCGATGTCCGGGCAGGACGGCGCCACCGGGCTGGTGGTGAAGCCGGGCACGTCGAACGTCGGCGATCTCGTGCTTGCCTATTCGATCGCCGAGGAAGCCGATCTGATGCGCAAGCGCGCCGGCGGTGCTGCGATGGGCGTGGTGCTCAAGGGCTCCACCGCCAGCTTCGGCCCGCTGCGGGCGCGGCTGCTCAAGGTGATGACGCCCGGCACGCTGCGCGCCGTCGGTCGCGAATGGCGCGACCAGAAGCGCCAGCTGTTCGTAGGGGTAAGCAACCTCGACGACGGCGAAGGCTATGGCATCGACATGACCGAGCTCGCCGCCCGCGCGCTCGATACCGACTCGCCTGCCGAGCTGGCGCGCCTCCAGGGCTGCTATGTCGATGCGATGCTCGCTTCCTCCTCCGTCCCGCCCGGCGTGCCGCCGATCACGCTGCAGACCGCGAAGGCCACCCAGATGTACATGGATGGCGGCGCCCGCTTCGGCATGTTCCTCGAACCGGTGATGGCCGCGATCAAGGGCGCCGGCGGCGAGGGCAGGGGCCACATCATGCTCATGGTCAACACGACGATGGACGTGGGCAGCTGGAGCGGCACCGGCCAGCCGATGCAGCGCTGGTCGGCCGTCACCGCCGCGCTGCGCGCCGTCGACCTGATGGAAACGCAGGTCTACCGCTTCTCGGCTGCCAGCGTCGAGCAGCTGGGCATCGCCAAGGGCGGGCTGGACATGGCCTTTCTCAGCAACGCCGACATCCCCGGCGGCGAGCGGCCAGACGACCATGTCTTCAATGGCAAGACCTGCGCGGCCTGGCAGGCGATCGACGCCAAGGCGAAGCCGCTGCAATTCTATCCCTGGTACATGGCGTGCACCGCCGATTACGGCCGTTCGCGCGGCGCCGCGCAGCAATGGAACCACAGCGTGGCGCGGTAGCACGAACGGCACGGTTGACCTGCGGCCCCATGCCGCCGTAGAGACGCGACTGGGCGGCCGGGGATAGGCCGCCCTTTTGCGTTTCTGGAGTTCCATCCACCCTTTTTCGTTTTGTTCAGGAGGTACAGTTCCCATGACCATCACCCCGCTCATGCCCGTCTACCCGCGGTGCGATGTGCGGCCGGTGCGAGGCGAGGGCTGCTACCTGATCGGCGAACGAGGGGAGCGCTATCTCGATTTCGCCGCCGGTATCGCCGTCAACGCGCTGGGCCATGGCCACCCGCATCTGGTGAAGGCGATCGCCGATCAGGCGGCCACGCTGATGCACGTGTCGAACCTGTACGGCAGCCCCCAGGGCGAGGCGCTGGCGCAGCGCATCGTCGACAACAGCTTCGCCGATACGGTGTTCTTCACCAATTCGGGCGCCGAGGCGATCGAGTGCGCGATCAAGACCGCGCGCCGCTATCACCATGTGAACGGCAACCCGCAGCGCCACAAGCTGATCACCTTCAAGAACGCCTTCCACGGCCGCACCATGGGCGCGATCTCGGCGACCGATCAGGCGAAGATGCGTGACGGCTTCGAGCCGCTGGCGCCGGGCTTCGACTATGTCGCGTTCAACGATCTCGAGGGCGCGCTCGCCAAGATCGACGGCGAGACCGCCGGCTTCCTGGTCGAAACCGTGCAGGGCGAAGGCGGCATCAGCGCCGGCACGCCGCAATTCATCCAGGGCCTGCGCAAGGCCGCGGACGCGCACGGCCTGCTGCTGGTGCTGGACGAAGTCCAGTGCGGCTATGGTCGCAGCGGCAAGATGTGGGCGTACGAGCATTACGGCATCACGCCGGACATCCTCGCCTCGGCCAAGGGCATCGGCGGCGGCTTCCCGCTCGGCGCCTGCCTCGCCACCGAGGAAGCGGCCAAGGGCATGGTGTTCGGCACGCACGGCTCCACCTATGGCGGCAACCCGCTCGCCATGGCGGCGGGCGAAGCAGTGCTCGACGTGATGCTCGCGGACGGGTTCCTCGAAAACGTCACCAAGATGGGCGATCGGCTGCGCAGTTCGCTCGAACAGCTGCTCCCCAACCACGATCACCTGTTCGAGGAAGTTCGCGGCCTTGGCCTGATGCTCGGCATCAAGCTGAAGCCCGAGGCGGAGGCGCGCAGCTTCGTCGCGCATCTGCGCGATCATCACGGGCTGCTCACCGTGGCGGCGGGCGAGAATGTCGTCCGTATTCTGCCGCCGCTGGTGATCGAGGAAAGCCATATCGCCGAGGCAATCGAGAAGCTCAGCGCCGGCGCGCGCAGCTTCGCCACGGCGGCTGCGGCCTGAGGACTGAACCGATCCTCCCCGGGACGGGGAGGGGGACCATGCGAAGCATGGTGGAGGGGGTTCTCCGCAAAGGGCGTCGCTGGTGGAGACCCCCCTCCACTCCGACGCTCCGCGTCGCGGTCCCCCTTCCCGTGCCGGGGAGGATTTGGAAATGACCCGCCACTTTATCGATCTCACCGATGCCGGACCGGATGCCATCGCGGCGATGCTGAACGACGCGATGGCGCGCAAGGCCGCCCGTGCTGGCTGGCCCAAGGGCAAGCCGGATGCCGACGCGCCGCTCGCCGGCCATGTCCTGGCGATGATCTTCGAGAAGAACTCCACCCGCACCCGCGTCTCCTTCGACATGGCGATCCGCCAGCTCGGCGGCACCAGCATCGTGATGGACGCCGGCTCGATGCAGCTCGGCCGCGGCGAAAGCATTGCCGATACCGCGCGCGTCCTCTCGGGCTATGTCGACGCGATCATGATCCGCACCGACGATCACCAGAAGGTGCTCGACATGGCGAAGTACGCGACGGTGCCGGTGATCAACGGCCTGACGGACGCGTCGCACCCCTGCCAGATCATGGCCGACCTGCTGACCATCCTCGAAAGCGGCAAGGCGCTGCCGGGCCTCAAGGTCGCGTGGCTGGGCGACGGCAACAACGTGCTCGCCTCGATCATGGAGGCCGGCGGGCTGATGCAGTTCGACGTCGTCGCCGCTTGCCCGCAGGGCTATCAGCCGAGCGATGCCGATGTCGCCCGTGGGCGTGGCCGTGCCCGTGTGGTCGGCACCGCGCGCGAGGCGGTGGAAGGCGCGGACATCATCGTCACCGATACCTGGATCTCGATGGGCCAGGCCCATGCCGAGACCAAGCTCAAGGCGATGATGCCGTTCCAGGTGGACGAGGCGCTGATGGCCGCCGCCAAGCCCGACGCCCGCTTCCTCCACTGCCTGCCCGCGCATCGCGGCGAGGAAGTGACCGACGCGGTGATCGACGGGCCCCAGTCGCTGATCTGGCCCGAGGCGGAGAACCGCCTCCACGCGCAGAAGTCCGTCCTGCGCTGGTGCTTCGGGCAGCTATAAAGATCCTCCCCTGCCAGGGGGCGGTGTCAGGCGCAGCCTGACGGAGGGGGAGGGAGCCTGTCGGTGGGCGGGCCGCCATCCGCCCCTCCGTCGCCTCCCCTTGGCGGGGGAGGATCATCTGATGTGCGACTACGCTCAGATCCCCGCCAGTGCGCTCACCGCGCCGACGTCGGCGATCGGCAGCGCGCCTACCGCTTGGTCCACCGTCGCCAGTGCCTGCTCGCCGGAGCGCCGATCGTCGTCATCGTCCCTGCGCTCCTTTCGCCGCAGTGCCGCCTTGAGCGCACGGGCAAGGTCCCGCACCTCGTTCTTGAAATCCTCATCGGCCTTGTCCCGGGCGGTTTGCGCAGCACTTTTGCCCCCGTCGGACGTGCCCAGGCCGGGCGCGGCCCCGTCGGGCTTGGCATCTGCCTTGTCGCCGCCCGCCGCGTCCTTCGTCGGAGTCTCGGTGCTCTCGGCCGGGACGGAACCCTGCGCGTTCCCCTCCATGCCCTCGACCGGACCGGCACTCGCGGCCGGCGCGCCTGCATCCGCCGCCCCGCCCAGATCGCCCGCATTGCCCCCGGCGCTGACATAGCTCTTCACCGCCCCGGCAAGCTCGCGCGCGATCTGTGCGGCGGCCTTGGCGAGCTTCTTCGGATCGCCCGCATAGAGCATCTTCAGCGCCTGCAGCCGTGCCTTGAGCTGCTTCACCTTCTCGGCGGCGCGGGCCTTTTCGTCGTCCTTGCTCCGCGTCTTCACCATGGCCAGCGTGGCGACGGCGTCCCTCGCCGACTGCAGCTTGCGCGCGGCCATTTCCTCCTTCTTGGAGGGCGGTGCGGCGGGTGCGAGGCCACCGTTGCCGCGCGGCTGCACGGACGCGGCGAGCGCGGCGAAGGAGAGCGCGGAAAGCTTCATACCTGCTTCATAGCATGCCGATGGCGGCGCGGTGCGGCTTGGCCCTATCCCTTTGCCGTCCGCTCCATTCCCGTCATGGATCACGACGATGTTTGCGTGCCAGTCTGTCCGCTACGCAGGCGGAAAGCTCGGGCTTTGCCCTCCTGCCCTTCAAGGCGCAGTCCTGGATCAGGTCGCAGATGGCGGCCACGGCATCGCGATCCTGCTGCGCGTCACGCGGGATGCAAGCGGTCATCAAAGCGCCCCGCAATCGATAATCCACCTTTATGGGCTGCAACCGCGTGCCGGTCACCACGATCTCCTCTCCCGCAGCTTCGCTGGTGGTTTGCATGGGCGCGGCGGCAATGGCGTGAAGCGCTGCCGCGAGTGCCGCGAGTGCCGCGAGTCCAGCGCGGAAAATGATGGTACCCAGCGGGTTCTCGACTAGCATCGACACGGTGCCTCGATCCTGTCCGGAGCACGCGGTGGCATAACGCTGCCATTCGGGCACCCAGCCTATACTCGCTCCGCTCCGGGTTTCCGCGCGGCTTTATGTGCGTTGCGCCAGGGATCGGACGGGCTTGCAAACTATAGCATGTTCCATATATGTTCTCTCGCCTCGCGGCGGAGGTGCGCTCTTTGCCATCGTTAGACCCCATCTATGGTCTGCTCAATCAGCAGGTCGCAATAACGGGCCGATGGTGACCGTATCCGCCCCAAAGTCGGATTCCCGAAGCTGTGCTCGTTTCTCGTCCGGAGGGGAGCGTCGAAGAAAGCATCATTCCCGCAGTCGCGCAGCGTCCGATCACCTCCCATTGTACGACATTTCATCTCGCGGCGTGAACGGGTGCGGCGCCTGCTCCCACCAAAGCACGGTGACTTCGGCTATGTCACAAGCCTAAACTTCCTAAACTTTATCCCTGTCGCAACCTGTCACAAGTCTCAACTTCCCGAAGCCGGCGTGACCGAGGAACGCCGGCGGCAGGCCTAAACTTCCTAAACTTCGCGGCGCTTTGAAAACCGTCACAGGCCTAAACTTCCTAAACTTCACCGCCACTGCCAGAACCTGTCGGGCGCCTAAACTTCCTAAACTTAACCACTCTCCGGCGTCCCGCGGCCCAACATTGTTTCCGGCAACGGAACGCCTATCTACGCCGTCGAACCCAGAAAATGCGTTCGCCCGAACGCGTGGAGTCAGCCCGACTTCTCGCGGCCGAGCCGAATGCCGGAGACGACCAGTGACCCATCCCGTTCCCGCCGCCGATCTCGATCGCGTGACCGGCTTTGCCATTCCCGAGCGCCATGTCCGCGGCCGCGTCGCGCGGCTTGGGCCGGTCTTGAACGACATCCTCTCGGCCCATGCCTATCCGGCGCCGATCGAGAAGCTGCTGGCCGAGGCGCTGACGCTCACTGCGCTGCTCGGCAGCACGCTCAAGGATGCCGAGGGGCAGATGACGCTGCAGGCGCAGACCCAGCGCGGCATCGTCAGCCTGATGGTGTGCGACTATAAGAATGGCGAGCTGCGCGGCTATGTGCAGTTCGATGCGCTGCGGCTCAGCCAGCTCGGCAAGAATCCGTCGCTCAAGTCGCTGTTCAACGGCGGCTATCTGGCGGTAACGTTCGATCAGGCGCTCACCAAGGAACGCTACCAGGGCATCGTGCCGCTGGAAGGCGCTTCGATTGCCGAGGCGGCGCAGAACTATTTCTTCCAGTCGGAACAGATCCCGACGCTGGTTCGCCTCGGCGTGCACAAGGACAAGGCGAGCGGCAAGATCGTCGCCGGCGGCCTGTTCCTCCAGCATCTGCCGGAGGGCGAGGTGGGCCGCGAGCGCTTGCATGTGCGGCTCGATCATCCCGAATGGCAGCATGTCGAGGCGCTGGGCGGCACGATGGGCGCCGACGAACTGGCCGATCCCGCAATCCCGCTGGAAGGGCTGGTCTGGCGGCTGTTCAACGAGGAAGCCGAAGTCCGCATGCTTGCCGGGCATGATCTGTCGCGTGGCTGTCGCTGCGGGGCGGACTATATTCAGCAAGTGCTCGCCAAGTTCCCCGAAGAGGAGCGGGCGGCGATGGCTGACGAGGGTGGCGTGATCAAGGTCGATTGCGCCTTCTGTTCGAAGCAGTTCCCGGTGGCACTTGCGGATTTCGTTCCGCCGGCGTTGTAAAGTTGCAATTCCCCTATGATATGTCGAACGGGGGCGGCGCTGTGGGAGCGGCGCCGCCTTCGGAACGGAGTTTGAACGGGTGAGCAGAGGGTTTGTCTGGATGCGTCTGGCGGCAGTCGTCGGGCTCGGTCTGGTGACGGCGGGTGCGGCGGCGCAGCAGCGGCCGGGTGCGGCGGCCAATGTGCGGGGTGCGGATGTGCCCGCGGTCAACGTGGTGCAGCCGGGCAAGTGGCTGCTGCGCGATGCGGACGGCAACGAACGGCCGATGTGTCTGCGCGATCCCTATCAGATTCTGCGGCCCAGCCATGCCACGGCGGTGTGCCAACGCGTCTTGCTGGAAAGCGCCGCGAGCCGCGCGACCGTGCGCAACGTCTGTGCTGGCCATGGCACCATGCTTACCCGCATCACCGTCGATACCCCGCGCCAGGTCAGCTTGGACGTCCAGGGCGTGATCGACGGTCAGCCCTTCTCGGAAACCTACGAGGCCCGGCGTGTCGGGGAATGTTCCTGAAGCGCATGGTTACCATTTGTTAAGCTTTGCGCGGTTATAAGGGTGGCGTTCCGGAAAGACGCTCTTTCCGGCGATGGTTTTCCCATTTCTATCCTTTCCGGGCCGTCCCTTCGGGGGCGGCCATTTTTTTGCCGGCGAGACGTCCTAAATGGCGCCGATGACTCACAGCATCGCCATCGCCCTGGTTTCGGGCGGACTTGATTCGATGGTGTCGGCCGCGCGGGCTCGCGAGGACGGCCACCGCCTGCTTGCGCTTTCGATCGACTACAACCAGCGCCACAAGGTGGAGCTGGATGCCGCTGCCAGAATCGCCGCCATGCTCGGCGCAGAGCGACACGTCGTCCTGCCGCTCGATCTGCGCGCGTTCGGCGGCTCGGCGCTTACCGCCGATATCGATGTGCCGAAGGGCGGTGTCGGCAGCGACATTCCGGTCACCTATGTTCCGGCACGCAACACCATCTTCCTCAGCCTCGCACTCGGCTGGGCCGAGGCGGCGGGGGCGCGGGACCTGTATATCGGCGTGAACGCGCTCGATTATTCGGGCTATCCCGATTGCCGGCCGGAATTCATCGCCGGCTTCGAGAAGCTCGCCGAACTGGCTACCAAGGCCGGCGTGGAAGGCCAGCCGTTCCGCATCCAGGCGCCGCTCCAGCATATGAGCAAGGCCGACATCGTCCGCGAAGCAGCGCGGCTGGGGCTGGATGCCGGGCTCAGCTGGTCCTGCTACGATCCGACGCCCCAGGGATTGCATTGCGGCCTGTGCGACAGCTGTCGGCTGCGCTCGCGGGGCTTTGTCGAGGCGGGGCTGCCAGATCCGACCCGGTACGCCGCCCAGCCATGAGCTATGCGGTCAAGGAGATGTTCCTAACCCTGCAGGGCGAAGGGGTGAATGTCGGCGCGCGGGCGGTGTTCGTGCGCTTCGCCGGGTGCAATCTATGGTCGGGTCGCGAGGTCGACCGGGCGTCGGCGGTATGCCGGTTCTGCGACACCGACTTCGTCGGCATCGACGGGGTGGGCGGGGGGCGCTTCGCCGATGCGACCGCGCTGGCCGATGCGGCGGAAGGGCATTGGGGTCCGGACCGCGCCGCGCGCTTCGTGGTGCTGACCGGCGGCGAACCAATGTTGCAGATCGATGATTCGTTGGTCGAGGCGCTACACGCCCGCGGCTTCCGCATCGCCATCGAGACCAACGGCACGCTGCCGGTGCACCCGGGCATCGACTGGGTCTGCGTCAGCCCCAAGGCGGGCAGCACGGTGGTGCAGCAACGGGGCGACGAGCTCAAGCTGGTCTGGCCGCAGCCCGGTACCGATCTCGAAGCGATCGAGGGCTGGGACTTCGATCATTTTTTGGTGCAGCCGATGGACGACGCCGAAGCCGAAGCGAACAAGGCCGCGGCGATCGCGCTGGCAATGGCGCGACCCCGCTGGCGGCTGAGCCTGCAGACGCACAAGTTGCTGGGCCTGCGCTGATAGGGCGGGGAAGCAGGGCGCTCCCCCGTTCCTCGGGGTCAGCGGGTGAGGGGCCCGCACTTGCGCGAATAATATTCACCCTTGCGCCAGCACTTGTCGTTGCCGAACGGCGGTAGCGGGCGCTGGGACGGCAGGCTGAGCGCGACGCGGCGACTGCGGAAATATTGCTCTCCCCAGGCAGCGAGGCTCGCCCGCAGTTCGCGCATCCGCTCAATCGCGACATCCCCCAGCCTGCCCCGCGGCGCGAACACCGCGTCCCTGCCGATTACGGCAGCCGTCTGGCAGAAAGATAGCTGGCCAGAGACGGTGGAGAAACTCGAATAGACTCGCGTTCCGAACCGATCGAGCTCGATCTGCCCGATCTTCGCCGTCTTGGCCTTTCTAATAAAATATTTCTCAAGCGTTCCGTAGGATTGTCGAAGTTCGACTTCGTGGTCGTCCAGCAGTGCATTATAGTTTTCGAGCGTCATCAACGTCGGCTCGAATTGGCACTGCAGCGCAGCGACGTTCAGGGCGGCGCGAAGGTTCCACACCAAGGCGGCGCGGAGCTCCGCCGGGGTTGCGCCCGGCAGCCCAGGGCCGATGATCCCGGGTTCTTCACCGGTAACCGGTGCACCCGCCAGATCGACGGGCTGAAGGAAAAACTGGGCCGAGGCAGGTGCCGAAAGACAGAACCCCGCCAAGGCCGCGATGCCGAAACTGATACGACGAACGAGCATCCCGCCCTCATGGTTATTCTAAACCATGCTCGTTAGGGCGTTTCGATTCGTCGCCCAAGCCCCTTTTTGCCGTTCGCCGGATTATGCGACGGATGGATGCCGCTTCTGCACAGATATGTAAAAAGGGCCGCCCGGTTTCCCGAACGGCCCTTTTAGAAACACGCCGAAGCGCGATGATTACATCGCGTTGGTGGTGTTCTCAGCGGCCATGCCGTTGTCGACAACACCGTTGTCCATCATGCCGGCGTCAACGTTGGTCACCATCGCGTCGGTGGTGTTCTCGGCAACGACGTCGGTGGTGTTGGTGACGTTGGTGCTCTCGTTGTTGGTGCACGCCGAGGCCAGGAGGGCCGCACCGGCGATCATCGAACCAGCAACGATCTTCGAAAGGACTGCACGCATGTAAATAGCTCCCTAGATAGTGGATTTGGACGACGGTTTACGCCGCTAATACCCAAACCGTGATGGACATTAGACGGTTCGAGGGACACCCTCAAGTCTCGAATTTATCCCGCGCCAGCCAGAGCGTCTAAAAACGGCAAAAATGTGGCGCTCAGCGCCGCGTCGAAGCGTTCCGTCGCAATCGGCTTTCCCAGCGCAGCGGCGCTAGTGACGGGGAATTCCGCGATCCCGCAAGGCACGATGCCCGTGAAATGGCTCAGATCGGGATCGAGATTGATCGCGAACCCGTGCAGCGTCACCCATTGGCGAATCCGTACGCCGATCGCGCCGATCTTCGCTTCCACGCCGCGATCGAAAGTCCAAATGCCTATGCGGCCCGGCGCGCGGAACGCCTCGATATCGCATTCGCCGAGAGCCGCGATTACCCAACCTTCGATCGCATGCACATAGTTGCGCACGTCCCGTCTGCGTTCGCGCAGGTCCAGCACGACATAGCCGATCCGCTGGCCCGGCCCATGATAGGTGTAACGGCCACCCCGCCCGGTGCGGTGGACGGGAAATCGCTGGTCCAGCATCTCGGCGGGGTCGGCGCTGGTGCCGGCAGTGTAGACTGGGGGATGTTCGAGCAGCCAGACCAGCTCGCGCGCCTCGCCCGCCGTGACGGCCGCGGCGCGGGCCTCCATCGCCGCCAGCGCCTCGGCGTAATCGAGGGGCTGCGGTTCCACCCGCCATTCGATCGTCTCGTCCATGATTGCGCGATTGCGCCGAACCGCGGGCCAAGGCAAGCCATTGGCAACCGCCCGGGGGACAGGTAACAGGCGGAGCCTTGAAGCAAGGATTTGGCCACATGGCGAAGATGGGAGCTGTCTGGGATCGGACGGCGGAGTTTCTGGGCGACAGGGCAGGAGCCCTGGTTCCGCTCGCGCTGTTCGCCCTAGCCGTTCCTGCCGGGATCAGCGCCAATCTGTCGGCCTTGGCCGGGACTGGCGGAGTCGCGCGCGGTGTTGCACTGGTCGTTCAACTGCTCTTGTGGCTCGTCTCGATGTGGGGATCGCTTGCAGTGACGGCGCTGGCGATCGGCGCCGGCGGCGTCAGCGAAGCGGGGCAGGTCGCCCGGCGCCGCCTGCTTGCCACCCTGATCGTGGCGCTGACGCTCGGCATCGCCGCCGCCGTGCTGGGCATGCCGATGGTGGTGATGCTGGTTGCCGCAGGATATGATCTGAATGCGATTGGCCAACCCAATGCATCGATGCAGGTCGATCCGGCAACGGCGATGCGGGTTGGCGCCTACTCTCTGCTATGGCTCGTCATCATTCTCGTGCTGTTCGTGCGGCTGGTGGTCGTCAATCCGGTGCTGCTGCGGGAAGGCGGGCTGTTCGGATCGCTGGGCCGGTCGTGGCAGCTGACCCGCCGGCACACTTTCCGTATTGTCGGCGTACTGATCCTGCTGCTCGTGGTGGCCAGTGTCTGCCAACTTGCCGCGCAGGCGGTGTTCGGCAGCGTGCTAGCACTTGTGCTGGGCGGCGGTTCGGGCATTTCACTGGCGACAGTGCTCACATCGCTCGTCGTCGCGGCGGTGCAGTCGGTCTTCATGGTGGTGTTCGCCGCCTTCCAAGGGAAGCTTTACGTCGCGCTCGCCGGAGACACGGAGCAGCCGGACCTGCATCCCGCCGCATGATGACCCTCCGCTTTCCAGCTCTTTTCGCCGACGCCGGCGCGCTGTGGCGTGCCGAACGGACGTTGCTGCTCCCGCTCGCCGGCATGTTCTTCTTGGTACCGATGCTCGGCATCATTCTGCTGATCGCCGCGAGCGCGCCGCCGCTCGACGTGCCGGCGGATCAAGCCGCTGCGGCGCTGCAGGAATTTTACCAACGCTTCGGTCAGACCAACATCGTGCCGCTCGCGCTGGCAAATGCCGGAATCGATTTCGGGATTTTCGCCATCCTGAACCTGTATCTGCAGGGTGAAGGGCGCACATTGGGCGGCGTGCTGTTGCACACGCTGCGCAGCCTGTTCCCGTTCCTGGTGCTGGAGCTGCTCGTCGGCTTCGCTTTCTCCCTTGGCATTTCGCTGTTCATTGTGCCGGGCTTGTTCGTGTTTGCACGCACCTGGTTGGCGGCGCCTGCGCTTGCCGCCAACCCGAAGGCTGGGCTTACCGGCGCCTTGCGCGAAGGCTGGGTGCGCAGCCGCGGCTCTGCCGGATTTATTTTGCTCGCCGTCGCTGCCGTCGTGTTCGTCGGCGGACTCGGTGTCATGGCGATCGGCAGCGTGGTGGTGGGCCTAGTCGCGGGACTGTTCGGCGGCGGCGGCGTCGCGGAAACGCTCAGCTTCCTGCTGATCTCGATGGTGGGCGCGGGGATATGGACGGCGCTAACGCTGCTCCGGCTTGCCGCCTATCGCGCCACCGGGACCAGGCAGGGAATGTGAGGCGCCGCCTCGGCCGGCAGGATGCCGGCGGAGCGCGGATCGGCAAATGTCTCGATCGTCCGCTGATAGGGTAAGAAGCCGTGTCGGCGGTAAAAGCCCAGCGCCGCCGGGTGATCGAGCGTGCAGGTATGCACCCAGACGCGTGTCACGTCCTTGCGCCAGGCCAGCGCCAGCGCATGCCCCATCAGCCAGTTGCCATGGCCCTTGCCGGTGATTTCCGGCACAAGCCCCACGAACGAGAGCTCGCAGGTTCCGGTGCTGCGATAATCCAGCTCGAGCATGCCCACTTCCACGCCCGCGCGATCGACCACAGCATGGACCATAACGGCCGAATCGTCGAGGATCCGGCGGAGCGCGGCTTCCTCCATCACCAGCCGCGAGAACCACAGCCAGGGCGTACCCACCCGGCGGAACAGCGCGCGATACTTGTCGCTGTCCGGCGCCGGCCAATGGACCAGCCGGAAAGGCGATAAAGGCAACGGGCGGGGTCGCGGACGCTCCCGCATCTCCAGCGCGGTGACGATCGTGGCGATCTGATCGTTGGCGACCGGCAACAACCCCATCTCAGCTCCAGGCTGCCATCGGCGGAAGGCTCATCAGGATCGCGTCGACATTGCCGCCGGTCTTCAGGCCGAACAATGTGCCGCGGTCATAGATCAGGTTGAACTCCGCATAGCGGCCCCGCCATTCGAGCTGGCGCTGGCGATCAGCCTCATCGAAAACTTCATGCATCCGCCGACGGACGAGGCGCGGGAATACGTCCAGAAACGCACTGCCGACATCCTGGGTGAAAGCGAAGTCCGATTCCCAGTCGCCTTCGAGATGGTCGTAGAAGATGCCGCCCACGCCGCGATGCACCTGGCGGTGGGGAATGTAGAAATACTCGTCCGCCCATGCCTTGAAGCGCGGATAATAGGCGGGATCATGGGCGTCGCACGCTGCTTGCAGGCGCGCGTGGAATTCGACGGTGTCCTCGTCTCGCGGCAGCGGCGGGTTGAGATCGGCGCCGCCGCCGAACCAGCGTTTGGTGGTGGTGAGGAAGCGCGTGTTCATGTGCACGGCGGGAACGTGCGGATTGGCCATGTGTGCGACGAGGCTGATGCCGGTGGCGAAGAAGCTGGGATCTTCCCCTGCGCCGTGGATTGTCTTGGCGAAATCGCCTTCGAACGCCCCACCGACGGTAGAGACGTTCACCCCGACTTTCTCGAAAACGCGGCCCTTCATGACACCGCGCACGCCACCGCCGCCTGGCGCGCCGCTCGAATCGAGGCGGTCCCATGGCAGATAGGTGAAGGTGGCGTCCGATCCGGCCTCGCGCTCGATCGCTTCGAATTCGGCGCAGATCGAATCGCGTAGGCTTTCAAACCAAGCGCGGGCGCGCTGTTGTTGCTCGTCCATGGCGATCACTGCGGGAATCCTTCTGTCTGGCGTAATGCCTCGGCGAGCCCGATGCCCGTTGCAACTGCGAGGTTCAAGGAGCGCAGTTCCGCTCGGATCGGGATTCGCACGCCGAGATCGGCGCGGGCATGGACATGGTCGGGCACACCGCTGCTTTCGGAGCCGAACAGCAGCGTGTCGCCCGGCTCGAAGCGGGCTTGCGGTAGGCGGATCCCTCCTCGCGTGGTGAACAGCACCAGCCGGGCAGGGACCTGCGCTTCGAACGCTTCCCAGTCGGCATGGCGCACCACCTCCGACGCAGTGTCATAGTCCATCGCCGCGCGTTTGCGGGCACGATCGCCCCAGGGAAAACCCATAGGCTCGATCAGATCGACGGCGGCGCCGAGGCAGGCGGCGAGGCGCAAAATCGTGCCCACATTCCCGGCGATTTCAGGCTGAAACAGGGCGATACGCATCAAGGCCGCTCAAGTCATTTTGCAGTGCAACATTATGGCGTTGCGAGGAGTGGATCGAACAAGAAATGAAAATCCCTGTTGGCAAAGCTGCTTCGTGCCGTCTATCAAAACCAAGATAGCCACCGGAACCCCGGCCGGCACTGGGCTTCGTTTCGTCCGCGTTCCTCTCTCCGCGATGCAATCGCGGAAGTGTTTCGAAGTGCAAGGGCTAGAGCATGGCAACGTTTGAAGAAGGCGTTTCTCCCGAACAGACCGTAGGCCCTGGTGGCGAAATTTTGGAAAATCCCCGTCGTCGCGACTACCTGACCTATGCCGCCGTTTCGGTGGCCGCGGTGGGCGCTGGCGTGGTAGTACTGCCGCTGGTCAACTCGATGAACCCCTCGGCCGATGTGCTCGCACTTTCGACGACCGAGGTGAACCTCGCCGCGATTGAGCCGGGCCAGGCCATCAAGGCTAGCTTCCGCAAGCAGCCGCTGTTCGTGCGCAATTTGACGCCGAAGGAGATGGCGGAGGCCGATGCGGTGCCGGTTTCCAGTCTGCGCGATCCGCAGACGCTGGAGGAGCGGACCAAGGAAGGCCATAAGAACTGGCTGATTACGCTGGGCGTGTGTACCCATCTCGGTTGCGTGCCGCTGGGGGCAGGCGAGGGCGAGAATCGCGGCCCGTTCGGCGGCTATTTCTGTCCGTGTCATGGCTCTGCCTATGATACGGCAGGTCGCATCCGGCAGGGGCCGGCGCCGACGAATCTCGAAGTACCAGAATATAATTTCACGTCTGACACTGTCGTCGTGGTCGGGTGAGGAGGGACCTGGATGAGCTTTCCCTGGGCGCGCCATTACGAGCCGAAAAACCCGGTGATGAAATGGGTGGACGATCGGCTGCCACTGCCGCGGTTCGTCTATAACGCGATCGGCGCCGGGTATCCGGTGCCGCGCAACCTGAATTACTTCTGGAATTTCGGCATTCTCGCCGGACTTTCGCTGGTTATCCAGATCGTCACCGGCATCGTGCTGGCGATGCACTTCCACAGTTCGGCTGCCGGCGCCTTCGAATCGGTGAACGGCACGATCATGCGAGATGTGAACGCGGGCTGGTTCCTGCGCTTCGCCCACGCCAACGGCGCCAGCATGTTCTTCATCGTGGTATACATCCACATCTTCCGCGGCCTGCACTACGGTTCGTACAAGGCACCGCGCGAGATGGTGTGGCTGCTCGGCGTGGTCATCTTCCTGCTGATGATGGCCACGGCGTTCATGGGCTATGTGCTTCCCTGGGGGCAGATGAGCTTCTGGGGCGCGCAGGTGATCACCGGTTTCTTCTCGGCGATACCCGTTGTGGGCGACTGGATCCGCATCTGGCTGCTCGGCGGTTATGCGCCGGATGACGCTGCACTCAATCGCTTCTTCTCGCTCCACTATCTGCTGCCATTCGTGATCGCGGGTGTAATCATCCTGCACATCTGGGCGTTGCACATTCCCGGCTCGAGCAACCCGACCGGCGTGGAAGTGAAGGGCGAGCAGGATACCGTGCCGTTCCACCCCTATTACACCGCCAAGGACGGCTTCGGGGTGGGCGTGTTCCTGATCCTGTTTTCGATCCTGATCTTCTTCTATCCGGATTATCTGGGCCACCCGGACAATTACATCCCGGCGAACCCGCTCTCCACGCCTGCGCACATCGTTCCCGAATGGTATTTCTGGCCGTTCTACGCGATCCTGCGCGCTTTTACCGCGGACTTCATCATCCCGGCGAAGCTTTGGGGCGTGCTGGCGATGTTCGGATCGATCCTGCTGCTGTTCTTCCTGCCATGGCTCGATCGGTCGCCGGTGCGTTCGGCCAACTACCGGCCGATGTACCGCATCGCCTTCTGGGTGCTGGTTGCGGACGTGCTGATCCTGGGATGGTGCGGTGGCTCGCCGGCGGAACCCTTCTATGTGATCACGAGCCAGATCGCCTCGGCCTATTATTTCGCGCACTTCCTGATCATCGTGCCGATCATCTCGCGGATCGAAACGCCGCGGCCGCTGCCCAACTCGATCACCGAAGCGGTGCTGAAGGGTGAGGGCGGATCGCGCATCACTGCCACCGCGGCGACGGCGTAAGGGGGCCGGGGACCATGACGTCGATCTTTCAACGCTCGATCAAGTTCCTGATTGGTGCCGGCTTCGTGTTCGTGCTGCTGCTGGCGCTTGTCGGCAGCATCACCGGCCTGATCAACGAACCGCCGCAGGAAACGGCGGAGCATGCGCTGCACAAGCATCCCAAGGAGCTGGAGCTCGCCTCCAACGGCCCGCTGGGCAAGTTCGAACTGGGCCAGCTGCAGCGTGGCTTCAAGGTTTACAAAGAAGTTTGCGCCGCCTGCCACTCTCTAAACCTCGTCGCGTTCCGCAACCTGAAGGACCTGGGCTATAGCGACGCGCAGGTGAAGAAGATCGCCAAGGAGTGGATGGTCAAGCAGCCGGCCTTCGACGAGAAGGCGGGCACCTGGGGCGAGCGGGACAACCTGCCGTCCGATCGTTTCCCCAAAGTCTTCTATGCCGGTACCGGCAATCCGCCGGACCTGAGCCTGATGGCCAAGGCGCGGCACGATGGTGCAGCCTATGTCTACTCGCTGCTGACCGGCTATGGCGAGAAGCCTGATCCGGCCAAGGCGGCGAAGTTCCCCGACGTGGCGAAGACGCCGGAGGGCATGTACTTCAACCCGTATTTCGCCAACCTCAACATCTCCATGCCGCCGCCGCTGACCAGCGAAGGGCAGGTGCAATATGATGACGGCACCCGCGCGACCGTCGATCAGATGGCCAAGGACGTGAGCGCCTTCCTAGTCTGGACGGCGGAGCCGACGCTCCAGAAGCGGCACCAGGCCGGCGTAGCGGTCGTGATCTTCTTGCTGTTTGCCACGGGGCTCGCCTATGGCGCGTACCTCACTGTGTGGCGCGGCATGAAGCACTGATGGACCTGAACCAGAACGACGATATTCGCAGTCGCATCCGGACGATCCCCGACTTCCCGAAGCCGGGGATCCAGTTCCGCGACATCACAACGCTGCTGCTCGATGCCGAAGGGCTGAAGCTGACGATCGAGCGCATGGCGGCGCAGGTGCAATGGCCGGTAGACCTCGTCGCCGGCATCGAAGCGCGCGGGTTCCTGTTCGCGTCGGCGCTGGCGATGCAACTGGAGGCCGGCGTGCTGCTGGTTCGCAAGGACGGCAAGCTGCCGGGCGCGACCATCGCCGAAGACTATGCACTCGAATATGGCACCGATCGCATCGCCATCCATGCCGATGCCTGTGCGCCGGGTGCTCGCGTGCTTCTGGTTGACGACCTGATCGCCACAGGCGGCACCGCGCGCGCGGCCGTGCGGTTGCTGCACAAGGCGGGCGCCGAGGTGGTGCAGGCGTCTTTCGTGGTCGACTTGCCAGATCTCGGCGGCGCGGATGCGCTTCGCAGCGACGGGGTGACCGTATCGGCGCTGGTGGCGTTCGCCGGGCACTGAGCGGCGCCAGCGCCACCATGGGGCGCCGCGTCGGCGTTCACGACGCATCGAACGGGGCGACCACCACCGAGATGTGTATCGCGAGCGGTAGCGATCGCCGGCTACGGTGCGGAACCTCCACCACCATTCGCGCGATTTTCGCTCCCTGAGGCGCGGTCTGCGGGTGTCCCGCCCGATCGTGGCTCCAGTGATAAGGAGCGTATCGATGCGATTGGCCTGGAAACCGTTGATCGGCGCAGCGCTGCTGGGCGCCGCTGCCACGCTGGGCGCATGCACCGGCGGCGGCTATGGCAGATCAGGCGTGGCGGTGGGGTATAATAGCGGCTGGGGCAACCCCTATTGGGGTTGGTACGACAACTATTACTACCCCGGCACGGGCGCCTATGTGTACGACCGGTATCGCCATCGCCGCGCGTGGAACGATGTCCAGCGCGGCTATTGGCTGCAGCGCCGAAACGACTGGCGCGGCGAGCGGCGCTGGCGCAACAACTGGCGCGATTTCCGCGGGCGGCCGGGCATTCGGCGCCCGCGCTGAGCTGCTTTAGCGAAGGCTCACGGACAGGGATCTGTCGTATCCCTGTCCCCTCCACCGAAGCCGGAACCTCGTCGCCTCTCCGGGCCTGGTCTTACCCTACGCCGATCTCACGCCGCATCCAGCGCGCGTCCGCACCATAGCGGGCCACTTTGGCCGCCAACGCCGGTGAGGTCGCAGCCTCGACAAAGCCCAGGTGCCGCCAAAAGGGGGCAGCGCCTTCCACGGCGATCAGTTCGGCCGTGCAAATGCCGTCTTGAGCGGCTTGCTGCACGGCCCGTTCGACCAAGTCGCGCCCGACGCCGGAACCGCGGCCCGAGCCGGAAACCGCGAGATCGTGAACGAACAGCACGTCCTGGGCAGCGGCGGGCGGCAAAAGGGTGCCGACCGCCGGCGGCGCCTCCCGCGCCCAGCCATGCGCCAGCAGATACGCGATCAGCACATCGCCGCGAAACGCGCCCAGGCAATAGGATGCGGCGATGCTGAGCCGCGTGGCGAACGCCGCCGCGTCCTCTCGCAGAAACGCGGGATAGCATTCCGCCTGAATCGCAAGCGCCGCCGGCAAATCCGAACGTGCAAGCGGGCGGACGACAAGGTTCGACAGGGGCTGGTGCATTCCGAACGGGTATCGGAGCCTGCGCGTGCATGCCAGTCTATCCCGCGGCCGGCGTCAGGCGGCTCTCGAGTCGCAAATGGCCGTGCTGCGGCTGACATCGCGATGCATTGCGGGCGCCGCTTCGGCTTTTGCCGGGTGGCGAACCCATCAACGTGTCGCCCCTTCGACGCGGGCGTGAACGTCGGGCCTGCTGGGGAGGACCCGGCGTGGTGGCCATCGACCGAAGTTTAGGAAGTTTAGGTGTTCGCGGGTTTTGCCGGGTCGGCGTGGAGGGACGAAGTTTAGGAAGTTTAGGCGTTCGCGGGTTCTGCCGGGCCGGCGTGGAGGGACGAAGTTTAGGAAGTTTAGGCGTTCGCGGGTTTTGCCGGGTCGGCGTGGAGGGACGAAGTTTAGGAAGTTTAGGCGTTCGCGGGTTTTGCCGGGTCGGCGTGGAGGGACGAAGTTTAGGAAGTTTAGGCGTTCGCGGGTTCTGCCGGGCCGGCGTGGAGGGGCGAAGTTTAGGAAGTTTAGGCGCGTGGAGATTCTGCGCGTCCGGCTCGCCGACGCACAGGTCGATACCGCCACGCGTTTCTCTCCGCGCGCAAAAGGGCGTTACCAAACAGGTTCAAAGAGCGGCCGACGGAAAGCGACGACATGGTACATATGGGGAACATTGCGGCGGGCTCAAGGTTGGATCGCCGCGAATGGAACATGTTGGTGGCTAGCTGCCATTCGCCAGCGAGAGCTTGGCGCTTACCAACGCATCGCCAATTGTTTCGAACAGACCCTCCCGGGGTTCTGCCTGTATCTGCCAGAAGGGTTCCCAGTGTGCGCCGCAGGGAAATGGCACATTATCGGGGTGCCACTCATCGTTCGCTTCGTAGCTTCGCACCCGCTCTTCAACAATTTGATAGCGGAGATCAGCTCGGTCGTAGATCGCGAGCCGCAGCATCGCGTCGGCGGAGAGTAGTTCGGCGTGACGATATCGCAGTTCCATCCCCCCACGATGCTCCGCAAGGGCCATGTCCGCAACTGCGGCGGGATCTGACATGACGCGTTAACCCTCCCCCGATTGCAAGCGGGAATGGGGGAAAGTGGTGGAGAGCGGACGTAGGTTAGTCTCCTAGCGTAAAGTTGACCCTGACGTGTGGCAGCCACTCGGGAAGCACCTCGCGCGATAGGTCAAGGCTTGCAAGTTGGCGCTCCGCCTCATCCGCATCGCCGTGGAATCCATACACGGTGGGGACATTGGGCCCCTTCACTGGTATGCCGCCGCACCACAACCCCGGTGCTGGAACCGGCCCGTTGAAGTGTTGGCCCCAGGCGTGATCTACCACCCAAAGCTCCCAGCCAAGCACTTCGACGCGATCCTCTCGGCACGCCGCGAGGAACGATGCCGCGTCCTCCGGCAGCACGCCAAGCTCGCCATTCCTCGCATGGAAAGCTCGCGAGCGGACGACGGGATCAAGTGAGGGTGGCCACAACATCAAAGCACTCTACTGCGAAGCTAAACGTCCGCTAGTGGGGCGAAAGCCGCTCTCAGCGGGTTCGTTGACCAGGAACATCCGCGCCTTTCCGAAACTCGCCGCAGCGACACAAGCGGTAACGCTGTCGCGTTGCCGCGCTCTACATGGTCCTCGACGGCAGATCCGTGGGCCCCAGATCGTCCGAGGCGACGGGCACACAAGGCGGGCTTGTGGAACTTGCGCCGGCAACCGATGCCAGGGCCAGCAGGAGCAGTTTCACCCCTGCGCCGGCCGTCGCCCGATCATTGCGTTGGCGATGAAGGTGAGAACCGGGGCGTCCTGCTGGTTGTAGGTCGTCATCCTGCTGCGGACGATGCCCATCTCCGGACGGCTCTGCGAGGCGCGGACTTCCAGGACTTCGGTTTCGCAGCGCAGCACGTCGCCGGGGAAGACGGGCTTCAGCCAGCGCAGTTCGTCGATGCCGGCGGCGCCCAGGCTGGCGACGGGCTCCGCTTCGTGATGCGCCACCAGCATCGCCATCGTCATTGCGTTGGTGTGCCAGCCGCTCGCCGCCAGGCGGCCGAAATGCGTCCGCGCGGCCGCTTCGTCGGAAAGGTGGAAGGGCTGCGGATCATATTTCCGGGCGAATTCCAGCACTTCTTCGCGCGTGACTTCGTAGCGGCCGAAGCTGGCGCGATCGCCTATCTGGATATCATCGAAATAGCGCATGGCGGTGAGTTTCGATTGAAAACCAGTTTCAGGCAAGCGGATTCATCGGGGTGCCAGCCACGGCCGGAACGGCGCGTCGGTGCCGTCGATCCCGGTGCGTGGCGGCAGCCCGAGCAGGGTGCGGAGCAGCGGATAGACATCGACATTGTCGAACGCCGGCACGGTGCCGTGGCGAAAGGCGGGGCCGGCGGCGATGAACAGCGCCAGCATTTCGGGCGCCTGATTGTCATAGCCATGGGCGCCGCCGGTCGACGGCTTGGTCGGAGCCTTTTCGAGGATCAGCCAGCCCATCTCCGCCAGGCAGAGGATCGGCGCGACCCGCGGGTTGCTGCCATAGCGGAAGCGGCTGGGGATATCCTGCTTGCGCCAGCACTGCATATGCGGGTGCGGCGCGAGCAGCTGGCGCTCGACGACCGCTTCCTGGCCCGGGGTGGGCACCACCGTGGCATAAGGCCCGGTTTCCAGCACATGATAGCTGCCCGCCGGCAGATCGAGCGTCACCACGCGTTCGCTGCTGGTGGGACCCATGCCGTGATCCGATACGATCACCAGATTGGCCGGCTGGCGCAAGGCGGCCAGGCCATCGCGCAGCGCGCCGATCTGGCGATCGATCGTGGCGGCGGCCTCGGCCACTTCGGCGCTGTCGGGACCGCTTTCATGGCCGATCACGTCGACGCGATCGAAATAGAGCGTCAGCAGCCTTGGTCGGATCGCGGCGGGACGGCGGAGCCAATCGAGCAGGGTGTTGACGCGCTGCGTCTCGCTGATCGCATCGTTGAAGGCGAGCCAATCCTGCGGCCGCACGCCGCCTTCCACCTTGGCATGGCCGCTCTTCGTCGCCGTGCCGCCGAAGGCGACCTCCGAACCCGGCCAGAACAGCGTGCCCGTGCGGATGCCGGCGCGCTCGGCATCGACCCAGATCGGCGGCGTCGCGTTCCACCAGAAGGGATCGGTTTCCGCCATGGTGAAGATCTCGCCCGGGCGGGCCGCGTCTTCCATCTTGTTGCCGACCAGGCCGGTGTGATCGGGCACCATGCCGGTTACGATCGTCCAGTGATTGGGGAAGGTCTTGGTCGGGAAGCTGGGCCGCATCGGGCCGGTGAGTCCTTCGGCGACCAGCCGGTTGAGGTTGGGCGTGACGCCGCGGCGCAGATAATCGGGGCGGAAGCCGTCGATCGAAATCAGGATCGTGACCGGTTCGCGCGTTTCCGCGACGGCGGCGGGTGGGGTGGGCGTGATCGCCGGCGGAGTGGCACATGCCTGGAGAAGCGCGACGCACATGGCCGCGGCGATTCGAGAATACCAACGCATCCGCGCCTGATGCCGCCGAATGGTTACGCTGGAAAGGCGTCGCAGCAGCGCAAGCAAATCAATGCCTTCCCGAAAACTTCGAATTCCTGCACATTGGCAGGAAAGCGCCTTTCCGGATGTTTGCCGGATGCCGTGCAGGTGCCGCGCCGCCGATCGCCGCCGGCAGGAACATGGTGAACGAACGTCCGGCTGAGACATTGTGTGTCGCACGCGCGGCAACGGCACAGGCGAAGGAGGTTCGATTGGGGGATCATGGCTACCCGATCGGTGGAGGGCTGCTGGGGCAGCTGATCCGCGGCCATGACTGGTCCCGCACGTCGATCGGGCCGATCGACGCCTGGCCGCAGAGCCTGAAATCCGTCACCCAGATGCTGCTGCTGTCGCCGGTGCCGATCGTGCTGCTGTGGGGCGAGGACGGCGTGATGATCTACAACGACGCTTATTCGGTCTTCGCCGGAAGCCGCCATCCCGCATTGCTGGGATCGAAGGTGCGCGAGGGCTGGTCGGAGATTTCCGACTTCAACGATCATGTGATGCGCGTCGGCCTGGGCGGGGAAACGCTGGCCTATCGCGACCTGGAACTGGCGCTGCAGCGGCGCGGCAAGCCGGAGCCGGTGTGGATGGACCTGGATTACTCGCCGGTGCTCGACGAATCGGGAACGCCGGCCGGCGTGATCGCGATCGTGGTGGAGACGACCGAGAAGGTTCTGGCACAACGCCAGCTGCGGGAGAGCGAGCGGCGGCTGCGCGCGTTCGTGAATGCCACGTCCGACGCGATCTATCGGATGAGCCCCGACTGGTCGGAACTCTATGATCTGGACGGCGGGAGCTTCCTGACCCACGCCAACGAACCGCGGCGCGACTGGGTGGAGCATTATCTGCACCCCGAGGATCGGCCATGGGTGCAGGCGGCGATTGCCGAGGCGGTGGCGACGCGCAGCCCGCTGGAGCTGGAACACCGGGTGCACCAGGCCGATGGCAGCATCGGCTGGGTGGCATCGCGCGCGGTTCCCCTCACCGACGAGTACGGCGAACTGATCGAATGGTTTGGCGCGGCGACCGACATCACCGAGCGGCGGCGCACCAACGAGCATCTGCGGCTGGTCGTCAACGAACTCAACCACCGGGTGAAGAACACGCTGGCGATGGTGCAGGCGATCGCGATGCGCACCTTTCGCGCGGCCCCCGACATGGCCGCGGCGCAGGAGCAGTTCGCCGCCCGGATCGTTGCGCTGGCGCAGGCGAACGACCTGCTGACCGGCGAACGCTGGGCCGGCGCATCGCTGCACGACGCCATCACCCAAGCAGTGCGGCCGCACCAGCTGGGGGAGGCGCGATGCCGCATCTCCGGCCCGGATGTTCGGATATCACCCAAGACGGCGCTGGCGGTGGCGCTGGCCATGCACGAGCTGGCGACCAACGCCGTGAAATATGGCGCCTGGTCGAACGAGTCGGGCAAGGTCGCGATTGGCTGGCGCATCGAAGAGGGGGTGCTGGACCTGACCTGGCAGGAAAGCGACGGGCCGCCGGTCGTGACGCCGCGGCGGCGCGGATTCGGCTCGCGGCTGATCGAACGGGGACTTGCAAAGGAACTTGGCGGCTCGGTGACGCTTTACTTTGATCCCGCGGGGCTGCGATGCACCATCGCTGCGTCGCTTGCGGGCGTAACTGTAGAGTAGAATATGGGTTTGCGTTTCCTGGTCGTCGAAGACGAAATGACGATCGCCTTCCTGATCGAGGACATGCTCGCAGATCTCGGCCACGAGGTGGTGGAGATTGCGATGCGGCTTCCCGAGGCATTGGCTGCGGCGGAGCGGCTGGACGTCGATCTGGCGATCCTCGACGTCAATCTGGACGGGCACCGCTCCTTTCCGGTGGCCGACATATTGACCGAACGCGCCATCCCCTTTGCCTTTGCCACGGGCTATGGCGCCCTTGGACTGGAAGGCGCGTATCGCGAGCGACCGGTGCTCGCCAAGCCGTTCCTGCGCGAGCATCTGGTGGCGTTGATCGCCAAGGCGTGCGGGTAGGGCGCACGCAAGTCCCCCCGAGAAGGAGGGGCTTATGACGTTGTTCAGCTGTGCAGGAAGTGCATCACGTCGCCGTCCTGGACGATATAAGCCTTGCCTTCCGCGCGCAGCTTGCCGGCTTCGCGGGCCTTGGCTTCGCCGCCCAGCGTGACGAAATCGTCATAGGCGATCGTTTCGGCGCGGATGAAGCCCTTCTCGAAATCGCTGTGGATCTCGCCCGCCGCATTGGGCGCGGTGGCGCCGCGATGGACGGTCCAGGCGCGGGCCTCCTTGGGGCCGACGGTGAAGAAGGTCAGCAGGTCGAGCAGCGTGTAGCCGGCGCGGATCACGCGGGCGAGGCCCGTTTCCTCGAGCCCGAGCTCGCCGAGGAACTCGCCGCGCTCCTCCATCGGCATGGTTGCGATCTCTGCCTCGATCGCCGCCGAGACGACGACCGCCTGCGCACCTTCGGCCGCCGCCTTGGCGAAGACCTTGGCGGAGAGCTCGTTGCCGTTCGCGGCGTCTTCCTCGTTGACGTTGCAGACGTAGAGCACCGGCTTGGCGGTGAGCAGCTGGGCGAGGCGGAGGTGGCGTGCCTCGTCCTCGTCCTTGGGCTGGGTCAGCCGCGCGGGCTTGCCGTCGCGCAGCAGGTCGAGCGCCTGGCCGAGGACGGACGCGGCCGCCTTGGCTTCCTTGTCGCCCTGCGCCGCCTTCTTGGCGAGGTTGGGCACACGCTTCTCGAGGCTTTCGAGATCGGAGAGCATCAGCTCGGTCTCGACCGTCTCGGCATCGGCGATCGGATCGACGCGGTTGTCGACATGCTGGATGTCGTCATTCTCGAAGCAGCGCAGGACGTGGACGACGGCGTCCACCTCGCGGATGTTGCCGAGGAACTGGTTGCCCAGGCCTTCGCCCTTGCTGGCGCCGCGCACCAGGCCGGCGATGTCGACGAAGCCGAGCTGCGTCTCGATGATCTTCTGCGATCCCGCGATCGCCGCCAGCTTGTTCAGCCGGGGATCGGGCACGGCGACGTTGCCGACGTTCGGCTCGATCGTGCAGAACGGATAATTGGCCGCCTGTGCCGCGGCCGTCTCGGTCAGCGCATTGAAAAGCGTGGACTTGCCGACATTGGGCAGGCCAACGATGCCGCAACGGAAACCCATGGGTGTTCGATCCTGTCGTGAATGGGCCGGCGAGGCGCCGGCGGTGTTGCCGGCTCGATAGGCGCAAGCCGCGGCTTTTTCCAGTGCGGTGCGTTCCCCCGCGTCTAGCCTTGACGCGGGGCCGTTCATCTGAGGTACAGGGGCGGCACGTCTTTTCCTGCTGGCAGCAGGTTCTCGAGGAGTTTTGTATGATTCGCCGTTATGTGATTGTGGGCGCCGCCGCGACCGCGGCCGTGCTGTCTAGCTGCAGCGGTGGCGGAGACTCCTCGGCAACGCCAACCCCGACGCCGACCAGCACCGCGACGCCCACCCCGACGCCCACGCCGACCTACACGGCATTCCCGCTGGCGGGCGCGACCGAGTTCAACACGCTGAACGCCACCACCAACTATACCGGCGATCCAGCGACCGGTGCGGTGACGCTGGGCGTGACGTCCACCGAAACGCTGACCAACCGCGTGAAGCTGGCGACGGCGCCGGACGTGGCGACCGGCACCTTCGTGATCAACGAGGCGGCGGAAGAGTCGCGATTCACCACCACCAACGTTCTAACCGCACCGGCGACCACCGTCGCCGAAGCGGTGTTCCGCAGCACCAGCACCGCCACCGGCGCACTGGCGGGCAATTTCACCCAGCTCGAGTTCCTGAACAACACGTTCAAGGCGGACGTGCAGAGCAGCGACAGCTTCATCAAGTCGCTGGCGACGGTGAGCTACGCCAATTGGTGGCGCGGCGATTCGACTACCGGCCAGAAGCGCCTGACCTATTCGATCTGGGGCTATTCGACGCTGGGCTACGACATGCCGACGACCGGCAGCGCCAGCTATACCACCCGCATCGTCGGCCGCGCGGTGAGCGTTGCCAACAATGCGACGACGCTGAACCGCTTGGGCGGCACGGCGACGGTGACCGTGAACTTCGCAACCGGCCTGGTGACGACGACCCTCAGCCTGACGACGGTGCCGACGACCGGGGCGGAAACGGCCTATCTGACGCTGAGCGCGCAGGGCGCAATCCCGATCGGGCAGAACCAGTTCAGCGGCAGCTTCTCCAGCGGCAGCCCGGTGACCGGGACAATCGCGGGCGCCTTCTATGGCGCGAAGGGCGTGAACATGGGCATCGTGTTCGGCGCCGCCGGCACGGTGAACGGCGCGGACACGCGGATCGTTGGCGAAGTCGTGGGTGTGAAGCAGTAAGCCGAACGACCCTTTCTGAAAGAAGGGGGCTCGGGAAACCGGGCCCCTTTTTCGTTCGCGGGGACGCTGAGGCGTGCGGGCGCTCGCTAGCGGCGGGGATGCAGCGGCGGGGAGTAATCCGCCATCGACATGAAGATGCTTTCCACCTTGGTGACCAGCTTGCCGTTCGCCTCGGACTCCGCGACCACCTTCTGCCATTCGGGATCGGCGCCGAACGCCTTCCAGTCCGCATCGCGCGCTTCGCGGCTGGGGTAGGAGAGGATGTAGACCAAGCGACCCTCGGGCGCGTCCGGGCGGGGCAGCTCGTTCCAATAGGCGACATTGTGCATGCCGTGCTTGGCGAACAGCTTGAGCGTGTGGTTGCGGAAGCGCGCGTTGAGCGCGTCGGCCTTGCCTGGGGCCGGGTAGTAGATGCGGAGTTCGTACACCGGCTGCTGTGCCTGGGCGGTGGCGGTGGCGGTCTGCGACACGGCGGGCGCGGAAAGGGGTAGCAAGGCCAGCAAGGCGGGCAGGACTAGACGCATGAGGCACCCCTTCATCGATGGTGGCGGCAGGATGGCACGGCCGGTGTTGCCGTACCACCGCAACCTCTTTGATCCAGGGCAAGGCCTGGGCGCGCGGCGCTCAGTCCTGCATTCGCCGTGCCACCTCGTTCATGAAGCGCACGTCATCCCCCGCCGCCAGCCAGGATGCCTCGGCGGCGATGGCGCCGAGCATGTCGCTGAGCGGCTCGATCTCCGCCTTGGCATAGTTACCGAGAACATAGCCGGTCACGCGATCCTTGTGCCCCGGATGACCGATGCCCAGCCGCACGCGGCGAAAGTCGGGGCCGAGATGCGCGTCGGTGGAGCGCAGGCCGTTATGCCCCGCCGTGCCGCCGCCGCGCTTCACCTTCACCTTCATCGGCAAGAGGTCGAGCTCGTCGTGGAAGACGGTCACGTCTTCCGGCGACAATTTGTAGAAGTCCATCGCCGCGCGCACCGCGCGACCGCTCTCGTTCATGAAGGTGCCGGGCTTGAGCAGGATGACCTTCTCTGTGCCGATGCGGCCCTCCTGGGTCCAGCCCTGGAACTGCTTCTTGGGCGCGGAGAAGCCGTGCACCTCCGCCAGCGCATCGAGCGCCATGAACCCGACATTGTGGCGGTGCATCGCATATTGCGGCCCCGGATTGCCGAGACCCACCCATAGCTGCATCACCTACTCCCTGAAAAGAAAATCGCCCCCGCACCTAGGGTGCGGAGGCGATCTTTTGAACCCGTGAAGGGAAGGCCGATCAGCCCTCGGCCGACTCGGCGTCCGCGTCGCCGTCCGCCGACTTCAGCGCCGACGGCGCGACGACGGTGGCGATGGTGAAGTCACGATCGGTGATCGAGGGGGTCGCGCCCTTGGGCAGGGTCACGGCCGAGATGTGCAGCGAGTCGCCGACTTCGAGGCCCTTGACCGAGATCTCGATCTGGTCGGGGATCTCTGCCGCGTCGACCACCAGCTCCAGCTCGTGACGAACAACGTTGAGCACGCCGCCGCGCTTCAGGCCGGGGGCCAGCTCTTCGTCGACGAACACGATCGGCACTTCGACGGTGACGGTCGCGTGCTCGGAGATGCGCAGGAAGTCGACATGCAGCGGACGATCGGTCACGACGTCGAACGCGACGTCCTTGGCCAGCGTACGCTCGCCGTTGACCATGATCACCGAGTTGAAGAAGTGGCCGGTGTTCAGCAGCTTCTGCAGCTCACGCTCGTTGACGTGGATGCTCTGCGGATCCTGCTTGTTGCCATAGATCACGGCGGGGACGCGGCCTTCACGACGCAGCGCCCGGGAGGCTCCCTTGCCAGCCCGGTCGCGCGTTTCGGCCGACAGCGTAAGCGTGTCGCTCATGTGTCGATTTCCAATGCGCTAAATGTTTCAACGTGCATGCCGAGACAGGCCTCCAGGGATGACCCTGTGCCGGCAAGCGCGCGCCTATAGGCGAGAAGCTAAGAAATCGCAAGCTGCGAGGTTATTGCAATCGCTCCACCTTGAGCCCGGCCTGCTCCAGCATGGCGAGCACGCTTTGGCCCCCGGCCAGGTGCCCGGCGCCCACCGCGACGAACACGGTGCCGGGACGACGCATCCGTGCGGCGATCCAGCGTGCCCAGTTGCGGTTGCGGGCGATGAGCAGCGTGTCGCGCAGCTCCGGATTGCCGGCGAGATCGGCATTGAGCAGGCGGGCGAGGCCGTCCGCATCGCCGTTGCTCCAGGCGACGATCATCGCCTCGATGGTGGCTCCGGTACCGGGCAGACCATCCAGCGTATCGCCCAGCAGGCGCGTCTGGGCGGCGGCCGACAGGTGATCGAAATAGCCGAATTGCTGCTCGGCGGTCTCCAGCCCCTGGACGGTCTTGCCCGCGCCTTGCGCGGCGGATTGCAGCACCTTTTCGGCGCCGCTGGCATCGTCATAGCCGAGCTTCTGGAGCGGCAGCAGCGACAAAGTGAGCGCGGCGAGCCAGGGTTCGTCGCGGTCGAGCGCTTGGGGGGAGAGACCGGCCTGGCGGAGCGCGCCTTCAAGCCTGGCGTGCTCGGGAGGCGGCAGCGCCTCGACCTTCGGGTCGCCAGGGGTGCGACCGAGCTGGTCGAGCAGCGCCTGCGTTTCCGCCTCGGGCGGCATCACCAGTTCGAGCACCAGCGTGTCGCTGGCATCGAACGCGGTGCGGACCGGGCCCTGGAACCAGCGCAGATCCGGGCGGAGCAGGTGGACCGTGCCGAACAGATAGATCGTCGTGTCGCCGTCCCGCACCGCCCAGAGCGCGGGCTTGGCGTCGCGAGGGGCGGCGCCGCAGCTGCCGAGGAGGAACAGGGCGGTGAAAAGGAGCGCGCGGAGCATGAGGGCGGCTTGGCGGGGCGGGATAGGCGAGTCAACGGGGTGCCGCTGCTCCTACAGCCGTCATCCCGACGACCCATTCGCCACTCGGCTTGGGATTGAGCCGCGCCGGTGACCACAATGGATCCCGGCTTTCGCCGGGATGACGATGAAGGGGAAGGTCTGTGCCCTGCCGGGATGACGGCCGGGGCAAGGGGGCACCGGTTGACCCCCTGTGCGCCCTGCGCCAAAGCGCTCCCCAAACCTCACAGGGTGACCAACTTGTCCGAACCTCTCAGCTTCCAGCGCATGATCCTGACGCTCCATGACTATTGGAGCACGCGCGGCTGCCTGATCCTGCAGCCCTATGACATGCGCATGGGCGCCGGCACCTTCCACCCCGCCACCACGCTGCGCGCGCTGGGGCCGGACTCGTGGAACGCCGCCTTCGTCCAGCCCTGCCGCCGCCCGACCGACGGCCGCTATGGCGAGAATCCCAACCGGCTGCAGCATTACTACCAGTATCAGGTGATCCTGAAGCCGAGCCCGCCCGATTTGCAGGAGCTGTACCTGGGCAGCCTCGCCGCGATCGGCATCGACTTCACCAAGCACGACATCCGCTTCGTCGAGGACGATTGGGAATCGCCGACGCTCGGCGCCTGGGGCCTGGGCTGGGAAGTGTGGTGCGACGGGATGGAAGTCACCCAGTTCACCTATTTCCAGCAGATGGGCGGGTTCGACTGCAAGCCGGTCGCGGGCGAGCTCACCTACGGGCTCGAACGCCTCGCCATGTACATCCAGAACAAGGACAGCGTGTACGATCTCGCCTTCAACGACGCGGGCGTGACGTACGGCGACGTGTTCCTGGAGAATGAGCGCGAGATGTCGAAGTGGAACTTCGAGGTGGCGGACACCGACGCGCTGTTCGACCTGTTCCGCAAGGCCGCGGCCGAGTGCGAGCGTTCGCTGGAGGCGAAGCTGCCGATCCCGGCCTATGAGCAGGCGATCGAGGCGAGCCACATCTTCAACCTGCTGAACGCGCGCGGCGTGATCTCCGTGGCGGAGCGCCAGGCCTATATCGGCCGGGTGCGCGATCTGGCGAAGGGCGCCTGTGCGGCGTGGATGGAAAAGAACGGGTGGGCAGCGTGACGGACTTTCTTCTCGAACTCCGCTCGGAGGAAATCCCGGCGCGCATGCAGGAAAAGGCGCGGGAGGATCTTGCGCGCCTGTTCGCCGCCGAACTGGACAAGGCCGGGCTCAAAGCCGCCGAGACGATCAGCTATGCGACGCCCCGCCGGCTGGCGCTGATCCTCAAGGGCCTGCCCGCTGAGACCGCCGCCGTCTCCGAGGAGACCAAGGGCCCGCGCGTCGGCGCGCCGCCCCAGGCGCTCGAAGGCTTTCTGCGCAAGACCGGCCTGACCGCCGACCAGCTGGTCGAGCGCGACGGCGTGCTGTTCGCGGTGGTCGACAAGCCCGGCCGGGCGACGGCGGAAGTGCTGGCCGCTGCGATCCCCGCGGTGATCCGCGCGTTCCCCTGGCCCAAGTCGATGCGCTGGGGGGCGGATTCGCTCTCCACGGAGTCCTTGCGCTGGGTGCGCCCGCTCCAGGGCATCGTTGCGCTGTTCGGCAGCGACGTGGTGCCGTGCGAGATCGCGGGTGTGGTGAGCGGCGCGGCGACGGTGGGGCATCGCTTCCACCATCCGGGTGTCATCACCATCGGGTCGGCGGACGACTATGTCGAGAAGCTGCGCGCCTGCCATGTCATCGTCGACGGGGCCGAGCGCCGCAACATCATCGCGCTGGGCGCGAAGATGGCGGCGCAGAAGGCCGGGCTCAGCCTGATCGAAGACGAGGGCCTGCTGTTCGAGAATGCCGGGCTCACCGAATGGCCGATGCCGCTGCTCGGCCGCTTCGACGAAGCCTTCCTGGCGGTGCCGCCCGAGGTGATCCAGCTCACCGCGCGGGTGAACCAGAAATATTTCGTGTGCCGCGATGGCGCTGGCAAGCTGGCCAACGCCTTCGTGTGCGTGGCGAATATCGACGCGGCCGATGGCGGCGAGAAGATCGTCGCGGGCAACCAGAAGGTGCTGGCGGCCCGGCTCAGCGATGCGCGGTTTTTCTACGAGACGGACCTCAAGGTGCCGCTCGCCGATCAGGTGCAGAAGCTCGAGAAGATCGTTTTCCACGAGAAGCTGGGCACGGTGGCCGACAAGGTCGCGCGCGTCGCGAAGCTGGCCGAGTGGCTGGCGGCCGAGAAAATCGTGCCGAACTGCGATCCCGCGCTCGCGCGCCGCGCGGCCGAACTCGCCAAGGCGGACCTCGTCACCGGCATGGTCGGCGAGTTCCCCGAACTGCAGGGTCTGATGGGCGGCTATTACGCTGCCGCGCAGGGCGAGGACCCGGCGGTCGCCGCGGCGATCCGCGATCACTACAAGCCGGTCGGGCAGGGCGACGACGTCCCCACCGATCCGGTGACGGTGGCGGTGGCGCTGGCGGACAAGCTGGATACGATCGTCAGCTTCTTCGCAATCGACCAAAGGCCTACTGGTTCGAAAGACCCTTTTGCCCTTCGTCGGGCTACTCTGGGTTCAGAAATTCTGATCATCATCAACGGCCTCCGAGCTGAGTTGCTGAAAGTGTTTGATCAGGTCGCGAAAATCCTTTGTGATCAGAATCCTGCCATTTCTGAGCGGCTGGCGACGCTGGGGCAAGGGGCGATGGATATTGCGGTGTCGCAGAATATTCCTCTGTCGAAGGAGTATAGCTCTCCGTTGCATTTCGAGGTTTCGCAGCTGTCAATTGACGTGCTGACCGAAGTGCTCGACTTCTTCGCCGACCGCCTCAAGGTCCAGCAGCGCGAGGCGGGTGTCCGCCACGACCTGATCGATGCGGTGTTCGCGCTCGGCGGGGAGGACGATCTCGTCCGGCTGCTCGCGCGGGTGAAGGCGTTGCAGGCGTTCGTCACTACCGAGGACGGCGCCAACCTGCTCGCCGGCTACAAGCGCGCGGCGAACATCCTCAAGAAGGAGGAATGGGAAGCCGGCGCGGTGAACCCCGCGCCCGAACCCGCCGAGGCCACGCTCGCCGCGGCCCTCGACGCCGCCGAGCCCAAGGCGACCGCCGCGATCGAAGCCGAGCAGTTCGAGGATGCCATGGCCGCGCTCGCGACCCTGCGCGCGCCGATCGACGCCTTCTTCGATCAGGTGACCGTCAACGATGCCGATCCCGCCAAGCGTGCCGCGCGGCTGGGCCTGCTCGCGCGGATGCGTGATGCAGTGCACAAGGTCGCGGACTTCGCCAGAATAGAGGGTTGAGACCCTTAATTGTACGATTAATCACTGGTAAATTGGCCTGAAACTGCCATTGTCCTGAAATAAACCGGCACCGACAACGTAGTCAGCGGTTCCTGAGTCTTCGCAGCTGCGGTAGCGCCCCTTTTGTCTTGGAGGGGCGCTTTCGATCGGAAGGGGATCAGAATGACGCAATATGTGTACCGCTTCGGCGGTGGTGTTTCGGACGGTGGTGCGGGGGACAAGTTTCTGCTCGGCGGCAAGGGCGCGAACCTTGCCGAGATGGCCTCGATCGGCCTCCCGGTGCCGCCCGGCTTCACCATTTCGACGGCAATGTGCACGCGTTATTATGAGGAAGGCGAGACCTTCCCCGAAAGCGTGAAGGCCGAAGTCGCGAACGGCATCGCGCATATCGAAGGCATTACCGAGAAGAAGTTCGGCGACGCGGGCGATCCGCTGCTCGTCTCGGTCCGATCGGGCGCGCGCGTGTCGATGCCGGGCATGATGGACACTGTGCTCAACCTCGGCCTCAACGACCAGACGGTGCAGGGGCTGGCCGCCACCAGCGGCGACGACCGCTTCGCCTGGGACAGCTATCGCCGCTTCATCCAGATGTATGCGGATGTCGTGCTCGGTCTCGACCATGGCCGGTTCGAGGACGCGCTGGAGATCGCCAAGGAAGATCGCGGCTTCACGCTCGATACCGAGCTGTCGGCCGGCGACCTCCAGGCGCTGGTCGCCGAGTACAAGGCGATCGTCGAGGAGCTGTGGAACAAGCCGTTCCCGCAGGACGTGCACGACCAGCTCTGGGGCGCGATCGGCGCGGTATTCGGATCGTGGCAGTCGGAGCGCGCCAAGGTCTATCGCCGGCTGAACGACATCCCGGCCGATTGGGGCACCGCGGTGAACGTGCAGGCGATGGTGTTCGGCAATATGGGCGACACCTCGGCGACGGGCGTGGCCTTCACCCGCGACCCTTCGACCGGCGAGCGGGCCTATTATGGCGAGTTCCTGATCAACGCGCAGGGCGAGGACGTGGTCGCTGGCATCCGCACGCCGCAATATCTGACCAAGACCGCTCGCGAGGCGGCAGGCGCCAAGCCTGCCTCGATGGAAGAGGCGATGCCCGAGGTCTATGGCGAGCTGGCGGCGGTGTTCGACCGGCTCGAAACGCATTACCGCGACATGCAGGACATCGAGTTCACCGTCGAGCGCGCCAAGCTGTGGATGCTGCAGACCCGCAGCGGCAAGCGCACCGCCAAGGCGGCGCTCAAGATCGCGGTCGACATGGCGAATGAGGGGCTGATCACCCGCGAGGAGGCGATCCTGCGCGTCGATCCGCAGGCGCTCGACCAGCTGCTCCACCCGACGCTCGATCCCAAGGCGCCGCGCGACGTGCTGACCAAGGGCCTGCCCGCCAGCCCAGGCGCCGCCTCGGGCCTCGCGGTGTTCGACAGCGACACGGCGGAGAAGCGCGCCAATGCCGGCGACGCGGTGATCCTGATCCGCGTCGAGACCAGCCCCGAGGACATCCATGGCATGCACGCGGCGCGCGGCATCCTCACCGCACGCGGCGGCATGACCAGCCACGCGGCGGTCGTGGCGCGCGGCATGGGCCGTCCCTGCGTCTCCGGCGCGGGCAGCCTGTCGATCAACGCGCGCGAGAAGGTGATGCGTGTCGGCACCCGTGAGGTCCGCGAGGGCGACATGGTGACGATCGACGGCGCCACCGGCGAGGTGATGGCCGGCCAGGTGCCGACCGTGCAGCCCGAGCTGTCGGGCGATTTCGGCACGCTGATGGCCTGGGCCGACGAAGTCCGCCGCCTCAAGGTGCGCGCCAATGCCGAGACGCCGCTCGACTGCCGCACCGCGCGCGAGTTCGGCGCCGAGGGCGTCGGCCTGTGCCGCACCGAGCACATGTTCTTCGATTCGGCGCGCATCACCGCAGTGCGCCAGATGATCCTCGCCGAGGACGAGGCCGGCCGTCGCGCTGCGCTGGAGAAGCTGCTGCCCGAACAGCGCAGCGACTTCCTCGAGATCTTCGAGGTGATGGCGGGCCTGCCGGTGACGATCCGCCTGCTCGATCCGCCGCTCCACGAGTTCCTGCCGCACGAAGAGGCGGAATTCGCCGAGGTCGCGACGGCGGCGGGCGTGGACGTCGACACGCTCAAGCGCCGCGCGGCCGAGCTACACGAGTTCAACCCGATGCTCGGCCATCGCGGCTGTCGTCTGGGTGTGACCTATCCCGAAATCTACGAGATGCAGGCGCGCGCGATCTTCGAGGCGGCGATCGCGGTGGCGGAGAAGTCGGGTGCGGCGCCGGTGCCGGAAGTGATGATCCCGCTGGTCGGCACCCGCCGCGAGCTGGAGCTGATGAAGACGGTGGTCGACAAGGCAGCGCAGGCGGTGTTCGCCGAGAAGGGCCGCACGCTCGACTATCTGGTCGGCACGATGATCGAGCTGCCGCGCGCAGCACTGATGGCGGGCGAGATCGCCGAAGTGGGCGCCTTCTTCTCGTTCGGCACCAACGACCTCACCCAGACCACGCTGGGCGTGAGCCGCGACGATGCCTCGCGTTTCCTGACGACCTATGTCGAGAAGGGCATCTACGCCAAGGATCCGTTCGTCAGCCTCGACGTCGAGGGCGTCGGCCAGCTGATCGCGCTTGCCGCCGACCGCGGCCGTGCGACCCGGCCTGACATCAAGCTGGGCATCTGCGGCGAGCATGGCGGCGATCCGGCGTCGATCGCATTCTGTGAGAAGACGGGGCTCGATTATGTCTCGGCCTCGCCCTATCGCGTGCCGATCGCGCGGCTGGCGGCAGCGCAGGCAGCCATTCGAGGAAAGTGATGCTGGTAGTGGCGGTAGCGGCGGCGACGGACGATGCGGCGGCGTTGAGCCGCGACCTTCTCGCCAGCGCGACCGCCACCGCCGTGCTGGAGCGGCGCTGTGGACAGCCGATCCGTGCGGAAGTCGATCGTGCGGCACACAAGGATCCGACGCCGGAGCAACGCAAACGACTCGGCGTCGGGCCGGAGGAGAGGGTGGCCTATCGCAGCGTCGTGCTCCGCTGCGCGGGCGTGCCTTTCTCGGTGGCGGAGAACTGGTATGTGCCCGCGCGCCTCACGCCCGAGATGAACGCGGCGTTGGAGCAAGGGGAGCGGCCGTTCGGCGCGGTGATCCTGCCGCTGCAGCCGCACCGCAAGCCGCTGGAGCAGCTGCTTGCCGGCATCGCGCCCTATGTGCTGCGCCACCGCGCGCTGGTGCTGGATGCGGAGGGCCGTGCGTTGGCGGAGGTGGTGGAGAATTACACGGCGGCCGTGCTGAAGTAGGGCGGCCACATACGCTGCAAGCAGAAATCGCCCGAGCCGGAGCCCGAGCGATGCTGGCTTGCTCCGAAATCCTTACGCGACGCGGCCGAAGCGGCGCTCATGCTCCTCGGCATGGCCGCTCCGCAGCATCGCCGCCTGTTCGCGCCATTGTTCGTCGACGATCGTCCCGTGGGGCACGCCCAGCCGTTCTTCCAGCGGCAGCTCGTCTTCGCGCGGCAGGTTTTCGATGTCGCGAAACTGCTGGATGCCGAGCTGGTTGAGCTGGCGCTCGCGATGTTCGTCGATCCCGCGGATACGCGAAAGCACGTCGGTGCCGCCGTAGAACCAGCTGCGCATCGCCGTTTCCCGGCGGCTCTTGGGATCGCTATGCGCGGGCTCGGGTGCACGGCGATCGGCCAGGTTGCGCTCCAGCCGCGAATTGGCGGCTTCGAGATCGCGGATACGGGTATTGGCGGTGCTCAGTTCGTTGCGCACCGCCTGATGCTGGTCACGCTCCTGCTCATATTGTTCGCGCCAGCGGCGCCCGTTGGCGCTGGTGGCCATGCCGAGCAGCCAGCCTGCGAGCAAGGCGAGCGCGAGCCCGACAAACTGGAGAGGTGTGGTAAAAGGCAGTTCTGTCATGGTTCTGGCTCCGGCAACTCGGACAGAACCGGCAAGCCGCAGCCGGGTTCCCGCGCATCCTTCAGCGCATCAGCGTATCGTGGATCGAGCAGGCAGCCGGCCCCAGGATTACGATGAACAGTACCGGCAGGATGAACAGGATCAGCGGCACGGTCATGATCGCCGGCAGGCGCGCGGCCTTTTCCTCCGCCCGCATCATGCGCTCGTGGCGGAACTCGGCGGCCAGTACGCGCAGCGAAGAGGCCAGCGGGGTGCCGTATTTTTCGGTCTGGATCATCGTTGTCGCCACGCCGCGGATCGATTCCAGATCGATTCGCGTGGCGAGATTGTCGAACGCCTGACGTCGATCGGTGAGGAAGCCGAGCTCGATCGCCGTCAGTGAGAATTCCTCGCCCAGTTCGGCATAGGCGCGGCCAAGCTCCTTCGCGACGCGGGCGAAGGCGGCATCGATCGTCAGGCCTGCTTCGGCGCAGATCACCAGTAGATCGAGCGCGTCGGGCAGCGCCTGGCGGATCGCATGGCTGCGCTTCTGGATGCGGTTGTTGAGGTACAGGTCCGGTGCCTTGTAGCTGAGGACCAGCGCGCCGGCGGCCAGCGCATAGGCCTTGAGCGGCGACCAGTCGGCGACCGCATCGGTGCCGTAGACGATATAAAGGACCGGGCCGCCGATCAGGATCGGCAGCATCATGCGCGCGAAGATCAGAATGACGGCGAATTCGCGGCGGCGGATGCCGGCGCGCAACAGCTTCACCTGCATCTGTTCGAGCTGCTCGTCCTGCAGAACGCGGAGCGCGGAGAGCAGGGCGCGGATGCGATCGGTCGTATCGCTGCGCTGGACGAGCGTCGCGCGGCGCTTTGCCGGGAGGACGATGCCGGCCTTCAATTGCTCGCGCCGCTCGTTCAGCACGCGGACACGCCGCGTCATCGGATCGGTGGCGATGAAGGCAGCATACAGGGCGACCATCACCGCGATCGCGGCGATGCCGGCCAGGATCGCTGCGACCCAGCCGGGATCGAGGCCGAGAAGCGAGAGGGGAGCGGAGGACATCGCTTTAGATCTCGAACCGAACCATGCGGGCCATGATGAAGGCGCCCAGCGCCATCCACACCACCGCGCCGGCACCGGCAAGCATCAGCCGGGGATCGAGAAAGAACTGAGCCATATAGCCGTTGTTGAGAAACCAGATCAGGGCAAAGACGATGAAGGGCAGCGCCCCCACGATCATGGCGGAGGCCTTGCCTTCCGAGGACATGGCCTTGATCTTCAACCGCATCTGCGCGCGTTTGCGCAGCACCTCGGCCAGATTGGACAGCGTTTCAGCGAGGTTGCCGCCGGTTTCGCGCTGGATGGCGATGGTGATGGTGAAGAAGCGGAACTCGGGCGTGTCCAGCTTGTCGGCGGTATCCTGGAGCGCGGCGTCGAGCGTGCGGCCGATCTTGATCTTGTCGCCGATCGCGCGGAATTCCTCACCCACCGGGCCGTCGACTTCCTGGCCGACCACGGCCATCGTCTCGGGCACGGGCAGGCCAGAGCGGAGCCCGCGCACGAGCAGGTCGATGGCGTCCGGAAAGCGCGCGGTGAAGCGGGCGCCGCGCCGTGCGATGCACAGATTCAGCACCATGTGCGGCACGGCCAATCCTACCAGGATCCCCAGCGCCAGCGCGAGCAGCGATCCCATGCCGCTCATCAGCAAGAGCAGCGTCGCCGCGAGCATCACGCCCAGCGTGGCGCCGCCATATTGGCCGATGGTCCAGTCCTTGCCCGTCCGATCGAGCCGCTTCGCCAGCTGCGCCCGGTTGGGCAGTAGCTGCGCCGCGATGCGATCCCACTCGGTCGCCTGCGCCGTGGAAATGCCGCGCAACTGCGCGGGCGTGCCATCGGGCGTGTCGATGCTGGTGAGGTGGCGGTCGCGCAGGGAGGACAGGCGACGCGCGCTTGCCCGCCCCGTCGAGGGACCCGAAAATGCCAGCGCGATCAGCAACAGCGTCGTGGAGACGCCGCCACCGATAACGAGCACAGGCAGAACCGACACGCTGCGTCTCCCTACGTCCGGCTTGGGGCCAGCAGCGCCTTCAATCCGCCCAGCCGGCCGAGCAGCGATGCGCCCGCGATCGGCTTGGCAGGCGCGGCATCCCCCGCATCGCTCGCCTCACCGATGGCGATGATGCGCCTGGCCAGATCGGCGAGGCCGGCAAGGCCGCGATGCCCCTTGGCGACGTTCGCGATGGGCTTGCCCAGCTTGGCTGCCTGCGCGGCGATCCGCGGTTCGAAGGGCAGCACCAGATCGAGCTTTTGTTCGATCGATCCTTCGAAATCCTTGCGGCTGATCTCGAGCATCGCCGCCGAGGGCACCTTGTTGGCGACGATAAGGACGCGGGTTTCCGGCGCATTGGTCTTCAGCCAGCTGAGGATGCGGATCGCATCGCGCGCGGACGCGAGCGTGAGTTCGGTGACGAGCACGGCGACCTGTACGTCGGCGATCAGATGGGGGTGATGCACCAGCATCTGGCGCGGCAGATCGACCACGGTGCAGTCGAATGCGTGGCGCATCTCTTCCTGCAACTGATAGAAGACCGCGCCGTCCCCCATCATCGGCGCATGGATCGGCGCCTCTGCTGACAGCACCGCCAGGCGTTCCGATGCGCGCACCATCGCCCGTTCGATGAACAGCCCGTCGATGCGGCTGGGATTTTCGATCGCATCGGTCAAGCCGCGTCCGGGTTCCAGATCGAGCGAAAGCGCGCCGGTACCGAAATGCACATCCAGGTCGAGCAGTGCGGTGGTCTGTCCCTGGTTGCTGATCAGCCAGGCGAGCGACGTCGCGATGCTGGTCGCGCCCACGCCCCCGCGGGTGCCGATCACTGCCACTGCGCAGTGCGGCCGACCGCTTTGGACCTCGCGCATATCGGCGCCGTACAGATTGGCCTGCGCGTTCAGAAAGGCTTCGCGCAGCAATTCCGGGTGGATAGGCTTCAGCAGATAGTCCTGAACGCTGCTGGCGAGCAGGGCGCGATACAGTCGCACGTCGTTCAGTTGACCGGCGGTGATCACTACGGTGCCCGGTTCGCACACTTCGGCAAGGGCATGGATGTCGCTGAGGGGATCGCTCGAATCGGAGAGATCGACGAACAGAATGCTGGGGCTGGCCGACACGGCCAGCGTCTGCACGGCATCGCGCGGGCTGCCGCGCATCACCTTTTCCGGCGCCCATCCAAGCTCGACCGTGACCGGTCGCATCATCTCCAAGGTCGCATCGTCACAGACGAAAGCGGCGAAGGGCTCCCGGTCTCCGGCGCGCTGCGGGTTGAACGGCATGTTCACCGCGGCGAGCCTCCGGTCGACTCGGCCTTGACCGTGGTGCCGCCGCCGCCGCTCGGCGCCGCAGCGCGATAGGCCGCGATCGCCTTGGCGGACGTCGCCGGATCGGGCGTGGCTGTATCGGACACGCCGCGCACCAGATGGGCCGGATCGGCGACCATCGCCGCAAGATTGCTGTTGGTTGCGCAACCGAAGGTGGAGCCGGTGCTGGCGTCCGCGCTCGCCGCCGCGGGGCGCGCATATTCCGGGCAGCCGGGCACGCTGGCGATCGAACGCGACACGACGACGCGCACCGTGCCCGGGCTGACCGCGCCGAGGGTCGCCGGGGCACGCTCGGCCAGCGTCAGGCCATAGCGGCTGGCCAGCGCCGCAACGTCCGCGCGCGCCAGCGCCCCTTCGGCTCCGTCGTCGACGGCGATGCTGTCGCCATAGCGCAGGCCGAGCGCCGCCATCCATGCGCCCAGCCGCTGCGTTTCGTCCGCAGCGAGCCCGCCGGACTCCGCTCGTACGTCGATGGCGAGACGCTGTTCGGTGACGACCGGCTGGTGGACCGATTCGAGGCCGCTACTATAGCCGGTGCACGCCGCAAGGAGCAGGACCGGGGCGGCAAGGAGCGGGCGGGGGGTGCGCGGGAACAAGCGGAGTCTCCTCATGCGCGATCAGAAGCTGAAGCCCGGCGCGGGCGCCGGCTGGTTGGCGCTGCCGGCCGGCGCTGCGGGTGCAGCATTCGGCTTGGGCGCGGGCTTGGCGCCGCTGCCGGCGAGCTTGCCCAGGAACAGGCGATCGAAGTCGTTGGGCGCGCGGTAGCCGTCGGTCGGCAGCACGATCTGGTTCGCGTTGACCGGGCGGACGAGATAGGGGGTGATCACAATGACCAGCTCGGTTTCGTTGCGCTGAAATGCGTTGGAACGGAACAGCGCCCCCAGGATCGGCATGTCGCCCAGGCCCGGCGTCTTGGTGATCGAATTATTGTGGCTGTTCTGCAGCAGGCCGCCGATCACCATGCTTTCGCCGGAGCCGAGCTCCACGGTGGTTTCGCTCCGCCGCGTGGTGAGCGCCGGGATCGTCGTGTTGTTCACCGTGACGGCACCGGAGGAGGAAAGCTGCGACACCTCTGGCCGGACGTGCAGCGCGATCCGGCCGTCGGACATGACGGTGGGCGTGAACGCAAGGCTGACGCCATATTGCTTATATTCCACCGTCGTGGTGCCGAGCGCCTGAGCAATCGGGATCGGAATTTCGCCGCCGGCAAGGAAATTGGCCGTTTCGCCGGAAAGCGCGGTGAGGCTGGGAGAGGCGAGAGTGGAAACCTGGCCGATCGTCTCGCCGAAATCGAGGCTGGCGAGCAGATCGGTGCCGAGCAACCGCCCGGCCGCGCCGATCAGGCTGTTGCCGCTGCCAGGGGCGGGGAATTTGTAGATCTTGCCGCCTGGTCCCACACCGCTGGCCGAATCGACGATCGTCCCGTTGTTGGTGGTGATCGACCCTTGCGTGCCCTGCTGGAAGCCGAACAGGAAGCTGCCCTGATCGCGATTGGTGAGATTGACGTTCAGGTTCTTGACGAAGCTGCGGCTGACTTCGGCAAAGCGGACCTGCAACTGCACCTGCAGCGGGGTGGCCGTCCGCAGCCGATTGACCACGCCGATCTTCAACGCGGCATTCGGATCGGGGTTGAGCAGACTGGTAACGAGCTGCTGCGCCTGTTCGCTGTCCTGTGGCGAGCGCACCGTGCCGTTCAGCACCGCGAGCCGGCCCACCGTGGTGACGGTGATATCGGCATCGGGCATCGCCGCCTTCATCATGCGATCGATCGACCCGAGATTCTGGCTGACGCGCACCGTGGCGGCGTAGACGATCGCACCGCTGGCGCTGGTGGCGAACACCGTCGCCTCGCCCGCCGCCTTGCCGAACAGATGGATCTGCCGAGTGCTGGCGACATAGACATCGGCGACGCCGGGATTGGATGTCCATATATTGGCCGCCGCGGCGGGCAGGGTGACGAGTTCGCCCTCGCCGATCGACAGCGCGACATCGTTCTGCGGCCGCTGGCTGCCGGCCGGAAGCTGGGCCATGCGGGCGACGGCGCGTGGCGGGCGTTGCTGGGCGAAGACCGGCGCGACCGCGAGCGCGACAAGGGCGGTCGCAAGGGTGGCGCGGAGGAGCGGCTGAATCGCCATGATCAGTTCTTTCCCCCCACCGGCACCAGGCTGCTGTCATTGCCGCGGACCACGCGGACCACGCGGACCGCCGCCGCGCTGCCGGCAGCGGGCGCCGGCGCGGCGGTGGCGGACAGCGACGGTGCGGCTTCCGATCGGCCCGGTACGGTGCTGCGCTGGAAGCGGGAGACGTCGGCGCCCGTTACGAAGGTTTCGCCGCCTTCCTGCGGCCGCGCGGTGCGGCGAGCGAGCATCGCCTTTTCCTGGCGAGGATCGTCGGGCACCTCGATCGCGCCGCTGGCGATTGCTTCCTCCAGATCGTCCGGCGCGTCGGCGATCGAGCGGAGCGAGAGCGACAGCGCGCCGACCGTCTGCGCGACGGCGATCTTCTCGGCGATCCGCGGGGTTGCCTCCAGCGTGACCGTCGAATAGCCGTTGACGACGGTGTTGCCGCGCCCATCGGTCTGCTTGTCGGTGCGCTGATCGGTGGCCAGCACGCGCAGATTGCGCAGTACGGTTTCCGAGGCGCGCAGCGGCGGGCCGTCGCCGCCGCCGTCGACGGTCTGGGTGAGGATCAGGTCCACACGGTCGCCTGGGAAAACGAAGCCGGCCACCGCGCTCTGCGCCGACACCGGCACCGTTATGGCGCGCATCCCCGGTCCCAGCGCGGCGGCAAGGAAGCCGCGGTCTCCGGGTTGGACCAGCGCGCCCTGCGGCACCGGCTGGCCGGCGGGAATGGCGAAGCGTACCACGGTGCCTTGCAGCCGCGAGACATCGGTCTGCCCGCGCAGCAGATAGGCGCCGGCTACCAGTTCCTTTGGCCAGGGACGGAATTCGACGGTGCTGGCATCCAGGATCGTGCCGACCGGCAACGCCCGGCGTGCGACAAGCACTTCGGTGGTGTTGGCCGGTGGCGCAGGCGGGCCGAGCACCGGCACGGCGACCGCGGTTGGCGCAGGCGTGCCCACCACGAGGCTGCGCGCCAGAAACGCCGTGACCGCCGCGACGACAAGCGCGCCGACGATCAGCAATAGCCTCCGTGGATCCATCTTGAAATCACACCTTTTCGTGTCGTTGGCCGCGCCCGGTTTCGGCGGCGTTAAGTATCATCCAAAGCGGTTAAGAATCGGTTCGTGCAGCGCGATCAGCGTCGCCGCGATGATCGCCACGCCGTAGGGAATCTCGATCGAGCGGACGTCGTGCCGGCGCAGCCGCGCATAAGCGAGCATCGCCAGGGTCAGCGCACCGCCCAGCAGCGCCATGCCCACCAGCATCCGCAGCAGCGGCAGCAGCGGCAACCACAGCGCGACCGCACCGATCAGCTTCACGTCCCCCCCACCCATCTGGCCGAGCGCGAAGGCGCCGGCGAACAGCGCGAAGACGAGCGCGGCAGATCCGATCTGGAGGGCAATATCCGGCCAGGCCGCCAGCCCCTGCGCCCACCACCATGCCGGTGCGAGCAGCGCGATCGCCGCGTTCCTGCGATTGCCGATCTCACGCGTGCGCACGTCCTGCACGCCGGCTGCGAGCAGCAGCAGCACCAGCGCGCCGAGCAGAACCGCTGAGAAGATCGCCCCCATGGGGCCAAGTGGCTAGACGGGCGGGCTTACGAAACCGTAACCACGAACCATGGCAGATTTACCGAAGCTGCGCCGCGCCATTCCTCCGCAGGCCCTGGTCGATTCGTGGATCGCGCGCGACGGCTGGGCGCTGCGGCGCTTCCGCTGGCCGGCGGAATCCGCGCCGGCGCGGGGCAGCATGCTGTTTCAGACCGGCCGCGGGGACGTTTTCGAGAAATATCTGGAAAGCTTCGGCCATTGGCATGACGAAGGATGGAACATCGCCGCTTTCGATTGGCGCGGGCAGGGCGGTTCCGGCCGACTGACGACCAAGGCCAATTGCGGCGACATCGACGATTTCGCGACCTATATCGCCGATCTCGCTGCTTTCTATCGGGAATGGGCGGCGTCCACGCCGGGCCCGCATGTCGTGATGGGCCATTCGATGGGTGGACATCTTGTGCTGCGCGCGCTGGCGGAACATGCCATCGCGCCCGACGCTGCCGTGCTGATCGCACCGATGCTGGGCGTGCGCAGTCCGCTCGGTCGGCTCGCGGCACCGGCGGCGCGGCTGCTCGCGCGGCTGGGGGATGCCGGGCGGCCGGCATGGAAGGGCAATGAGAAGCCCTACACCACCGAAACCCGTTCGCGCCTGTTGACGCACGATCCCGACCGCTATGCCGACGAAATCTGGTGGCAGACGGAGGCACCCGCGCTGCTGACCGGGCCGCCGAGCTGGCGCTGGCTGCTCGCAGCCTTCGACTCGATGGCTGCGCTGGAAGCGGGCCCGATCGAACACGTGGCGGTGCCGCTGCTGCTGCTCGTCGCCGAAGCCGATGGGCTGGTGGACGCACGGGCGGCGCTGCGGATCGCGCCCCGCCTTCCCGACGGACAACTGGTGCGCTTCGGGCCGGAGAGCGCGCATGAGATTTTGCGCGAAGCCGATCCGGTGCGGGAGCGTGCGCTCGCGGCCATCGATGCGTTTCTCGCGGCACGGGCGGCGCGCCGATGAGCCGGTTCGACATTGCCATCATCGGTGCAGGGATCGCGGGCGCGAGCCTTGCCGCCGCACTGGCGCCGCAAATGCGCGTGCTGCTCTTGGAGGCAGAGGATCGTCCCGGCTATCACGCCACCGGGCGCTCGGCCGCGTTCTGGTCCGAAACTTATGGCGGGCCGGACGTGCAGCCACTGACTACTGCTTCCGGGCCGATGCTGCGCGCGGGCGGTTTCCTCGATCCGCTGGGCGAGGTGCACATCGCGCGCCGCGGCGACGAAGCGGCGGTGGACACGTTCCTCGCGACGTTCGCCGACAGCGGCGTGACGCTGGAGCCGGTGGACCCGCGCGGGCGCATTCCGGGCCTGCGCGACGAATGGGCGCTGGGGGTGCACGAACCCGGCTGCGCCTATATCGACGTCGCCGCGCTGCATCAGCATTTCCTTGGCGAGGCCCGCCGCGCGGGAGCGGTGCTGCACCTGTCCGCCGGGGTGACCGGCCTGACGCGCGCGGCGGGCGCATGGACGATCGACACGCAGGCCGGGCGCTTTACCGCCGATCTGCTCGCCAACGCGGCGGGCGCCTGGGCCGATGCGGTGGCGGCGCTGGCCGGGGCGGCGCGGATCGGCATCCGCGCCTATCGCCGGACGATGGTGCAACTGCGCACCGATCCCGCGCCGCCGGCGGGCTGCCCGCTGGTGAGCGACCTGGGCGGCAGCTTCTACTTCAAGCCCGAGGCCGGCGGGCGTTTGTGGCTGACGCCGCATGACGAGATCGACAGCCCGCCCTGCGACGCCGCACCCGAGGAGATCGACATCGCCATTGCGATTGATCGTTTCGAACGGGCGGTGGACTGGCGCGTCGCGGCGCTCGAGCATCGATGGGCCGGGCTGCGCAGCTTCGCGCCCGATCGCCGCCCCGTCTATGGCCCCGACCCGGCGGTTCCCGGCTTCTTCTGGTGCGCCGGGCAGGGGGGCTTCGGCATCCAGACGGCGCCGGCGGCTGCCGGGCTTGCGGCCGCCGCGATCCTGGGTACCGCAGCGGAGTTCGACATCGATCCAGCGCGCTATCTTCCTGCCCGATTCCTGGACGCCAAGGCTTGATTGGTCTGGCCAAACTGCCTTGCGAAATGCCCGCTCTTGCCTATGAATGTTTCCCGATGAAGCTCAATCGCAGCAAACTTTACCAGCGCGTTGCCGCGTCCATTGCCGACGGCATCGAATCCGGCCGATGGGCGACGGGAACCCGTCTGCCCGGCGAACGCGATCTGGCCGAGGAATATAAGGTCAGCCGCCCCACCATCCGCGAAGCCATGATCGCGCTCGAGATGAAGGGGTGGATCGAGGCGCGCCACGGCTCCGGCCTGTACGTTACGCACCGCGACAGCCAGGGCGGCCTGCGCGAGGACGCGCTGAACCTGGATATCGGCGCGTTCGACCTGACCGAGGCGCGCATCCTGTTCGAAGGCGAGGCGGCGGCGCTTGCCGCAGTATCGGCAACGCCCGACCAATTGGCCGAACTGGATGGAATTGCGCGGGAAATGTCAGACCCGGCGGTAGCCAACGCCGCGCTGTTCGACGCCGATCACCGCTTCCACATCGCCATCGCCAATGCCACCGGCAATGCCGCGATCCGCAGCGTGGTGGAGTATCTGTGGGATCTGCGCACGCGCTCGCCGCTGTGCGCCAATATGTTCGATCGCGCGCGCCGCAACGGCGTGAACCCGCGGTTCGACGAGCATCGCCCGATCCTGGACGCGCTGCACGCGCGCGATCCGCACGGCGCGCGTTCGGCGATGCGCCGCCATCTGCGCGGGGTGGTCGACGATTTGCTGGAGGCGACCGAGCTGGAACTGCTCGAACGCGCCCGCCACGAACTGGACGCGCGGCGCGACACGCTCGCGCGCCGGCTGAAAATCGGCCCGGATTGAGTTCTGCCGCTACGGCAAGCGCGGCTCGGCGGCGCCGGGGGATTTCTGGCGTGATTCGGTGTGCCGAGGGATGCGCCGGGCGCGCTTTTGCCCTATGATGGTAAGGTGACCATGTTTGCCATCCCCTTCGAATTCCGCGTCGACGTTGCGCAGGACGACATCGACTTCATGGGGCATGTCAACAATGCCTCTTATCTCAAATGGGTGCAGGAAGCCGTGGTCAGCCACTGGCAGGCGCTCGCCCCGGTCGAGGCCGTGGCCGAGCATCTGTGGGTCGCGCTGAAGCACGAGATCACCTATCGCCGCCCCGCCTTCATGGATGACGACGTGGTCGCCACCGTGCTGCTGGAAAAGGTGCAGGGCGCGCGGGCCTTTTACGAAACCGTGATCCGGCGGGGCACGGAGGTGCTGGCGGAAGTGAAGTCCAGCTGGTGCTGCCTGGACGCCGAGACTCGCCGTCCGGCGCGCCTGGCCAAGGACGTGATCGACCGGTTCTTCGTGAAGAGCGAGTAAGCGGGCCGGTAAGAATCGCGGCTATGCCTTCTGCCAGACGGGAAAGAACGCGTTTTCCGTCGATCCCATCGCCTGACCCATCTGCGCGAAATCGAAGCCGGGCAGGGCGGTGAGGTAATCCAGCGCCGCGTTTTCGCCCGTCGCGCCTTGCGGATAGGCACAGGCGACGCGATCGTCCGGGCCAAGCAGAAGCCACCAGAGGTCGGTTCCCCACGGACCGGAGTCGTTGGTTTCGATGGCGACGCCCGTAAGGTCGCGCTTCGCCAGCCGCTTCACCGTCCCGGCATCGTCGGTGATCTGGAGGTGGTGGGCATCGACCTCGACAGTCCAGCGCGCTTCCGGTTGCGGGCGCCGCGCTCGCCTCCTGAGCCAGCCGAACATGCGCCGCCGCCCGCTATTGCGCCAATGCGGCGTCGCTGGCGAGCTTGTCGGCGCGCTCGTTGTCGGGGTGGCCGGCATGGCCCTTCACCCATTTCCACTCGACTCGGTGCGGCTTGGCGGCGGCGAGCAGGTCCTGCCAGAGATCGGCGTTCTTCACCGGCTTCTTGTCGGCGGTGCGCCAGCCATTCTTCATCCAGCCATGGATCCACTTGGTCAGGCCGTCCATCACATAGCGGCTGTCGGTGGACAGCGTCACGCGGCATGGGCGCTTGAGCGCCTTCAGGCCCTCGATCGCCGCCATCAGTTCCATGCGGTTGTTGGTGGTGTGCGCCTCGCCGCCGGACATCTCCCGTTCGACGCTGCCCATGCGCAGCACGACGCCCCAACCGCCGCGGCCGGGATTGCCCTTGCACGCGCCGTCGGTCGCGATCTCGACATGCTGAAGTTCGGTCATGCCAGCGCCGACAGGGCTGCCTCATAGGCACGCGACCGCCGCCAGAAGGCGAGCGGATCCTTGCGCGTCACCAGCGCGTCGGCGGGCGTGTTGAGCCAATCCCACGCGCGCGACAGGGTGAAGCGGATGCAGGCGCCGGTCGCCAGCAGCGGCAGGATCGCGCGCTCCTTCTCGCTCAGCT